>NZ_JAVIJF010000003.1:0-391248 GCF_033977145.1 Mesorhizobium montanum | reverse complement strand
GCAGTAGGCAGTAGGCAGTAGGCAGTAGGCAGTAGGCAGTAGGCAGTAGGCAGTAGGCAGTAGGCAGTAGGCAGTAGGCAGTAGGCAGTAGGCAGTAGGCAGTAGGCAGTAGGCAGTAGGCAGTAGGTGCTGTCGTTCCCTATTGCCTACTGCCCAATCCCTACTGCCTATTCCTCCGGCTTCCTCAGCAGATAGGTGTCCATGATCCAGCCCTTCCTTCGCCGGGCTTCCTCGCGGACTTTTTCGATTTCGGCGCCGACATCGGCCAACCGGCCGGAGATGATGATTTCGTCCGGCGTGCCGAGATAGGCGCCCCAGTGGATGAAGACATCCCTGTCGGCCAGCGTGTTGAAGGCGCATTTGCCGTCGAGCATGACCACCAACGAGCCTGCATTGGCAGGCAGGCCTTCCTCGGTCAGCCGCCGGCCGGTCGTCACCAGGATCGAATCGCCGATGCGGTTGAGTGCGGTCGCGTGGCTGGCGGCAAGCGCCTGGATCGCGGTGATGCCGGGGATGACCTCGAGCTCGAAACCGACATTGCCTCTGAGGCGAACGCGTTCGAGGATACGCAGCGCGCTGTCATAAAGCGACGGGTCGCCCCAGATCAGGAAGGCGCCGCAGCCATCTTCGGCAAGCTCGTCTTGGATCAGGGTCTCATAGATTTCGGCGATCGCTTCATGCCAGTCGTCGACGGTCACGCGATAGGACGATGTCGGCTCGGCCCGAACCGGCACATCGAACTCGACCCGGCGCGATTTGGGATTGGTCACGAAACGGTCGCAGATCTGCCGGCGCAGATCGGCGAGATCGTTCTTCTTGGCTCCCTTGTCGGGAATGAACAGCACGTCGGCGCGGTTCAGGCCGTCGATGGCCTGGACCGTCATGTGGTCGGGATTGCCGGCACCGATGCCGATGACGAGAAGCTTGCGCATGGCGATCTCCTGCCCGATCGGCGGCACGGTGTCCAGAAGTCCCGGTAACCGGTGAGGAAGGCCTTTGAAACGCCGTCTTGAAACGGTAGATGGAAAGGGCGCATCCGGCCGGTCCCGGTATCGCCGCAGACAGGGGGGTCCATGTTACGCACCGTACTGACCGCAGCGCTGGCAGTCATGGCCGCTCCGGCCTTCGCCAATGATTCCGTCGCCGAACTCGGCACCGGCGGCCTGATTCTGTCGCGCAGCGACGCCGTCGCCATGCAAAGCGAGGACCTTTTCATTTCGCCGGAGAAGGTGACCGTCGACTATGTGTTCCGCAACAACACCGACAAGGATGTCGATGCGCTCGTTGCCTTCCCGATGCCCGACATTTCCGGCGATCCCGAAGAAATGCCGGCGATCCCGGAGAACCAGAGCGACAATTTCCTCGGTTTCGAGGTGACCATTGACGGCGTCGCCGCCAAACCACAACTCGAACAGAAGGTTTTCGCGCTGGGTATAGACATCAGCGCCGACGTGAAAGCGCAGAATGTGCCGTTCAACCCGTTCGGCGATGCCGCCAAGGCGGCGCTGGCGAAATTGCCGAAGGCAGTTGCCGAGGACTGGGAGAACCGCGGCATCATCATCGAGGACCCGGAAGCGGACAACGGTGAGGGCGCGACGCCTTCCTACACGCCGTTCTGGCAGCTGCGCTCGACCTGTTGGTGGCGCTCGACCTTCCCTGCCAACAAGGAGGTCCACGTTTCGCACCGCTACAAGCCGAGCGTCGGCGGCACGTCCTCGGTCAGCTTCTTTTCCGACGGCCAGTTCCAGAACCCGCAATACGATACCTACAAGAGCCGCTATTGCATGGATCAGACATTCGAGAACGCGGTGCGCAAGGCGGCCAAGGCGAATGCGGACGGTTACCCGAAATATTACGAGAGCCGCATCGCCTATATCCTGACCACCGGCGGCAACTGGGCGGCGGGAACCATAGGCGACTTCAAGCTGACCATCGACAAGGGCAGCGCCGACAATCTGGTGTCCTTCTGCGGCGACAATGTCCGCAAGGTCGGCCCGACGACGTTCGAGTTGACGGCCAAGGATTTTTATCCCGAGCACGACATCGACGTCCTGCTGCTCAAGCCTTCGGACAAGGGCGGGAACGGCGGCTGATGGACATCGCGATCTATGTCGCCATTGCCGAAAACGGCGTGATCGGACGCCAAGGCGGCCTGCCGTGGCGGCTTTCCACCGATCTCAAGCGCTTCAAGGCCGACACGATGGGCAAGCCGATCATCATGGGCCGCAAGACCTATGAAGGTATCGGCCGGCCGCTGCCCGGCCGGCTCAACATCGTGGTGACGCGCGACAGGGCCTGGCGCGCCGAGGGCATCGAGGTAGCCCATTCCCTGGACGAGGCGATCGCGCTGGCCAAGGTGCGCGGCCGCTGCATGGCGGGCGCGGACGAGATCTGCCTGGTCGGCGGCGGCGAGATCTATGCCCAGGCCCTGCCGCTTGCCGACCGCCTGCATGTCACGCATGTGCTGGCCAGCGTCGATGGCGATGCGCATTTCCCGCCGATCGACCCAAGCCTCTGGCAAGTCGTTAGCGTCGAGGATTTTCCTGCCGGCGAAAAGGACAGCCACGCCACGCGCTATACGGTGTACGAACGCCGGCGCGACGCTCATTGACGACGACAAAGGGTCGCTACCGATCCAAATCGCACGGTGGCGATGGCACATCGCGTTGAAAGCGGGTCAAGGCGTCCCTATAGAAGAACGATGCTACAGCGGCGCGCGCCCAAACCGGACGCGCAAGAGGTCTGCTGTAAAACTTTGATTTTGGCGCATGATTCCTTTCCGAAAACCGATATGGGTTTTCGCAGTCATGCGCTAGGATTGCGCCGTAAGGCCTGAGGGAACCGAGCGAAAGGACATTCATGCCCTGGAACGACAAAAGCGGCGGCGGCGGCCCATGGGGCGGCGGCGGCAATCAGGGGGGGCCTTGGGGGCAAGGACCGAAAGGGCCAAGCGGCCCGCAAGGTTCGCCTCCCGATCTCGAGGACATCATCCGTCGTGGTCAGGACAGGCTGCGGCGCGCGCTTCCGGGCGGCGGCGGCGCCAGCCCGGCCGTGCTCGGGCTGATCGCGCTGGCACTCGTCGTGCTGTGGGCTTTCAAGGCAATCTACACCGTGCAGCCCGACGAGGTTGCGGTCGAACTGCGCTTCGGCCAGCCGAAGTCCGAGCTTTCGCAGCCGGGCCTGCATTTCCACTGGTGGCCGATCGAAACGGTCGAAACCGCCAAGATCTCCGAGCAGCTTGTCAGCATCGGCGGCGGCGCGACCAGCGGCTCCGGGCTGATGCTCTCCGGCGATCAGAACATCGTCAACGTGCAGTTCTCGGTTGCCTACCAGGTCTCCGATCCCAGGGCCTATCTGTTCGATGTTTCCGATCCCGACGGCATGCTGACCCAGGTCGCCGAGAGCGCCATGCGCGAAGTCGTCGGCCGGCGCCCGGCGCAGGACATCTTCCGCGACGATCGCCAGGGCATCGCAACCGGGGTGCGCGAGATCATCCAGGGCACGCTCGATGGCTACAAGACGGGCCTTCAGGTCAACGCGGTCTCGATCGAGGACGCGGCGCCGCCGCGTGAGGTGGCCGATGCGTTCGACGAGGTGCAGCGCGCCGAGCAGGACGAGGACAAGTTCGTCGAGCAGGCCAATCAGTATTCCAACCAGAAACTCGGCCAGGCGCGCGGCCAGGCGGCGCAGGTCCGCGAGGACGCAGCCGCCTACAAGAACCGCGTCGTGCAAGAGGCGGAAGGCGAGGCGCAGCGCTTCATCTCCGTCTACAACGAATACGCCAAGGCGCCCGACGTCACGCGAAAGCGCCTTTATCTCGAAACCATGGAGAAGATCCTGAAGGACTCGAACAAGGTCGTCGTCGAGCAGGGCAACGGTCAGGGCGTGCTGCCTTACTTGCCGCTGCCGGCATTGCAGCCGAAAGCGCAGACGGCGCCGGTCCCCATGGGCGGCACGACGGGAGGTAACCAGTGATGGCCAACCGTCTTCCCATCGTCGCCGTCATCGCGGCTGTCCTGTTGTTCTTGCTTTACTCCTCGATCTTCGTGGTCAATGCCGGCCAGCAGGCGATCGTGCTGAGGTTCGGCGAAATCATCGACGTCAAGAGCGAGCCTGGGGTCTATTTCAAGGCGCCGTTCGCCTTCTTCGATGCCGACAGCGTGCAAATGGTCGAGAAGCGCGTGATGCGCTTCGACCTCGACAACATCCGCGTCCAGGTCTCCGGCGGCAAGTTCTACGAGGTCGATGCCTTCATCGCCTATCGCATTTCGGATCCGCGCACCTTCCGCGCGGCGGTATCTGGACAGGTGGAACTGGCCGAAGCCCGGCTGAGGACGCGTCTCGATGCGGCGTTGCGCCGTGTCTACGGTCTGCGCGACTTCGAGGCCGCGCTCTCCGAGGAGCGTGGCGTCATGATGCGCGAGGTGCGCGATCAGCTTCGCCCCGATGCGACATCGCTCGGTCTCGACATCGAGGATGTGCGCATCCGCCGGACGGATCTGACGGCGGAGGTCTCGCAACAGACCTACGACCGCATGAAGGCCGAGCGCCTGGCCGAGGCCGAGCGGCTGAGGGCCCGCGGCAACGAGGCGGCACAGCGCATCAGGGCGCGGGCCGACCGCGAGGTCGTCGAGATCGTCGCCGAGGCGCAGAAAGAATCGGAGATCCTTCGCGGCGAAGGCGAGGCGCAACGCAGCGCGACCTTCGCGGACGCCTATAAGCGCGATCCGGCCTTCTTCGATTTCTATCGCTCGATGAACGCCTACGGCACGGCGCTGGACAACGCCGGAACGACGATGGTGCTCTCGCCCGAGTCAGAGTTCTTCCGCTACTTCCGCGATCCGGAGAGCAAGCCTCAGCCCGGGCAGCCGGCGGCATCGCAACTCGGAACGGGACAGCCGGCGGCACCGGCACCGGCTGCGCAACCCAGCACCGCCCAGTAGCGGCGGTGCAGGACTTTGTCGCGGCGATCGGCCTGGTCCTGGTGATAGAGGGCCTGGTCTATGGCGGGTTTCCGGGCTTGGCCCGGAAACTGGCGACGGAAGTGCTGTCGATGCCCGAGAATGCGCTGCGGATCGGGGGGCTGGCCGCAATCGCCGTCGGCGTCGCCATTGTGTGGCTGGTTCGCGGCCGATGAAAATTTCTTAGAGCCGGATGATTCAGGTCGAATCGACCCGAAATCTGAATCCGTCTCTAAATCAAAGAAATAGGGCATGATGTCGTCCAAAAACCGCTTCACACGACATCATACCCTAGTGCCGCGGCGATTGACGATTTATCCTCCGCCGATAGCTATAGCCGCAAACGTGCCGTATTTTTTGCCAACATGAACGGGACAGGCGTCTTTGCGGTAGCGCGCCTTTCCTTTTCTTGAACACCGGGAGGCCACGATGATATCCGACACCCTGTTGCGCGCGGCGCGGCGCATGTTCTTCGCCGGCGCCACGGCATTCGTGGTCGGCATTGTTGCCGTTCCGTCCTTCGTCACGCCGACGATCGCCTCCGACGGGCCGCCTTCGGTCGCCGATCTCGCCGAGCGCCTGCTCGGCGCGGTGGTCAACATCTCGACCTCGCAGACGGTGAAAGGCACGGAAGGGCCGGGCGCGGTGCCGATGCCTCAACTGCCCGAGGGCTCGCCGTTCCAGGATTTTTTCGACGATTTCTTCAAGAACCGCGGTGGCGACAAGGGCGGTGCGGCGCAGAAAGTCCAGTCGCTCGGGTCCGGTTTCGTCATCGACGCCGAGCAGGGCATCGTGGTGACCAACAACCACGTCATTGCCGATGCCGACGACATCGAGGTCAATTTCTCCGACGGCATCACGCTGAAGGCGAAGCTGGTCGGCACCGATACCAAGACCGATGTCGCGGTGCTGAAGGTCGAACCCAAGGGCCACAAGCTGACGGCGGTGAAGTTCGGCGATTCCACCAAGATGCGCGTCGGCGACTGGGTGATGGCGATCGGCAACCCGTTCGGCCTCGGCGGCACGGTGACGGTCGGCATCGTCTCGGCGCGCAACCGCGATATCAATTCCGGCCCTTATGACGATTTCATCCAAACCGACGCCGCCATCAACCGCGGCAATTCCGGCGGTCCGCTGTTCAACGCCGACGGTGAGGTCATCGGCATGAACACGGCGATCATCTCGCCGTCGGGCGGCTCGATCGGTATCGGGTTCTCCATTCCCTCGCAGCTCGCCGCCGGCGTCGTCGACCAGCTCCGCCAGTATGGCGAGACGCGGCGCGGCTGGCTTGGCGTGCGCATACAGCCGGTGACGGACGACATCGCCGAAAGCCTCGGCATGGCGACCGCCAAGGGCGCGCTGGTGGCCGGCGTCATCAAGGGCGGACCGGTCGACAACGGATCGGTGCAGGCCGGCGACGTCATCCTCAAGTTCGACGGCAAGGATATCCATGAAATGCGCGACCTGCCGCGCGTCGTCGCCGAAAGCCCGGTCGGCAAGGCGGTCGACGTCGTCATCGTGCGCAAAGGCGTCGAGCAGACCGTGAAGGTGACGCTCGGCCGGCTCGAGGACGGCGAGAAGCTGGCCAGCGGCGAGAACGGCAGCACCGACCAGGACAAAGGCGACAAGGCAACCCCTCCGGTGTCGACGGCTTCGGTGCTCGGCATGACGGTCGGCGAGCTCAACGACCAGACGCGGCAGAAGTTCGGCATCGCCGCCGACGTGTCGGGCGTGGTCGTCACCGATGTCGCCAAGAATTCGGCGGCGGCCGAGCGCGGCATCCAGCCCGGCGAGGTGATCACCGAAATCGCGCAGGAATCGGTCGGCACGCCGAAGGACGTGATGGACCGGATCGGCGCGCTGAAGGAACAGGGCCGCAAGAACGCGCTGCTGATGCTGGCTTCGAAGACCGGCGAACTGCGCTTCGTGACGATCCGGATGGATTGAGCTTTCGATCCGGCGAAATCAAAAAAAGGCGGCTAATTAGCCGCCTTTTTTCTTGCCCGCCAATCCTTGGCCGAAAGCCTGTAGAGCACGTGCCGCTTGAGCGCGGGGTGGCTGTCCGGAATGTCGGGATGGTCGAAATCGCTGGCCGGGTCGGCGCTCATGCCGAGGCGTTTCATGACGGCGGTGGAGCGATGATTGTCGGCCACGGCGAAGGAGACGATCTCGTTGACGCCCAGCGTGTCGAAGCCGTAGGCGAGCCAGGCCTCCGCCGCCTCGGTGACATAGCCCTTGCCCCAGAATTCGGGCGCCAGCCGCCAGCCGATCTCGATCGTGCCGGCCGGCAAGGAGGGCACATGATCGGTTTCGAGGAGGCCGACGAAGCCGATGCATTCGCCGGTGGCCGCCATCTCGGCGGCGGCAAAACCATAGCCGTCCTCGGCGATCCAGGACCGGAACTCATCCATCATGGCGTCGGCGGTAGCGCGGTCGCGGCGAAACGGAAAGAACTCCATCACGCGTTCGTCGGAGTTGATGCGGTGGAACAGCGCGCGGTCGCGATCCTCCCAGTTGCGCAGGATAAGGCGCTCGGTTCGAATAGGTGTCACTCGACGAACTCCTCGCGGCGATAGCCCTGGAGGTAGAGCAGCGCGGTCAGGTCGGCGTGATCGATGCGCATCCGCGCCTGTTCGGCCACCGCCGGCTTGGCGTGCAGCGCGATCCCGGTGCCGGCAAGACGGATCATGTCGAGGTCGTTGGCGCCGTCGCCGACCGCGATGGCATCCTCGGTCGTCAGCCCGAGTCTCGCCGCGATGTCGAGCAGCGCTTCGGCCTTGGCGGCGCGGCCGAGGATCGGCTCGGCCACCATGCCGGTGAATTCGCCGTCTTTCTCGATCAGGCGGTTGGCCCGGTTTTCCTGGAACCCCAGCATGGCGGCGATGCGGCTGGTGAAGACGTCGAAGCCGCCCGAAACCAGTGCCGTCCAGGCGCCATTGGCGCGCATCGTCTGCACCAGCGCACGGCCGCCGCCGGCGAGCGTCAGCCGGTTGGCGATGATACGGTCGACCACTGCGGTGTCGAGGCCTTTCAGCAAGGCGACGCGCTCGCGCAAGGCGGGCTCGAAGGCGATCTCGCCATTCATCGAGCGCGCGGTGATCGCCGCCACATGGTCCTTGACGCCGATTTCGTCGGCCAATTCGTCGATGCATTCCTGGTCGATCATCGTCGAATCCATATCGGCGAGTAGGATTTTCTTCCTCCTGCCTTCGGCGGGCTGGACGAT
The DNA here is from genome assembly GCF_033977145.1 of Mesorhizobium montanum. Classification (NCBI taxonomy): domain Bacteria; kingdom Pseudomonadati; phylum Pseudomonadota; class Alphaproteobacteria; order Hyphomicrobiales; family Phyllobacteriaceae; genus Mesorhizobium; species Mesorhizobium montanum. The sequence continues at coordinate 383,061 of NZ_JAVIJF010000003.1, read as the reverse complement.
GACGTCGACTGGCTCGGAAGCCAGCGCGGCGCGCAGATTGGCGGTCATTACGCCGATATCCGGCGTCTGTGGCAAAACGAGATCGCAGGCGACGTCTTCAGCCAGCCAATGAACGGTGCTTGCGCCGGCGGCCCGCAAGGCCATATTCGCAAGCGAGGCCGGCACGGCGCGGGCTTCTGGACGGGACACTAGCGTGGCGATCAGCGGCATCGAGAATTCCAGCAGGCAGGCGGGCGAAGGCCGCGTCAAGAACGCGATCCTGATAGCCGGACCGACCGCCAGCGGCAAGTCGGCGCTGGCGCTCGATCTTGCCGAGCGCAAGGGAGGCGTGATCGTCAATACCGATTCCATGCAAGGCTATTCGGTGCTCGAAGTCTTGACGGCGCGGCCGACCGCCTCCGAAATGACACGCGCGCCGCACTTCCTTTACGGTCATGTGCATCCCTCCACGGCCTATTCCACCGGCGCCTGGCTGCGCGACGTGACGAAGCTGATCGACGACGGCGCCCTGTCGGGCCGTCCGGTCGTTTTCGTCGGCGGCACCGGGCTCTACTTCCGCGCGCTGGCGGAAGGCATCTCGGATATGCCGGACATTCCGGCGTCCGTCCGCGATCGCTGGCGCTATGAGCTCAAGGAACAAGGGGCCGAAAGGCTGCATCGCCGGCTGATGCATGAGGATTCGGCTGTCGCCATGCAACTCAGGCCGACCGACGGTCAGCGTATCGTGCGGGCGCTCGAAGTGCTCGACGCTTCGGGACGCTCGATCCTGGAATGGCAGGCAACGCGCGGCCGCCCGCTGATCGACCGCGACAGCGCGCGCTTTCTGGTCATCGAGCCCGACCGGGAGCAACTGGTGCGGCGCATAGAGGCGCGTTTCGATCAGATGCTCGACAAGGGCGCGCTTGACGAAGTGCGTCAGCTTATGGCGCTCGGCCTCGACCCGGACCTGCCGGCGATGAAAGCGATCGGGGTGCGTGAGCTGCAGGCGGCGATGGCCGGACAATCGGATTTTCCCGAGGCGATCGAGCGCGCCAAGATCGCGACCCGGCAGTACGCCAAGCGCCAGTCGACCTGGTTCAGGCATCAGCTGGGCGCGGAGTGGCGCAGGCTGCGGCCGGGCGATGAGCCGGCAGCCCTGGGCTGACTAATACCATTTTTAATCAAAGACTTAAAATCCTTGGCTCTAATTCTCGCAAAGGTTGTCCGGGTTAAACTGTCCGTAAGGTCCGCCATGCCATAACGTCAAGGGTTACAGTACCGCGGGGAGTTGATGCGTTTCCATAAGGCGGAATCCGCATTTTTCGTCTTTATTTTCGTGATCATGGCCGCGGGCCTGGTGACCTTCCATGCCTATGGCCAATTGCAGGACATCGCCGCCGACCTCGATGCCGCGTCGCGCATCGACAAAATCATCTATCTCAACAAATTGCTGTTCGTGACCGGCGCGCTGCTGGCGACCGCGCTGTTCTTCGGCACCTTCTTCATCTACCCGCTGATCCGCGGCCAGGTGCGGGAAGAGGGCAAGCTCAGGGCCATGACGGTTTCGCTCAGCGCCCGTTCGCAGACACTCGAGCAGGCGGCGCTCACCGACGGTCTGACCGGCATGCAGAACCGCCGCTATTTCGACGATGCGCTGCGTGAATATCTGCATGAGTTTCGCCGCATCGACAGGCCGGTCGGACTGATGATCCTCGATCTCGATCATTTCAAACAGGTCAACGACACGCATGGTCATGATGTCGGCGACGAAGTGCTGAGGGCCGTCGCCAGTTGCCTGAGAGGTATGACGCGCTATCACGATGTGGTGGCGCGGCTGGGCGGCGAGGAGTTTGCCGTCGTCACGCCCAACATGGATGTCGAGCTGCTTGCCAGATTCGCCGAGCGCATACGCAAGGCGATCGCCAGCATGTCGATCCTGTCTGGCAATGTGCGGCTGAAGGTCACCACCAGCGTCGGCCTTGCCGTCTGGGACCACAAGGAGAGCGCGGAGGACTTCTACCGCCGCGCCGACCGCCAGCTCTATGAGGCGAAGAAGCTGGGCCGCAACCGCGTCTGCGCCTAAAATTCCATCATCAAATTCGTGAGGCTGGCCGCCTGGAGCCGCTTTCTCCGCTTCCGGTGCTCACGGACTTTATGTCCGCTCCGCTCCGGTTCTCGACAGCGACTCCACTCGACTCAGCCTGACGAATTTCCTGACGGGATTTATCCATTCGCACCGGCTTCGGCTAGAACGGAGGCTCAATCGTTCAGCTGGCGCATGCCGAAGGTTGAGGGCTTCAGGCCGTAGCGTGTGTCGAAGTCATCGTCCGGCTGCACGCGCGCGGCACCGGCCGGCTTCTTATAATCCGGGTCGCCGGCCTGGCGGGAAGAGTCCACCGCCTCGGCGAAGGCCATCGCCTGCTGCGGCTTCGGCACATTGCGAAGCCGCTCGACTATCATGGCCAGATCGACGTCGTTGCCGTCCACCGAGGCCTCGATCAGCTCGCCCTTCGCGGTACCGGGGATGAACTCCTGCGACAGCTTCTCGAACTTCAGCCGCATGGTCGTCGCCACGCCCTCGCCGAAGGCGATGGCTTCACGCTGGCCCATCGAGGACAGGAACGCCAGTGTCGAAGCTGAAGAGTCGGCGATCGCCGAGCGGATAATTGCCTGGTCCTGCTCGTTGGCAAGCCGCATGGCGAAGAAGGTCGAGCACTGCGACAGGATGGTCGGATCGAGCTCGCCGGGACGCTGGGTGACGACGCCCAGATAGCAACCATATTTGCGGCCTTCCTTGGCGATACGCGACAGCGCGTGTCTGGTCGGCGCGAAGCCGAGGCGCGGATCCGCCGGCATGTAGCGGTGCGCTTCCTCGCAAAGCAGAAGCAGCCGCAGCCGGCCCTCGCTCCACAGCGCCAGATCGAAGGCCAGGCGCGCCAGCACCGAGCAGACCGAGTTGACGACTTCCGAGGGCATGCCCGCCATCTCGAAGCAGGTCACCGGACGGCCATGGCTGGGGACGCGGAAGATGTTGCCGATCGTTTCGTGGATCGTGTCCTCGATCAGCCGCGAATTGAACATGAAGCGATAGCGCGGATCGGCAGCTGCCGATTCGATGCGCGTCTTCAGCGATTTCAGGGTCGGACGATCGGTCTTGCTTTCGAGCATGCCCATGCGCTCGTCGATCTGCTTGATGAGATCGGCGATGCGATAGGGCACCGGCGTATCCGCCGTCAGCGCATCGCTGCCGCGCCTGACATAGGTCCCGGAACTCGGGTTGCGGTAGAGGTTCTTGGCGGCCGGGATCAGGTCGCGCAGGACATCGACTTCCTCCGGCACCGTCTCGCGGCCGCGAAACAGCACTTCGGCGAATTCCTCCAGCCTGAACATCCAGAACGGCAGGTCGAGCGTCTTGGAATCGACCTTGACGCAATATTCCGGCAGCGAGGCGGCGAACTCGTTATGCGGATCGAGGATCAGCACGCGCAGATCCGGCCGTGCCTCGATCGACTTGCGCAACAGCAGCGAGACAGCCGTGGATTTGCCGACGCCGGTGGTGCCGACGATGGCGAAATGACGCGCCAGCGTGTCGTCGATGGCGATGTTGGCGTCGATCGACTCATCCTGCGACAGTGTGCCGATGGTGACCGAATGGCGCCCGGCGAGATCGTAGACCGCCTGCAGGTCGCGCGTGCGGATGCGATGGGCGACAGCGCCGATATGCGGATAGGCGGTGATGCCACGGTCAAAGACCGGCCTGGCACCCGGCTCTGCGCCGTCGCGCACTTCGCCGATCAGTTCGATGCTGACCTCGATCGGGTTCTGGCCTTCGTTGCTCCAGGCGCGATCCGATTTGCCGATCTCATAGACAAGGCCGACCGTGCGCGTGGTGCCGAGATTGATGGAGATCATCTTGCCGACCGTCCACTGGCCGGTCACCGTGCCGTCGGCATCCTCGGCATAGGCGCTGATTGTGGCGCGTGCGCCGTCGCATTGCACGACGTTGCCGAGAATGCGCTTGTCGCTTTGCAGGGCATTGCGGCGCTCCTGCGAGGTCGGTTCGCCAACGGAGGCTTCGCGTTCGACAAACATGGCTGACTTGGTCCCATTCCCCTGGAGCGTCGACCCTATCCAATCGGGGTTAAAGTCAGGTGAGGTCGAATGGTGTAGGCGGGGTTAAGCCAGTCGCGGCAATTCGATCGAACAGCCTCTTTTCAGTTTTGGTAATTCCTATATATTGGACAAATGGCCGATATATCGAATGACATTACCGCTACGATCGGTAGACGGATACACTCCGAAAGGACGGTGAGGGGCTGGTCGCTGGCCGAGCTTGCCGAGCATTCGGACGTCTCGAAGGCAATGCTGAGCGCCATCGAACGCGCTACGACCAGTCCGACCGCGGCACTCCTGGTGCGCATCGCGGCGGCCTTCGGCATGACGCTGTCGACGCTGATCGCACGGGCCGAGATGCAGGGCGGCGGACTTTCGCGCAAGGGCGAGCAGCCGGTCTGGCAGGATCCGGCGACCGGTTACATCAGGCGGCATCTGTCGCCGGCATCGCAGATGCCGCTCGAGCTGGTCAGGGTCAGTCTGCCGGCAGGCACCAAGGTAAGCCTTCCGGCCGCATCCTATGCTTTCATCAAGCAGCAGATATGGCTGATCGACGGGAGGCTCGATTTCACCGAGGGCGATGCGGTGCACAGACTCGAGCCCGGTGACTGCCTGGCGCTGGGCGCGCCCGCGGACTGCGTCTTTCATGCTCCCGGACCGGATGCGGCGGAGTATCTCGTGGCGCTGGTCAGGGACTGATCCCGATGTCTCGCCGACCAAAACGCTCGCACAATGGCGGGCCGCCGCTCGACGACTATGACGGCCCGTCCTGGGGCAATGGCGACGCCTACATTTTCCTCGCCTGGCGAGCCGCCCATGACGAGGCCTGGAAGGCGCCAAGCCACGCCGTCATGCTGATGCGGCTGGCAAGGGCCGAGCGGCTCGGGCTGACCTATGAGGAATATACGCTCGAGATACTGGAGCGCGGCCGCCATCTCAGCGAGGACGACGCCGAGCGTATCGCTGAAATTAGACGGTCGCGACCGCGCAGGCGGATCAGCCATTTCGAATGACCTTGTCCCCGATGCTTCATCACCTGGAGAGCACCAGCATGAACTCACTTGAAATCCGGGCGTTGACCGATGACGCGGCAACCACGGCAGTGCTGGCCGATCTTTTGATCGAGACCGTCGCCGCCGGCGGATCGGTGAGTTTCATGCATCCATTGTCGCCGGAAGCAGCACGGGACTTCTGGCGCAAGTCGCTTGCCGCGGCGGCGCGCGGCGAAAGGGCGGTGCTGGGCGCATGGCAGGGCGAGGCGCTTGCCGGCACCGTCACCCTGCTGCTCGACTTTCCGGCCAACCAGCCGCACCGCGCCGAGATCGCCAAGCTGATGACCGGCCGTGACCATCGCGGTAGAGGTGTCGCTACGCGCCTGATGCGCGCCGCGGAAAACCTGGCCGTCGAGAAAGGCCGCACGCTGCTGGTACTGGACACGGCGAGCGAGGACGGCGCGGCCGGGCTCTATGAGAAACTTGGTTTCACCTTGGCCGGTGAGATCCCGGACTATGCGCTGAAGCCGCATGGCGGGCTGACCGGTACCCTTATCTACTGGAAGGGGATAGGAGCAGCGGCCCACCCGCTATCCTGAAATCCCGGCAATACGCGACAGAAGCCAGCGGCGAAAATCCTGCTCGGCGCCGGATGGCTGCGACAATGACGGCCTTGTCAGGAAATGACCCGAGGGGCTCGAAAGCTCGAAATCCGAAAGCCTGACGAGGACATTATCCTTGAGCGCGGTGTCGACCAGCGGCCGAGAGCCCAGCAGTGCTCCGGCTCCCGCTTTCGCCGCTTCCATGGCGGCGACGAAACTGTCGAAGCGATGTGAGCGCCGGGAATGGCCGGCAAGTCCCGCCGCGGCAAACCATTCCGCCCACATCTCGCGCGCGCCGGCCACCAGGAGCAGCGGCAACGATGTCCAATCGCCATCACGGGCGAGTGTCGGAGCCGCAACCGGGACAAGCCGCTCGACGGTCAGACGATCGGCCTCGCGCCCGGGAAAGGATCCGTTGCCGAAGCGTATGTCGAGCGCCGATCCCGGCTGGTCGTAATCCGTCGGCCGATGGATGGTCACCAGATCGAGCCTGACGCGCGGCAGCGCCTTTGCCAGGTCGGGAAGAGCCGGGACCAGCACCAGCAGGGCGAAGGAGATGGGAACGCGGATGCTGACGGTCTGCACCGCGCGCGGCTCGAACAGCTCGTTCGTGCTGTTGCCGATGGTCGCGAATGCCGACTGGATGTGGGGGAGGTAGGCCGCGCCCTCCGGCGACAGAGCCACGCCGCGCGCCAGGCGCGCGAACAATCGCGTCCTAAGCCGCTCTTCCAGGAAGCGGATGTGCTGGCTGACGGCGGCCTGGGTGAGCCCGAGTTCAGCAGCCGCGGCGGTGAAATTCGACAGGCGAGCGGCTGCCTCGAAACTGCGCAGCCAGTCGAGAGGAGGGATTCTATCCAAGGCTCTTCCAGTCATCACAAATTTAGCGTCATTACCCGTAAAACGATAATTTGAATTATGCCTGTGGTAAAGTCAGCATGCAATCCATGCTCGCAGTAGCGGGTTGGAAATCTGGGAGCTTGTGGGGCATGCTGACGAGAGCAACGCTGGGCGACGAGGGACGAACGATCGAGCTTGGCTGGCAGGATGGAGCGCGCAGCCGCTTCCATGCCATGTGGCTGCGCGACAATGCGCTGGACGACAAGACGCGCAGCGCCGGCAACGGCCAGCGGCTGATCACAATCCTCGACATTCCGGCCGAGACGCGGATCGGCGCGGCTTCGATCAGGGGCGAGGTGCTCGAAGTCACGTTCGTTCCCGAAGGCAAGACCGTCGGCTTTCCCGCAAGCTGGCTTCGCAGCCATGCTTACGATCGACAGGAGGCTCGCGAGCCCGGCTGGACGGGAAGCGACATACGGCGCTGGACCAAAGCCACGATGCAGAATTCCGTGCCGCGCGCCGTCTATGCCGACGCCGGTCGCGACAGCAATGTGCTGCGGCAATGGTTGGCCGCGGTGCGCGATTACGGCTTTGCAGTCATGGACGGCCTGCCCGCCGAATCCGGCGCACTGTGCAAGGTGGCCGACCTGTTCGGCTATATACGGGAGACCAATTACGGGCGCTGGTTCGAGGTGCGCGCCGAGATCAATCCAAACAATCTCGCCTACACCAATCTCGGCCTGCAGGCGCATACCGACAATCCCTATCGCGATCCGGTGCCGACGCTGCAGATCTTGGCCTGCATCGAGAACACGGTCGAAGGCGGCGAATCCAGCGTCGTCGACGGGTTCGCGGTGGCGGCGGCACTTCAGGCGGAAAACCCCGCGGGCTTCCGGCTGCTCTCTTCCCATCCGGCACGCTTCGAATATGCCGGCTCGTCGGGTGTGCGGCTGCGGTCCAAGCGGCCGATGATCGAGCTCGGACCCGACGGGGAGCTCATCTGCATCCGCTTCAACAACCGCTCGCTGGCGCCGGCCGTCGACGTGCCGTTCGCCGAGATGGACAAATATTACGCGGCCTATCGCCGGTTCGCCGAACTGATCGAGGATCCGGCCTTCGAGGTGACGTTCAAGCTCGAAGCGGGGCAATCCTTCATCGTCGACAACACCCGCGTCATGCATGCGCGCAAGGCGTTTTCCGGCAGCGGCAAGCGTTGGCTCCAAGGCTGCTACGCCGACAAGGATGGCTTGCTGTCGACGTTGGCGGCAATCGAGCATCGGTTCAAGGAGGCGGCGGAATGAACCCGAACGAGTTGAATGCAGGCAACATCGTCGAATTCATCGCCGATATCTTCGAGCGCCGCGGGGCGGAATCCTATCTCGGCGAGCCCGTCACGATGTCCGAGCATATGCTGCAGGGTGCGTGGCTGGCCGAGCAGGAGGGCGCGCCGGACGAATTGGTGGCAGCGGCTCTGCTGCACGACATTGGCCACTATACCAGCGAGTTCGGCACCTATTCGCCGGACGACGTCGAGGACAAGCACCATGACGAGGCGGGCGGAGAGGTGCTTGCGCCTTTCTTTCCCCCGGTCATCGTCGAATGTGTGCGGCTGCATGTCTCGGCCAAGCGTTACCTTTGCGCCACCGACCCGACCTATTTCAGCAGACTGTCGCCGGCCTCTGTGCATACGCTGTCGCTGCAGGGCGGACCGATGAATGCCGAGGAAGTGGCTGAGTTCCGCAGCAATCCATTCCACGACGAAGCGGTGCGCGTGCGCATCTGGGACGAGGGCGGCAAGGTCGCCGACATGAAGACGCGCGCCTTTCGCGATTACGTGCCGCTGCTGGAGCGCGTGGTGAAAAAGTTCGCGGCTGAAAGATAGCTTAGCCGGCGGCAAAGCTCGGAGGAGAAAGCCGATGTGTTTCCGCTTCGATGGCGACCGTCGACTGGCGGCATATCGGCCGGATGGATGCAGTGAATCCCAGCTGGCGCGCGAGCGCCAGGGCCTCGCGGTGGCTGCGGGCAACGCCTCGTTCAGCAATGGCGCGGCCAGGGCCGCGCCTTCGCTGGACTGCGGCTCGGAAACCAGTCTAACCCTTGTGATGAACCTTCTGCAGTCCGTAGACCGGCGTCGGGATGCCTTCATGCCGGGCCTTCAGTTGTAGCGACAGGAACTGCGAATAGTGGCGCGACTGATGCAGGTTGCCGCCGTGGAACCAGAGAGCGTCCTGCTGGGTAGGCTTCCACATGTTGCGGAGCTCACCCTCCCAGGGGCCCGGATCCTTGGTCGTGTTGGAGCCGAGGCCCCAGCATTTGCCGACCTTGTCCGCGACCTCCCTGGAAATCAGGTCGGCCGCCCAGCCGTTCATGGAGCCGTAGCCGGTGGCGTAGACGATGAGGTCCGCCGGCAATTCCGATCCGTCTGAAAGCAGCACGGAATGCTCCTTGATCTCCTTTACCTCGGTACCGCTTTTCAGCTTGATCGAACCGTCGATGATCAGGTCGGACGCGCCGATGTCGATATAGTAGCCGGAGCCGCGCCTGAGATATTTCATGAACAGGCCGGACTGGTCGTCGCCCCAGTCCAGCATGAAGCCGGCCTTCTCCAGGTCTTTGTAGAACCCGGCGTCGCGCCTCTTCATCTCGGCATAGGCGGGAATCTGGAATTCGTGCAGGATCTTGTAGGGCAGGGAGGCAAAGATGAGATCCGCCTTGGCCGTCGTGATGCCGCTTTGAACAGCCTTTTCCGAGTAAAGCGAACCTAGCCCAACCTCCATCAGCGTGTCGGACCTGGAGATATGGGTGGTCGAGCGCTGCACCATGGTGACATCTGCGCCGGCTTCCCAAAGTGCCGCGGCGATGTCGTGGGCGGAGTTGTTGGAGCCGATGACGACGGCCTTCTTGCCGGCATAGGCGTCGGGGCCGGGGTGCCTGGAGGAATGGTGCTGATCGCCCTTGAAACTGTCCATGCCTTTGAAGTTCGGCATGTTGGCCTTGCCGGATTGTCCGGTGGCCAGCACCAGCTGCTTCGGCTTCAGCGTGATGTCCTTGCCGTCGCGGCGGACGACGACCGTCCATTCCTTGTTCTTGTCGTCATAGGTGGCGCTTTTGGCTTCGGTCGAGGGCCAGTAATTCAGCTCCATGACCCTGGTATACATTTCCAGCCAGTCGCCGATCTTGTCCTTGGGCGAGAAGACCGGCCAGTTCTTCGGGAAATCGATATAGGGCAGATGGTCGTACCAGACCGGGTCGTGCAGGCAGAGCGACTTGTAGCGCTTGCGCCAGCTGTCACCGGCCCGCTCGTTCTTCTCGACGATGATGGTCGGCACGCCGAGTTGCCGCAGCCGTGCGCCGAGCGCGATGCCGCCCTGGCCGCCACCGATGATGAGCGTGTGGGGCTGGCGCGTGAAGCCGAGCTCGGCGGCCTCCTTCTCGCGCTCCTCCTTCCAGGTCGGCCGGTTCTTGCCATGACCGTGCTTTGCGCCGAGCGGGCGGTCGAAACCCGCCGGCTCCTCATGGCCTTTCAGTTCGACCATTGTGGTGAGCAGCGTCCAGATCTTGCCGTCCTTCAGCCTGATGTGGCCGAAGCCGCGCGCCACGGCTGTTTCGAAGGCGATCCAACCTTCAAGCAACCCGCCGCTCTCCGTAGCGTCTTCGCCATCGGCGATCGCCCAGTTCGACGGCCTCGTCTTGGCCAACTGGCTCACCAGCATGTCGCGGACCTGGTCGCGCCCTTCCATGGTCTTGATGTTCCAGGTGAAGGTGACGAGGTCGCGCCAGTAGCAATCCTCCTGAAAGCAGGCGACGGCGTTGTCGATATCGCCGGCGGATAATGCTGCGCCGAATTTGTCGAGCAGGTGGGCAAGTTTGTTGTTCGGGGCCTTGTCGAGCATCAGTTTCCTCCAGGCTTGGGATCGCTTCTTGGGTGAGCGGCATGGCCGGATAGGGCACCGGCATCCGCAAACTATTCCGGCAAAATCTCTGTTGCGTCACGCCCCCCAATAGTTTGGCGCGTTTTCAATGGCTTGAGCGGGCAAGTGGCGTAAAGGCGTCATTTTTGCCGTTGACAGGTCGCCTTTCGCGCCCTTAGTGTCCGCGACCATGAAGACGGCACTCATTCTCGTAGGCAGGCGCGTGGGCAAGGCGGTGTAACCGCCGGGCGAAAACCTCCCATGCGCATCACACAGGCTCCCTCGGGGGCCTTTTTTATTGCCTGAAATCCAAATAAACGACCAGCAATCGCCAGACGGCGGACAGTACGGGACCAGACCGATGAGCAATAGACAGAACGAGCGGCGCGAAATGCCAAGAGCCGAGATGACTGGCGCGGAGATGGTGGTGCAGGCGCTGAAGGACAACGGCGTCAAGCACATCTTCGGCTATCCGGGCGGCGCGGTCCTTCCGATCTATGACGAGATTTTCCAGCAGGATGAGGTCGAGCATATTCTGGTCCGGCACGAGCAGGGCGCCGGCCATGCGGCCGAAGGCTATGCGCGCTCGACCGGCAAGGCCGGCGTGCTGCTGGTGACATCCGGCCCCGGCGCCACCAATGCGGTGACACCGCTGCAGGACGCGCTGATGGATTCCATCCCGCTGGTCTGCCTCACCGGCCAGGTGCCTACCTCGCTGATCGGCTCCGACGCCTTCCAGGAATGCGACACAGTCGGCATCACGCGGCCCTGCACCAAGCACAACTGGCTGGTGAAGGACGTCAACGAGCTCGCCGCCACCATCCATGAAGCCTTCCATGTCGCGACGACCGGGCGTCCAGGTCCGGTCGTGGTCGACATTCCGAAAGACGTGCAGTTCGCCAAGGGCATCTATGTGCCGCCGCAGACGGCGCCGCGCACCAGCTACCAGCCGAAGGTCCAGGGGGACCTGGAGAAGGTCAAGGCCGCGGTCGAACTGATGGCCGGCGCCAAGAAGCCGATCATCTATTCGGGCGGCGGCGTCATCAACTCCGGTTCGGAAGCCAGCCACCTGCTGCGCGAGCTGGTCGACCTCACCGGCTTCCCGATCACCTCGACCTTGATGGGGCTCGGCGCCTATCCGGCATCGGGCAAGAACTGGCTCGGCATGCTCGGCATGCACGGCACCTACGAAGCCAACATGGCCATGCATGACTGCGACGTGATGATCTGCATCGGCGCGCGCTTCGACGACCGCATCACCGGCAGGCTCACCGCGTTCTCGCCGAACTCGAAGAAGATCCACATCGACATCGATCCGTCGTCGATCAACAAGAACGTCCACACCGATGTGCCGATCATCGGCGATGTCGGCCGGGTGCTGGAGGATCTGGTGCGGCTGTGGCGGGCGACCGCCAAGACCGACAAGAAGGCGCTCTATCCGTGGTGGGAGCAGATCGCGAAGTGGCGCGCCAGGGACTCGCTCGCCTACAAGATGAACAACGACGTCATCATGCCGCAATATGCGATCCAGCGGCTCTACGCGCTGACCAAGGACATGGACACCTACATCACCACCGAGGTCGGCCAGCACCAGATGTGGGCGGCGCAGCACTATCATTTCGACAAGCCGAATCGCTGGATGACCTCCGGTGGGCTGGGCACGATGGGTTACGGCCTGCCGGCGGCGCTCGGCGTGCAGATCGCGCATCCGGATGCGCTGGTCATCGACATCGCCGGCGACGCCTCGGTGCAGATGACGATGCAGGAAATGAGCTCGGCGGTGCAGTATGAGGCGCCGATCAAGATCTTCATCTTGAACAACCAGTATATGGGCATGGTGCGCCAGTGGCAGCAGCTGCTGCATGGCAACAGGCTGTCGCATTCCTATACCGAGGCGATGCCGGATTTCGTCAAACTGGCGGAAGCCTATGGCGGGCATGGCATCCGCTGCGACAAGCCGGGCGAACTGGATGATGCGATCAAGGAGATGATCTCGGTCAAGAAGCCGGTGCTGTTCGACTGCCGCGTGGCGACTTTGGCCAACTGCTTCCCGATGATCCCGTCCGGCAAGGCGCATAACGAAATGCTGTTGCCCGACGAGGCCACCGACGAGGCTGTCGCCAACGCCATCGACGCCAAGGGCAGGGAACTGGTGTAGCCGCGGGTCGAAACGTTCACGCAATTCCAGGAGAACCGCTATGCACTTCTCCTGGAATTGCTAGGTTCGCGGCGGGAAGCCGTGTGGAAACAGAGAATTAGCGCAAGCGCTTGAAACAGAGATTCACGTCATGAACGCACAGCTTCAGCCGACCGGTTCGGCTTATTTCATCGCCAAGGAAACCGAGAAACCGGAAACGCACACGCTTTCCGTGCTGGTCGACAACGAGCCGGGCGTGCTTGCCCGCGTTATCGGCCTGTTCTCGGGCCGAGGCTATAACATCGAAAGCCTTACCGTTTCCGAGACCGAGCACGAGAAGCATCTGTCGCGCATCACCATCGTGACGCGCGGCACGCCGCATGTGATGGAGCAGATCAAGCATCAGCTCGAGCGCATCGTGCCCGTGCACCGGGTGGTCGACCTGACCGTGCGCTCGCATGAGCTCGGGCAGGAGCGGCCGCTGGAGCGCGAACTCGCGCTGGTCAAGGTCGCGGGCACCGGCGATGCCCGCGTCGAGGCGCTTCGTCTTGCGGATGCTTTCCGCGCCTCGGTCATCGACGCCAACACCGAGCATTTCATCTTCGAGATCACCGGCAAGGGCTCCAAGCTCGACCAGTTCATCGCCATCATGAAGCCGCTCGGCCTCGTCGAGATCTGCCGCACCGGCGTCGCTGCGATGAACCGCGGCCCGCAGGGGATGTAAACAAGACGGGTACCGCTCACACCGTTCCAATCGTCTCTCTGGTCCGGCAGTCCCCCGCTAGTGGCTTTTGCGCGTCTGCTAAAAAGGACAATAAGACTGACGTATCTGGGAGGATAACATGTCGCTCGACGCATTCCTTGCCCTGTTGGTCTACGCCCTCGTGACATCGATCACGCCGGGGCCGAACAACCTCATGCTGCTGGCTTCCGGCGTTAATTTCGGTATCGCCAGGACGGTCCCGCACATGCTGGGCATCAGCATCGGGTTTCTGCTCCTGCTGCTGGCCGTCGGCTTCGGGCTCGGCGCGGTGCTGACGGCGTTTCCGGCACTGCATACGGTGCTGAAAATCGCGGGCGCCGGCTATTTGCTCTACCTCGCCTGGAAGATCGCGATGTCGCGCTCGATGAGCGATGGAAAAGGGGCGGAGGCTAATCCGATGCGCTTCATCGATGCGGCGGCCTTCCAGTGGGTCAACCCCAAGGCATGGGTGATGGCGATCACCGCCATGGCTGTCTACGCCAATCCCGATCACCCGTTCGTCTCAGTGGCGCTGATCTCGATCGCCTTCACTATTGTCAACCTGCCCAGCGTATCCGTCTGGGCCGGATTCGGCACGGCGCTGCGCGGCTTCCTCTCTGAACCGGTGCGGCTGAAATGGTTCAACATCGCCATGGGTGTGCTGCTCGCGGCAACGCTGTGGCCCATGCTCCGCTGAGGGCATTTCGGACCCGTACGCGGGTCCGCGACGGTATGTTAGCCGGCTGCCTCGTTATTGTGCACTGCACATTAAATCTTCGTAATACCGCGTTTTGGCCCTTTTCCGCCAAAGCCTTGTCCTATCTATTCGGCGAAAATCGCGGCACGAGGCCGTGAAACGAGCTAGAATGGACCACCGGGATCGGCGTGTCGGTAGAGGACTTATTGTCGATGCGCGGAAAAATCGCCCTTACAGTTGTAGCGCTCGCCTGTCTGGCGGGCGCAGGCCTCTACGTTTCGCCCACGACGTCGGCCAAGGTCCAGCAGCTGATTTCGGGCAAGCAGGCCGACGCAGCCAGCACGGACAAGACGGCGGGCGGTGACAAAGCGGCCAACGCCTCGGACAATGCGAAAGGCGGCGGCGCGCGTTCTGCCTCGATTGTCTCCGCCACCGCAACGACCGCCGATTTCCCGATCCGCCGCTATGCCATCGGCTTCGTCTCCTCGCCGGCGGTGGTCAGCATCAATGCCCGCGTCTCCAGCCAGATCATGTCGATCGACGTCAAGGACGGCCAGATGGTGAAGGCCGGCGATGTTCTGTTCCGGCTCGATGACCGCGCGCTGAAGGCGCAACTGGCCAAGGACCAGGCGACGCTTGTTAAGGACCAGGCGATGCTGGTGAGCGCCCAGGCCGATCTGCAGCGCGCCAAGGATCTTGTCGCAAAGCAGGCCGGCACGCAGCAGACCTACGATCAGGCGCTGGCGGCGCAGAAAGCCGCGGCCGCAACCATCGATGCCGACAAGGCGACCATCGATGCCGATACCGTGCAATTGAGCTACGCGACCATCTCGGCGCCGATCTCGGGCAGGCTCGGCGCCGTCAACGTCTCGGTCGGCGACCTTGTCACCACCAGCAACGGCAACTCAAGCAGCACGACGCCGCTGGTCACCATCACCCAGATGGACCCGCTGCAGGTGAATTTCACGCTGCCGGAAAGCAACCTCGCCTTGCTGCACAAGGCGCTCGCCGACCCGCAGCAAGGCGGCGTGACGCTGACCAAGGACGGCGATCCCACGCCGATCGGCAGGGGCACGCTCGATTTCGTCGATTCCAGCGTCGATACGGCCTCCGGCACCATCGCCACGCGGGCGAGCATACCGAACGCGGATCTTTCGTTGTGGCCAGGGCAGTATGTGAACGTGGTGCTCGAGGCCGGCACGATGCCGCAGATGACCTCGGTTCCGACGGTCGCGGTCCAGCCCAGCCAGAAGGGCCCGTTCGTCTATGTCGTCAAGCCGGACAGCACCGTGGAGATGCGTCCGGTGCAGGTGGCGCTGACGGAGGGTGCGAACAGCGCCATCAGCGGCGGTCTGAAGAGCGGCGAGAAGGTCGTCGTCGAAGGCCAGACGCGGCTGAAGGACGGCGCGGCGGTGCATGAAGGCAAGGCTGCCAGTGGCGGTGGCCAGACCGCGCCCAAGGTCGCGGAAGCCGACAAGGCCAGCGGGGCTGCCCAATGATTTCCGAATTCTGCATTCGCCGGCCGGTCGCCACGCTGCTGATGTCGTTCGCCCTCATTCTGGGCGGCATTTTTGCCTATAAGTTCCTGCCGGTGGCGGCGCTGCCCAGCGCCGAATTTCCGGTGGTCAACGTTTCGGCCAGCCTGCCCGGCGCTTCGCCGGAGACGATGGCGACATCGGTGGCGACGCCACTGATCAAGCAATTCGCGACGATCGCCGGCATCGATTCGATCTCGACGACCAATTCGCTCGGCCAGACCTCGATCGCCATCCAGTTCGTCCTCAATCGCGATATCGACGCGGCGGCAGCGGACGTCCAGGCGGCAATCGCGCGAACGCAAAAATCGCTGCCGACGCAGATGACGTCGCCGCCAAGCTATCGCAAGGTCAATCCGGCCGACGCGCCGATCCTTCTGATGTCGCTGGTCAGCGACACTATCCCGCTGACCGATCTCGACGCCTTTGCCGAAAACGTCATCTCTCCGTCGCTGTCGACCATCGATGGCGTGGCCCAGGTGTCGATCTTCGGCCAGCAGAAATACGCGGTACGCATCCAGATCGATCCGACCGCGCTTGCCGCGCGCGGCATCTCGATCGATCAGTTGCAGGCGGCCGTCGCTTCCGCCAACAGCAATACCCCACTCGGCGTACTGCAGAACAACAAGCAACAGCTGACCATCACCGCCAACACCCAGCTTACCGCCGCCGCCGGTTTCTCCAACCTCATCATTGCCACCAAGAACGGTCACCCGGTGCGGTTGGGAGAGGTGACCCGCGTCGTCGATTCCGTGCAGACCACGACGACGGCGAGCTGGTACGACGGCACCCGCGCGATCATTCTCGCGGTCCAGCGCCAGCCCGACGCCAACACCGTCGACGTCGTCGACAAGGTCAAGGCGATGCTGCCGTCCTTCCAGGACCAGATGCCGGCGGCGGCGTCGATCAAGCTCCTCAACGACCGCTCGACCTCGATCCGCCAGGCCGTCGACGACGTTCAGTTCACGCTGCTGTTGACCATCGCGCTGGTGGTGTTGGTGATCTTCGTGTTCCTGCGCAGGGTAACGGCAACGATTATCCCCGCGGTGGCGGTGCCGATCTCGCTGATCGCCACCCTCGGTGCGATGTTCCTGTTCGGCTTTTCCATCGACAACATCTCGCTGATGGGCCTGACGCTAGCGGTCGGCCTCGTCGTCGACGATGCCATCGTCATGCTCGAAAACATCTTCCGTCACATGGAAGAGGACGGGCTGTCGGCGTTCGACGCCTCGCTGAAGGGCGCGCGCGAGATCGGCTTCACCATCATCTCGATCTCGATCTCGCTGGTGGCGGTGTTCATTCCGGTGCTTTTGATGGGCGGCGTTATCGGCCGCATCTTCAACGAATTCGCCGTCGTGGTGACCGTCGCCATCCTGGCCTCGATGTTCGTGTCGCTGACGCTGACACCGATGCTTTGTTCGCGGCTGTTGTCGGTGACCAAGGCGGATCGCGAAGCGCACGCCCCCGGTCACAAGCACGACCTCGTCACGCGCGGCTACGACTGGCTGCTCGGATTCTGCCTGCGCAACACCTTCCTGGTGTTCCTGGTCTTCGTCGGCACGGCGGCCGCGTCGGTCTGGCTGATCCAGATTTCGCCGAAAGGGTTCTTCCCGCAAGAGGACATCAGCCAGATCTCGGTGACGACGCTCGCGCGCCAGGACATTTCCTTCGATGCCATGGTCAAGCTGCAGGGGCAGGTTGCCGACGTCTTCTCGCATTCGCCTTATGTGACGCATGTCGCCTGGTCGGTGGGCGGTAGCCAAAGCGCGCTCAATCAAGGTCGGCTCTATGTGCAGTTGAAGGACAAGAGCCAGCGCCCCGATATTGAGAAGGTCCAGGCCGATCTGCGGCGGCAACTTTCGAATGTGGCTGGCATCGAGACCTATATGCAGCCGGTGCAGAATCTCAGGCTGGGCTCGCGGTCGTCGGCCAGCGCCTACCAGCTCGTGGTACAAGGCCTCGATACCGGTCAGGCCGACATATGGGCGCAGAAGCTCGATGACGCGATGGTAGCCGACCACGCACACTTTACCGACGTCACCAGCGATCTGCAGAACAATGCCCTGCAGGCTTCTTTGGTGATCGACCGTGACAAGGCCGCCCAGCTCGGCATCGATACCGACACGCTGCGCACGGCTCTTTATGGCGGGTTCGGCACCGACCAGGTTTCGACGATATTCGGTTCGGCGGACAGCTATGAGGTCATCACCGAGCTCGATCCCAAGATCAACTGGTCGCCGGAGCGGATGCTGGCCATCCAGATGCGAACGTCCAGCGGCAGCCTTGTGCCGCTTGGCGCCTTCGCGCATGTCGACCGCACGGCCGGCGCGCTGACGGTCAATCAGCTCGGCCAGCTTCCGGCGGTGACGATTTCGTACAATCTGCCGCAGGGCGTATCGCTGGGCGACACGGTGACCCGCATTGAACAGCTCAAGGACCAGATCGGCATGCCGAAGGAGATTTCGACAACCTTCGCCGGCACGGCCAAGACGTTCCAGGATTCGCTCGCCAACCAGGGTCTGCTGATCGGCGGCGCAATCCTGACGATCTACATCGTGCTCGGCATGCTCTACGAGAGCTTCATCCATCCGCTCACCATTCTTACCGGCCTGCCTTCGGCGGTGCTGGGGGCGCTCGTTGCGCTGCGCTTCGCCGGAATGGACCTGTCCGTGATAGCGGTGATCGGCATCCTGATGCTGATCGGCATCGTCAAGAAGAACGGCATCATGATGGTCGACGTGGCGCTGGAACTCAGGCGAGAGGGCATGTCGGCAACGGAATCCATCCACAAGGCCTGCCTGATGCGTTTCCGGCCGATCATGATGACGACGCTGGCGGCATTGATGGGCACGTTCCCGATCGCGCTCGGCACCGGCGCCAGCGCCGAATTGCGCCAGCCGCTCGGCGTCGCGGTGGTCGGCGGCCTACTCGCCTCGCAGGCGCTGACCCTGTTCGTCACACCGGTGATCTATGTCTACATGGAGAATTTCTCTGGCTGGCTGATCCGGCTCATGCCGAAGCGGAAGGCGGAGCTGAGTGTCGTTGAAAACAGCGACCAGCCCTCTCTGTTCGGCACCAATGACGACATCCCGAGGGAGCCGCAGAAAACAGCGGCCGAATGACCATATGATGCGGCTCGGATAGAAGCTGGCCCAAGGCCTTGCGCTTGCGAGTGGCGGATCGGGGTCGTAGTTTTGGGTCATGGCCCACGATCATGACCACGACAATGAGTTCGACCCATTCGCGGCGCGGGTGCGCGCCCTGGAAACGATCCTGACTCAAAAGGGCCTGATCGATCCGGCGGCCATCGACGTCATCGTCGATACCTATGAGACGAAGATCGGCCCGCGCAACGGCGCCAGGGTGGTGGCCAAGGCCTGGAACGACCCGGCTTACGCCGACTGGCTGAAGCGCGACGCGACCGCGGCGATCGAATCGCTCTCCTATACCGGCCGCCAGGGCGAGCACATGCAGGCCGTGTTCAACAGCGAGGAGACGCATAACCTCGTCGTCTGCACGCTGTGCTCCTGCTACCCATGGTCGGTACTCGGCCTGCCGCCGGTCTGGTACAAGGCGCCGCCTTATCGCTCGCGCGCTGTCATCGATCCGCGCGGCGTGCTGGAAGAATTCGGGCTGACGCTGCCGGCGGACAAGAAGATCCGTGTCTGGGATTCGACCGCGGAGCTTCGCTATCTGGTGGTGCCGATGCAGCCGCGGGGCACCGAGGGCTGGAGCGAGGAACAACTTGCCGGACTGGTCAGCCGCGATGCGATGATCGGCACCGCGCTGGCGAAAGAACCGGCATGAACGGACCGCACGATCTCGGCGGACAGATGGGTTTCGGGCCGGTCGCGCCCGAGAAAGACGAGCCCTATTTCCATGCCGCATGGGAGAGGCGGGCGCTCGGCGTCACGCTCACCGCCGGCGGCATGGGCGCCTGGAACATCGATGAGAGCCGGCATGCGCGGGAATCGCTGCATCCCGCCGATTATTATTCATCGAGCTATTACCAGATCTGGATCAAGGCG
Source organism: Mesorhizobium montanum (assembly GCF_033977145.1). NCBI lineage: Bacteria > Pseudomonadati > Pseudomonadota > Alphaproteobacteria > Hyphomicrobiales > Phyllobacteriaceae > Mesorhizobium > Mesorhizobium montanum. Next base: position 363,488 of record NZ_JAVIJF010000003.1, on the reverse strand, counting down.
CTGGAAACGCTGCTGAAGCGCCACGGCTTCGTCACCGAGCGCGATCTTGCCGCCGGGAGGGCTGTCGATCCTGCCGCGACGCCGAAAAGGGTGCTGAAAGCAGCGGATCTGCCGGCCGTGCTCGCCAAGGGCGGGCCGTGCGACCGTCCCATCGCCACGCCGGCGCGTTTCCGGGCGGGCGATCGCGTACGGACGAAGAATTTCAACCCGACCGGACATACGCGCCTGCCGCGCTACGCGCGCGGCAGGAACGGGACGATCGAGGCGGTGCACGACGGCTTCGTCTTCCCCGACAGCAACGCCCATGGCAGGGGTGAGAACCCGCAATGGGTCTATACGGTGGTGTTCGACGGAGCGGAAATCTGGGGCGAGGGCGCCGACCCGACGCTCAGCGTCTCGATCGATGCCTGGGAGAGCTATCTTGAGCCGACATGAAGGCGTGTTGCCGGCGGGTTTCGACGAGCCGATCTTCGCCGAGCCGTGGCAGGCCGAAGCCTTCGCCCTGACGGTTGCGCTGCACGACAAGGGCCTGTTCTCGTGGAGCGAGTGGGCGGAGGTTTTGTCCGCCGAGGTGAAGCAGCCGGGCGCCGCGATGGACGGCCACGATTATTACGAGCATTGGCTAGCGGCGCTGGAAAAATTGCTGTCGCTGAAAGGCGTTGCCGGCAAGTCAGAAGTCGACGCTTTCGCCGCCGCCTGGGAACGCGCCGCGCACGCCACGCCGCACGGCAAGCCGATCCTGCTGGAGAATGATCCCGGGGCTTGATAGCTGGCTGCGATCCGTCAGATCAAGGTTTAGTCTTCTGTTATCTTCGTCTGGATTTCGCCTCCGGCCTCAGTTGCAAAATATTGAGGCGACCCGCAACTATGTCGTCATGATGGAAAAGCCTGCCGCACCATGGCCTTTGCTGCAAATCGCGATCGAGGCGAAGTCGAGAGCCGATGACGAGAAGTTGCGTGTCGCCCTTTCGACGCTGGCCAACGAGGATCCGTCCTTCCGCGTCAAGACCGACGTGGAATCGGGGCAGACGATTATTTCCGGCACAGGCGAGCTTCACCTCGACATTATCATCGACCGGATGCGTCGCGAGTTCAAGGTGGAAGCCAATGTCGGCGCGCCGCAGGTGGCTTATCGCGAGACCATCACCCGCAAGCACGAGCAGGACTACACGCACAAGAAGCAGACCGGCGGTACGGGCCAGTTCGCTCGCGTCAAGATCCTGTTCGAACCGAACCCGGAAAGCAGCGAGTTCGTGTTCGAATCCAGGAGCGTCGGTGGCGCGGTTCCGAAGGAATACATCCCGGGTGTCGAGAAGGGCATCGGCAGCGCCGTGGCCTCTGGCCCGTTCGCCGGCTTCCCGATGATCGGCGTCAAGGCGACACTGATGGACGGCGCCTACCATCATACCGACTCTTCGGCGCTCGCATTCGAGATCGCCGGCCGCGCCTGTTTCCGTGAAGCCGCACCCAAGCTTGGCGTACAATTGCTCGAACCGATCATGAAGGTCGAGGTGGTGACGCCGGAAATCTATGTCATCAGCATTATCGGCGACCTGCACGGCCGCCGCGGTCTGGTCAAGAGTCGGATAAGCCGCGGCGAGGCCATCGTCGTCAACGCGATGGTGCCGCTGGCCACCGTGTTCAAGTACGTCGACATCCTGCGCTCGATGAGCCGGGACCGCGCGACCTACACGATGCAGTTCGACCACTACGCGCCCGTTCCGACGGCTGACCGCGATCCACCGCCGCCGCCGGTAGTGGCTGCCTACGGCTGACTTGATACTCGCTGGACTGAGTTTCACCCACGGCATTGGTTGCTTTGTTCTCTTTACGTTCCGATTTGCGGCTGATAGCCTGAGTTGTCGGATGCGCTGGCGATTGCTGCCGACAACGGCCGGTATGGCGGCCAATCTTGTCTTTCGCCTGCGAATCCGGTCTGTCGCACTGATGGAATTTTCTCCCCAACAGGACGAGGCTTTGAAAGCGGTCGCCCGCTGGCTCAAAGAGGGCCGGCCGCAGGTCTTCCGCCTGTTCGGCTATGCCGGCACCGGCAAGACGACGCTGGCGCGCTATTTCGCCGAGCATGTCGACGGGCAGGTGCAGTTCGCCGCCTTCACCGGCAAGGCGGCGCAGGTGCTGCGCTCGAAGGGCGCGACCAACGCCCGCACCATCCATTCGCTGATCTACCGGCCGAAGGGCGAGGAATCGGTTGCCGACGAGGTGACCGGCAAAACCTCGATGTCGCCGACCTTCTCGCTCAACCGGCAGAGCCCGATTTCGCGAGCCAAGCTCGTCGTCATCGACGAATGCTCGATGGTCGACGAGCAGCTCGGCCGCGACCTGATGAGCTTCGGCACGCCGATCCTGGTGCTTGGCGATCCGGCGCAGCTGCCGCCTATCTCGGGCGGCGGTTTCTTTACCGAACATGAGCCGGATGTGCTGTTGACCGAGATCCACCGCCAGGCGCGCGACAATCCGATCATCCGGCTGGCGCTCGACGTGCGCGAAGGCCGCGAATTCATGCATGGCGACTATGGCGCCGCGCAGGTGATCGGCAGGGAAGGCGTCAACCAGGATCTGGTGCTCAAGGCCGACCAGGTGCTGGTCGGCACCAACCGCACGCGCCGGCGCTACAATCAAAGGCTGCGCGAGCTGAAGGGATTCAATGCGGATTTCCCGCAAGCCGGCGACAAGCTGGTCTGCCTGCGCAACGACCCGGCCAAGGGGCTGCTCAACGGTTCGCTGTGGAAGGTGATGACCTCGTCGCGCGAGACGGTGAAGCCCGGCATCAACCTGCTGGTCTCGCCGGAGGAAGACGATCCCGACCGCGGCGTCGCCAAGATCAAGCTGCTCAAGGCGGCTTTCGAGGATCCGGATGCCGAGATCCCCTGGCAGCAGAAGAAGCGCTTCGACGATTTCGACTACGGCTATGCGCTGACCGTGCACAAGGCGCAGGGCTCGCAGTGGAACGACGTCGTGCTGTTCGACGAGAGCTGGGCCTTCAAGGAGACCCGGCAGCGCTGGCTCTACACCGCCATCACCCGCGCCGCCGAGCGGCTGACGGTGGTGCGCTGACGCTTGCGAACGTCATGTCGGCCTTGCGCCAAGCCATTGCCAGGCTGCATCTTCGTCGTCGACGCCGAAGTGTTTGAATTCGAAAGGCAGCGCCTTCGGAAAGAGGCCGGTGACGAGAGAAGCCCAACTCGGCTCGCCGATGGCCGCGCAGCGCACGACATGTTCCATCGCGCCGACCACGCCCTGCTTGAGCGTATCTTGCGAAATATTGGCCCAGTCCACGCTTTCCTCGTCGGTCAGCCGCACCAGCACGTCGATCCTCGGATGAAGCGCATAGGCGGCCTCAAGCAGGCCAAACAGGTTTTCCGCATCGGCCGGCGAGACATCGCCGACCACGTCGATGGCGAAAAGCGCGTCGCGATTGGTTTCGAGGCGGCGGATCGCCGGCACTGCTTCGAGGAAATTCACTGGCAAATCCTTGCGTTAACCTCCATCTATCTCCTGGAACACCCAAAACCCTCTGTCTGTTCCATGGAAAGGCGGTATAGATGCCGCCGACCCACTGGACCCCGTTCATGCCCGCCAAGCTTTCGGTCAATCTCAACGCCGTCGCCATGCTGCGTAACCGTCGCGACCTGCCATGGCCGAGCGTCACCGGGTTGGGGCGCATCGCGCTTGCCGCCGGCGCGCATGGGCTGACGGTGCATCCCAGGCCTGACGAGCGGCACACCAGGCATTCCGACCTGCCCGAGATCAGGGCGTTGATCGACGATGAGTTTCCCAGCGCGGAATTCAACATCGAGGGCTATCCGACCGAGGATTTCTTGGCGCTTGTCGAGAAGAACCAGCCCGAGCAGGTGACGCTGGTGCCGGATGACCCAGCGCAGGCAACTTCGGACCATGGCTGGAACTTCGCCGCCCAGGCAGCGTTCCTCACACCGATCGTCAAGCGCTTGAAGAAGGGCGGGTTTCGCGTGTCGCTGTTTTCCGATGCCGATCCGGCCGTGGTGAATGCCGCGCGAGACACCGGCGCCGATCGGATCGAGCTTTATACCGGGCCGTATGGCGGCTTTCATTCCGATTCCGCAAAGGCGGCGAAAGAACTGGAAAGACTGGGAAAAACCGCGGACGCCGCATTCGCGGCCGGGCTTGGCGTAAATGCCGGCCACGATCTGACCGTTGAGAACCTGCCGGCCTTGGCCAAACGTATTCCGGCATTGGCCGAAGTATCGATCGGACATGGGTTGACAGCGGATGCGCTGGAGTATGGCATGGCCGGCGCGGTTGGGCGGTTCTTGAAGGCCTGCGGATGGTAGGGCGCCTTGCGTAGTTTCGGCGGTTTTGATGCGTCCCGCGCATTGCGGCGACCCCGGCGCGCGGCGAATCTGATAAAATGGGGTTCATGGTGCTAGCCAACGCCAGCGAAACAGAATCCCTCGAACGTTCGGGCCATGCCGAAAGCGAGCGGCAGCACAGCGCCAAGGTCCTCATGCTTGGCGCGCTGGGCGTCGTCTACGGCGATATAGGCACGAGCCCGATCTACGCCTTCCGCGAGGCGCTTCATGCCTCGTCGAACTCGGTTGCCCGCCACGACGTTCTCGGCGTGCTGTCGCTGATCGTCTGGGCGCTGACGATTATTGTCACGATCAAATATGTCGCCTTCGTGCTGAGGGCCGACAACAAGGGCGAAGGCGGCACGCTGTCGCTGATGTCGCTCGCGCGCAGCGCCTACCCGCAAGGCTCGAAGCTCATCCTGGTGATCGGTCTGTGCGGCGCGGCGCTGTTCTTCGGCGATTCCATCATCACGCCGGCGATCTCGGTGCTTTCGGCGGTCGAAGGCCTGGAGGTCGTCACGCCGGCGCTCGACGCGTATGTCGTTCCGATCACGCTGGTCATCCTGGCGATGCTTTTTGCCGTGCAGCGCTTCGGCACGGGCAAGGTGGCGGCGGTGTTCGGACCCGTGACGGCGACCTGGTTCATGGCGATCGGCGCGGCCGGCCTTTACCACATCGTCGACGATCCATCCGTTTTCCTGGCGATCAATCCGTATTACGCGATCTACTATCTTGCCACCACACCGACCGGTGCCTTCGTCACCGTAGGCGCCGTTTTCCTGGCGGTTACCGGTGCCGAGGCGCTTTATGTCGACCTTGGACATTTCGGCCGCAAGCCGATCGTGATGGCCTGGTTCGCAATTGTCTTCCCGTGCCTGCTGCTGAATTATTTCGGGCAAGGCGCCTTCGTGCTCTCACATGGCGGCAAGCCCACCAACCCGTTCTTCCAGATGCTGCCCGAATGGGCGCTGATGCCGATGGTCGGCCTGGCGACAGCAGCCACAGTCATCGCCAGCCAGGCCGTCATTTCCGGCGCCTTCTCGCTGACCAGGCAGGCCGTGCAGCTCAACCTGTTGCCCCGTATCGAGGTGCAGCATACCTCCGAGATGCAGAGCGGCCAGATCTATATGCCGAGGGTCAATCTGCTGGTCGCGCTCGGCGTGATGCTCCTGGTCGTCGGTTTCGGCAGCTCGAGCGCGCTGGCGTCGGCCTACGGTATTTCCGTCACCGGCGAGATGCTGATGACGACGGTGCTTTTGTTCGTCGTGATGCGCTGGCTCTGGAAATGGCAATTGGGACTCGCGCTGGCGCTGGTGGTGCCTTTCGGCGTCATCGATCTCGGTTTCTTCTCGGCCAATGTCGTCAAGATCGTCGAGGGCGGCTGGGTGTCGATCACGGTCGCTTGCCTTATGGGTCTGATCATGTGGACCTGGATACGCGGCACCCGCTATCTGTTCGACAAAACGCGCCGCAACGAGATACCACTCGACTTCCTGGCGGCAAATCTCTTGAAGAAGAAACCGCAGCTGGTATCGGGCACCGCTGTGTTCCTGACCAGTGATCCGCTCAGCGCGCCGACGGCGCTGATGCACAGCCTGAAGCACTACAAGGTGCTGCACGAAAAGAACGTCATCCTTTCGGTGGTGACGGCGCCGCAGCCGGTTGTGCCCGACAGCGAGCGCGTCAAGATGGAGACGGTCAACGAGCTGTTCATGCGGGTGACGCTGACTTTCGGCTACATGGAACAGCCCAACATTCCGCGTGCCCTGGCGATCTGCCGCAAGCAGGGCTGGAAGTTCGACATCATGACGACGTCCTTCTTCCTGTCGCGCCGCTCGCTGAAAGCCTCGCCCAATTCCGGCATGCCGGTCTGGCAGGACCGGCTGTTCATCGGCCTGGCGCGTTCGGCGGCGGACGCGACGGAGTATTTCCAGATTCCCACGGGGCGCGTCGTCGAGATCGGCACGCAGGTCGCCATCTGACCCTTCAAGCCGGCGATACATTCAATATCCAGGCACGGCTAAGCCGTGCGTCGGCGGCATGGGAGCCCTCACGTCGCGGCACTTGATATTGCAATGCAGCAAGCGTAGAGCACCGCGCATTTTATCGGAGTGTCGTCCATGGCCCTTGCCAATGGCAGCGCAGACGCGGAAGCTGTAGACCAATCGAGCCACACTGAGCAGCACAGCACCAAGGTGCTGATGCTGGGCGCGCTCGGCGTGGTCTATGGCGATATCGGGACCAGCCCGATCTATGCGTTTCGTGAGGCGCTGCACGCTTCCTCAGGCGGCGACGTCGCCAATCGTGCCGACATCCTGGGCGTCCTGTCGCTGATCATCTGGTCGCTGACGATAACCGTCACCATCAAGTACATCATGTTCGTGCTGCGCGCCGACAACCGCGGCGAGGGCGGCGTGCTGTCGTTGATGGCGCTGGCGCGTGGCACCTTCCCGACACGCTCGGCAATCGTGCTTGGCATCGGCATCGTGGGAGCATCGCTGTTCTTCGGCGACGCTGTCATCACGCCTGCCATCTCGGTGCTGTCGGCGGTAGAAGGCATGAATGTCGTGACGCCGGCCTTCCAGCCTTACGTCGTGCCGCTGACCCTTTTGATCCTTGCGATGCTGTTTGCGGTCCAGCGCTTCGGCACTGGTGGCGTGGGCCTGGTGTTCGGCCCGGTCACCGCCATCTGGTTTCTTGCCATCGGTCTTTCCGGGCTGAAGCATATCATCGGCGATCCGGAAATCCTGTGGGCGATTAGCCCGCACTACATCGTGGCTTTCTTCATCAATTCGCCTGACGTGTCCTTCGTGACTGTCGGCGCCGTCTTCCTGGCCGTTACCGGTGCCGAGGCGCTGTACGCCGATCTCGGCCATTTCGGCCGCAAGCCGATCGTTCTGGCGTGGCTGGCGATCGTATTTCCTTGCCTGCTTTTGAACTATGCCGGGCAGGGCGCCTTCGTGCTCGCCAAGGGCGGCACGGTCGGCCACCCGTTCTTCGAGATGAACGAGGGCTGGGCGCTCATCCCGATGGTGGTGCTGGCGGCGGCCGCGACGGTCATCGCCAGCCAGGCGGTCATCTCCGGCGCCTATTCGCTGACGAGGCAGGCGGTACAGCTCAACATGCTGCCGCGGCTCGAAATCCTGCATACGTCGGAAAAGCAGTCCGGCCAGGTTTACATGCCGCGCGTCAACATGCTGATCGCGCTCGTTGTGATGCTGCTCGTGGTCGGTTTCGGCGAATCCAGCAAGCTCGCCTCGGCCTATGGCATTTCGGTCACCGGCAACATGCTGGTGACGACGACACTGCTGTTCATCGTCATGACGCGCATCTGGAAATGGAACATCTGGCCGGCGGCCGGCCTGACGGCGGTGTTTGCCTTCATCGACATCGGCTTCTTTGCCTCCAACATCGTCAAGGTGTTCGAGGGCGGCTGGGCTTCGCTTGCGGTCGCTTTCGCCATCATCCTCGGCATGTGGACCTGGGTGCGCGGCAGCCGCTATCTGTTCGACAAGACGCGCCGCAACGAGATACCGCTCGACTTCCTGGCGGCAAATCTCTTGAAGAAGAAGCCGCAGCTGGTGTCGGGCACCGCTGTGTTCCTGACCAGCGATCCGCTCAGCGCGCCGACGGCGCTGATGCACAGCCTGAAGCATTACAAGGTGCTGCACGAAAAGAACGTCATCCTGTCGGTGGTGACGGCGCCGCAGCCGGTTGTGCCCGACAGCGAGCGCGTCAAGATGGAGATGGTCAACGAGCTGTTCATGCGGGTGACGCTGACCTTCGGCTACATGGAGCAGCCCAACATTCCGCGTGCCCTGGCGATCTGCCGCAAGCAGGGCTGGAAGTTCGACATCATGACGACGTCCTTCTTCCTGTCGCGGCGTTCGCTGAAAGCCTCGCCCAATTCCGGTATGCCGATCTGGCAGGACAGGCTGTTCATCGGTCTGGCGAAGACGGCGTCGGATGCGACGGAGTATTTCCAGATTCCCACCGGACGCGTGGTGGAGATTGGCACGCAGGTCGCGATCTGAGAAACTGCACGGCATAGGCTGGTCTGGCGTCACGCAATTCCGGACGGAAAGCTACGGCGAAGTCGCCGAGCCCAGCCGCTAGGCGCTTTTTCCGGAATTGCTCTCGAAGGGGCGGATATGGGCGGTGAGTTGGTGCTTGTGACCGGCGGATCGGGCTTTCTTGGCGCTCATTGCATCCTCGCGCTTTTGAGCGCGGGCTACCGCGTGCGCACGACCGTCCGCTCCGCCAAGCGCGAAGCCGACGTTCTCGCCATGTTGAAGGTTGGAGGTGTCCAGCCGGGCGATGCGCTTTCCTTCGCCTACGCCGATCTCACGAGCGACACAGGCTGGCCCGAAGCGGTCGCCGGGTGCCGGTACGTTCTCCACGTCGCTTCGCCTTTTCCGCCCGGCGTGCCGAAACATGAGGACGACCTGATCGTTCCGGCCAGGGAGGGGGCTTTGCGCGTGCTGCGGGCGGCGCGCGATGCCGGTGTCGAGCGCGTCGTGCTCACCTCGTCCTTCGCCGCCATTGGCTATGGCCAGGCGCCGGTTGCCGGCCATCCGTTCACGGAAGAGAACTGGACCAATCTGTCGCAGAAGGTGAGCGCCTATGTGAAATCGAAGACGCTTGCGGAGCGGGCGGCGTGGGATTTCATTGCCGGCGAGGGCGGCGCGTTGGAACTGGCGGTCGTCAATCCGGTCGGCATCTTCGGACCCGTCCTGGGGCCGGATCATTCGACGTCGACGGATTTCATCCGGCGTCTGATGGATGGCGAGATGCCGGGCCTGCCGCGCATGGTGTTCGGCGTGGTCGATGTGCGCGACGTCGCGGACCTGCATCTGCGCGCCATGACCAATCCCGCCGCCAGGGGCGAGCGGTTCCTGGCCATCAGCGGTGATTTCATGACGATGCTGGAGATCGCGCGGATCCTGAAAGCCCGGTTGGGCAACGCGGGGTCGCGCATTACCACGAGAGTTCTGCCGGACTGGCTGGTCCGGATCGTCGGCCTTTTCGACGGGCAGGCGGCCCAGATCGTGACGGAACTGGGCAAGCCCAGGAACGCAACGAGCGCCAAGGCCATGCGTATGCTCGGCTGGGCGCCGCGATCGCGCGAGGAGGCGCTGATTGCGACGGGCGAAAGCCTGATCCGACTTGGGCTGGTCAAGACCCCGAAATAGCGCCGCGGGAGAAAGGCTTCCCGCCGCGCGGGTTTCAGCCGGCCAGCGCAGCCCTGTTGGCCTCGAGGAACTGCTTCAGCGGTACCGACTTCCGACCGGAAAGTGTCTCCACCGAGTCCGTCACCATGCCAAGGTCGCCGGCGCGCGTGGCGGCATCGAAGGACACCAGAAGCCTGGCTATCGGTTCGGGAAGACCAGATGCCTTCATCCCCTCGGTCAGCGCTTCGTCGGAGAGCTGGACGACCTGGATCGGCTTGCCGGTGACTTCGGTGACGAGTGCCGCGACTTCGGCCGATGTATAGGCCTTTGGGCCGGTCAGCGTGTAAGTCGTGCTTTCGGTGATGTCCGAAGCCAGCCTCGCGGCTATGGCCGCGGCGAGATCGTCACGCGCGCCATAGGAAATGGCACCGTCGGCCGCGGACGTATACCATTGGCCCGATGCAAGGATTTGCGGCATCGCCATGAACAGGTTCTCGTCATACCAGCCATTGCGGAAGATCGTGTAGGGAATGCCGCTGGCCTTGATCGCCTGTTCCGTGTCGAAGTGATCGGGGGCAAAGAGCACGGCGGAACCCGGCTCGGTGTTGGGCAGCGAGGTGTAAAGCAGGTGGCCGATGCCTGCCTTGCTGGCCGCGGCGACGGCCGCGAGCTGCTGTTCGCGCCGCTTTCCCTGGATTGCCAGCTCGTTGGTCGAAATGATGAGCGCCCGGTCGGCGCCGGCGAAGGCTTTGGCAAGCGAGGCATGATCGTCGAAATCGGCCTCGCGAACGGTGACGCCGCGTGCTGCCAGGTCGGCAAGATTGCCGGGTGTGCGGGTCGTGGCGATGATCCGGGCCGCCGGTACCTCGAACGTGTCCAGCAGATGGTTGATGACGCCGCGGCCGAGCTGGCCGGACGCGCCGGTGACGAGAAGAGTTGCGCTCATGGGAGGTCCCTGAAATTGCGCCGAAAGGCGGTTCGGTTGGCGGTCTCAAAAAGAGACCAGCGCTAAAATAGGAATTGACCCACTGCCGTAAAGAAGGCAGTTTTTCGGGAGGTAGGCACACACAGGGAACCAGTCATGGAAAGCCGGATCGTCAATCTGAGATCCAAACTCGACGTCTACAAAGCGATGACCGACGGCGGAAACATTGCCGATTGCCCGGTCCGAGATGTCATCCAGGGACTCAATGGCAAATGGAGCTCGCTGCTGGTCATGGCCTTGGCCGAGAAGCCATACCGGTTCGGGGAGTTGCGCCGCCTCGTGCCCGATATCTCGCAGCGTATGCTGACGCAGACGCTTTACGATCTGCAACGCGACGGTTATGTGCATCGCGAAGTGTTCCCGACCAAACCGCCGAGCGTCGAATACAGCCTGACCGACCTCGGACGATCGATGTTCGGTCCGCTCTATGAACTCGTCCAATGGGCCGAGCTCAATCATGACGCGGTGCGCGGCGCGCGGGCCGCATTCGATGCCCGGATTTGAGCCTGGTCGTTTGCCAGCGGTAAGCGTCAAGGTGTGAAGTTGATTTGGGCGCCAAGTTGATTTGGCGCCGTCAATCAGGGATTGTGCCCGTCGGTCGGCCTGGGCGGGCAATGAGCAGAAATCTCGACATCGCGATTGCCGGCGCCGGTCCGGCCGGGCTGGCGGCAGCGCTCTATCTCAAGCGGGCCGGGCACCGCGTCACCATTTTCGAGCGTTTCGACGAACCGAAGCCTGTCGGCTCCGGCCTCATCTTGCAGCCATGGTCGCCGGAACGGTGATCGACCCGTTCAGGCCGATCGGGCTTGCGGAGTTGCAATGGCCTGCAGCCGGATGACTTCGGACAGGTAAGATTTTTTTGCCCGAAGGAAGGCATGCAGCCGCTGCGGATAATCCGCGCTGACGGCTTCGTTCACCGATCGCCGTTCACTCAAGGCGCCGCGCCAGGCCTGGACAAGCGGCTTGCCGTCGAGAATACCGAAATCGCCGATGCGGTCGAAGGTGTCGAAATAGCGGAAGACCGGCCCGTAGACGGCATCGACCAGCGAGAACCGGTCGCCGGCGAACCACGGGCCGTTTAGCCTGGCCGACAGTTCCGCCTCCACACGCGCGAACATCTCGGACAAACCTTTGCTTTCATGGAGGAAAGCGGCTTCATCGGCAGCGGAATAGAAGCGGGCTATCGCATTGAGGATGGCCGAGGCGAATTCGATCCAGGCGCGATGCCTGGCCCGCGTCAGCGGATCGGCCGGGTGTAAGGGATTGGCCTCTGTCTCCTCGAGGAATTCGAGGATGACAGCGGATTCGAAAATGACTTCTTCCGCATTGCCATGCCGGACGCGGAGCAACGGCACCTTGCCGAGCGGCGAGATGGCCTTGAACCAGTCGGGCTTGCTGGACAGATCGACATTGACCCGCTCGAATGCCACGCCTTTCTCGGCAAGCGAGATTGCCGCGCGCTGGACGTAAGGGCACAGGTGATGGCTGACGAGGGTGAGTTCTGTAGTCATTTCACTCCCCCCAGACATAGTTCAGCGCGCCGTCTTCGACCCGGGTCGACAGGAACATCAGGCGCGAGCCCTTTGGCGCCGGGCCTTCGAGGCGCTCGCCGTTTTCCATATCGAAGCGGGCGCCATGCCATTGGCAGACGAAAGTGCCGTCCCTGCAGTCCAGCGGTCCGCCGAAATGCAGGCAGACATTGGCCGCGGCACGGATGCGCTCGCCACTGCGCCAGACGTGAACCTCGCGGCCGAAGAACGGCGCGATCAGGCTGCCGGTTTGCGGGATCTCGGCGATCTTGCAGATTTCATGTTTCATGATGGTGCCCATGTCGATGCATTTGCATCGATATAGATGCATTTGCATCGACCGTCAAGCTTGATGCGATTGCATCTATCGCTTAGGCTGTCCCGATGACGAAAACATTGCCATCACCCGAAACCGTCACCGCCTGGGCGCGCCTCATGCGTGTCTCGCGCCAACTGGTCGAAAGGACCGAGGATGCCCTGAAAGCCGGCGGGCTGCCGCCGCTCGCCTGGTATGACGTGCTGCATGAGCTTGCGGAGGCGGGCGAGGGAGGACTGCGGCCGTTCGAGCTGATCGATCGCGTTCTCCTGGCACAGTATGGCGTTTCAAGGCTGCTGGCCCGGCTGGAAGTGGATGGCCTGGTGGAAAAGCTGCCGGTCTCGGATGACGGCCGCGGCCAGACCGTGCGCATCACGCCGAGTGGCCGGGACATGCGCCGCCGCATCTGGGCGGTTTATGGCGCATCCATCGCCAATTTGATGGGCGACAAGCTTTCCGCCGCTGAGCTGGAGACGCTGGCTACTCTGCTCGGGCGACTGCGCGATCCGCCAATCATGGAATGAACGCGCCGACCGGCCGGCTTTCAGGGCAGACGCGAGGCCCAAAGAAACGCGATTGTCGCCAGCACGCCAAGTGCAACGCGGACCAGATGCATTTTGCCCCATTTGACGATCAGCGATCTGGCCTGCGGATTGTCAGTCTCGACCTTCATCGCTTCCAATAAGCGATTGGTCGGCATCATCACCAGCAGTGTCCAAGGCCAGGGCAGGATGATTGCCACGGCGCCGGCCAAAAAACCGGGCACTCCGGTTTGCCACCAGGCGATCAGTCCGAGAACGCAGGCGATTACGGCAATGGAAGCCTGCATGGCGGCGCCGCGCTTGTAGGAAGGCTGCCATTCCCGCAGCAATGCCTTGTCGTCCAAGGCTAGCCGCGCCGGTTGCTCCGCGACGCTGACATAGACTGCTGCACCCGTGAAGGCAGCCGTTACGGCCAAGGCAAGCAAACCGGTCGGCATCTCGCCCTCCAGCAAGAGAAACCATCGGTGGAAAAATAGCGCTTGCATGGGTGCGGGCAATACGGCATAGAAGCCGAACCGTAACGTACGGTACGCACATCGATCATGTGAACAGCGAACGTATTCCGAGGGAAGTGTGTTGCACAGCGTGCCCGACATCGACGACAGCGAAGCGCTGACCGAGCGCCAGCAGGCCGTTCTGGATGCGGCACTTCGTTTACTGGTTGAGGAAGGCGACAATCTGACCATGACCGCGGTGGCGCGGCGGGCAAGTTGTTCCAAGGAAACGCTCTACAAATGGTTCGGTGATCGCGACGGGCTGCTGACGGCGACGGTGCAGTGGCAGGCGTCGAAGGTGCGTGTCGCGGCGGTCGATCGTGACAGGTTGGACCTCGCCTCGCTGACCGCAACCCTGGAGCGTTTCGCGTTCGACTGGCTTAAGGTGATTTCCAGCGATACTTCGATCGCGCTGAACCGCGTGGCGGTCGGCCATGCCGGTTCCGGCAAGGACGATCTCGGCGCGGTCGTGCTGCAGAATGGCCGCTTCGCGCTTGCCGGACGCCTGAAGCCGGTGCTTGAAGCAGGCCGGCAGGCCGAGCTGGTCGATTTCGAGGACGCCGAGACGGCGTTCCGCACCTTTTTCGGCCTGGTCGGCCGCGACGTGCAGATCCGTCTGCTGCTCGGCGACCGGGTGGAATTGACTGAGGCGACGATCGGCGGCGATGCCCGCCGCGCGACGCAACAGTTTCTCGCTCTTTTCGGAGCAAAAACCGGGCCGCAGGGCCTTAGAACCGGATGATTTCAGGTCAAGTGGACCGGAAATCTGAATCCGATTCTAAATCAAAGAGATAGAGCATGATGTTGTCCGAAAACCGCTTCACACTTTTCGGCATCATGCTCTGATTTTCAAAACGGGAAGGAAAACCAAATGCGTGTCTATTACGATCGTGACGCCGATCTCAATCTGATCAAGGGCAAGAAGGTCGCCATCATCGGCTATGGCAGCCAGGGCCGGGCGCACGCGCTCAACCTCAAGGAGTCCGGCGTCAAGGACATCGCCATCGGCCTCAAGACCGGCTCCGCCACTGCCAACAAGGTCGAGGCCGACGGGCTGAAAGTAATGAGCGTGGCGGATGCCGCCAAATGGGCTGACCTGATGATGATGGCGACGCCCGACGAATTGCAGGCTGATATCTACAAAAACGAGATCGCGCCGAACATCCGCGACGGCGCCGCGATCGCCTTCGCGCATGGCCTCAACGTGCATTTCGGCCTGATCGAGCCGAAGGCTTCGGTCGACGTCGTCATGATCGCGCCGAAGGGCCCTGGCCACACGGTGCGCGGCGAATACCAGAAGGGCGGCGGCGTGCCGTGCCTGGTCGCCGTCAACCAGGATGCCTCAGGCAATGCGCTCGACCTCGCGCTCTCCTACGCCTGCGGCGTCGGCGGCGGCCGTTCGGGCATCATCGAGACAAATTTCCGCGAGGAATGCGAGACCGATCTGTTCGGCGAGCAGGTTGTGCTGTGCGGCGGCCTGGTCGAACTGATCCGCGCCGGTTTCGAGACACTGGTGGAAGCCGGCTACGCGCCGGAAATGGCCTATTTCGAGTGCCTCCACGAGGTGAAGCTGATCGTCGACCTGATCTATGAGGGCGGCATCGCCAACATGAATTACTCGATCTCGAACACCGCCGAGTGGGGTGAATATGTCTCGGGCCCGCGCATCATCACCGCCGACACCAAGGCCGAGATGAAGCGCATCCTGAAGGACATCCAGACCGGGAAGTTCACCTCGGAATGGATGCAAGAGTACCGCGCCGGTCTGTCCCGCTTCAAGGGCATCCGCCGCAACAACGACAGCCACCAGATCGAGGAAGTCGGCGCCAAGCTGCGCGCCATGATGCCGTGGATCGCCAAGAACAAGCTGGTCGACAAGGCGAAGAACTAATTTCGCACAATTTGCCATGAAGGCCGGCGGAGCGATCCGCCGGCTTTTTCATGCTCAGCCGTAATGCCAATGCGGCTTCGGCTCGGTGCCGGTGAACTCGACGCCGATGCGATCCTCGCGGCGCCAGCGGACAATCGCCTTGTAGCCGACGCCGTCGGTCGGCACATAGAGCAGGAATTCGTCGGGCACGCGCGCCTCGATAGGTACCTTCAGCTCGGCGCCGCCGGGATGCATATTGCGCACCGTGCACTTGACCTCGGAATTGTTGATGCCGGTGAGGATCGCCGCGCCTTTCAGCACGCGTTGCCTGTGCTTGCCTCTCAACTCGTTCTCAGCCATAGCAGGTACGTCCTCGAGCGGTTCACCGTTTCACCGAAACGCTAAACCGCTTTCCCCTTTGTCTTGACGCAATTTCGGACGGAAAACCGTTTCATACTTTTCCTGGAATTGCTTTAGCGAATCGCGACACAGCGATCGTCATATGGGGGCCCCGGCATCACGGATAGACGCCCTTGCTAAATTTAGGGTTTTGCCCTCCGCAAGCGATTTCTTTTCGGCGAAAAAAGAAACGGCGCCGCGATCGGCGCCGCTTCATTCTTGCTGCCGACTGGCTCAGATATAGGGCGAAATGCACTGCCGACGCGGGCCGTAATTGGGCTGGAACGTGTTGTCCCAGGCCCGATATGACCGGTAGCGGTCGTAGCACCACTGGACGTGGGCTCTGGAAAGGCGCTCCGTCCGGTAGATGCGCCGCGGCTGGTAGTAGCGCGGATAGGGATCATAATAGTTGTCGTAGGCGAGGGCGCCTAAACCCAAGCCGAGCCCGAGCCCCAGAAGGGCCGCGTCACCGCCACCGAAATGCCGATGATGGCGATGGTGCCGCCAACGCCAGTCGCCGCCATCCCAGTTGCGGGAGAAATGACGGCCGCGGAAGTCGCCGCCGCGCCATCTGAAGTCGCGGCCCCGCCAATCACCACCGCGCCGCCAGCGCCAGTCATACATCTGCGGCGAGTAGTTGTTGCCGCCGGCCCAGCTGTCGCGGACGGGGATGATCTTGGGCGCCACCGTGCTGGTCGCGGTCGAGAGATCGGGCTGCAGGATCGGGCCGGCGATCGACGGCGCCGTCAGGCCCGTTATGAGGCCCAGAGCCATCAGCCCGGAGCCGAGGGAAGACAAGAGCGGTTTCATTTCACTCTCCAAGGAGTAAGGCCCCACGCCCAGAACGCCCCGGGAAGAGGCCTATTGTTGGAACTTCTCGTCTGAACGGGGGATGAACGGAAAGGTTCCGTCAACCATGACGAGCATCGAGCCGGGCTCTTGTCTTCACCCTCGCTTGCAGGCAAAGGTCACGGCCATGTCGCTGCGGCTTGCCACCTTCAATGTCGAGAACCTGATGAACAGGTTCGATTTTTCGGGCTATCGCAACCAGCTCAACGAAGACCGCACGCTGGCGCTCTTCGACATCCAGAGCGAGGCCGAATACCGGATCCTCGAACAGGCGCGCACCATCGCCCAGTCCGACGACACCCGGCAGTTGACGGCGCTCGCCATTGCGGCAACTCGCGCGGACATCATCTGCATGCAGGAGGTCGACAATATCGAAGCGCTGAAGGCCTTTGAATATGGCTATCTGTTCAAGATGGTCGGGCAGGGCTACCGCCAGAAATACACCACCGCCGGCAACGATGCGCGCGGCATCGATGTCGCCTTGATGATGCGCAACGAAACCGCGCAAGGGCAGCCGATCGAGTTCGTGCGCATGACCAGCTATGCCTATGTCACCTTCGAGCAGTTCGGCCTGTTCACGCCGGAACTCGCCGCGCTCGGGCATCTCGCCGCCGATCGTATTTTTCGCCGCGACTGCCTGGAGATCGACGTGAAGGTCGGCAACGCGCCGCTGACGCTTTATCTCGTGCATTTCAAATCGATGGGCGCGCCGCGCAACGGACTGGACGGCCGCGAGGCGACGATGCCGCTGCGAATTGCCGAGGCGCAAGCGGTGCGCCGCATCATCGAGCAACGGTTCGGCAAGGACCATGCGGTCGACAAGCGCTGGGCGATCTGCGGCGACATGAACGACTACCGGCAGCGGGTGAAGATCGCGGGTGACAGCATCGACGGGTATCGTTTCGAGGTTGTCGACGAAGCCCGGTCCTCGATCAATGTGCTCACCGCCGGCGGTTTCTGCGAGAACGTCGTCGAGCGGCGGCCGGAGATGGACCGCTGGAGCTTCTATCATACGCGCGGCCCGGAGGAGCGGCATCTGTGCCAGCTCGACTATATCCTCCTGTCGAAGGCGCTGGCGGCGAAGAACGCCACCACCGTTCCCGACATCATTCGCAGCGGCCAGCCCTGGCGCACCATCTTTCCGCCCGGACAGGAGGTCGAGCGTTTCCCGCGCGCCGGTTGGGACAGACCGAAAGCGTCTGACCATTGCCCGGTGGCTATCACCCTGGACATGGCGTGACCCGCTTGAGTTTCGATCTGCCACGCAACGTCATCCTGCCGGTCGACGCGATCGACGTGCGGCTCGATCCCGGCCCGCATCCCTTCGCGCTGAGCAATGCAGAAGCGATCGCCGCGAATTGGCGGCAGGAGATAGCGGACAATCCGGCGTTGTTCGACGGCACCGTGGTGCTGCTTTCCGAGCTTGCTTACCGAGACAATTGTCTCGCCGGCCGCTGTCATTCGGTCAACTATTCGACCTTCATGCTGTGGCGCAAGCGGCGCGACAATTCCGGCGCCGAGCACGCCTACGCGCATGCCATGTTGATCGCCGGCGACAATGCGCTGGTGGCGATCCGCATGGGTCGGCACACCGTCAACGCCGGCCGCGTCTATTTCGCCGCCGGTTCGTTCGAGCCGGTCGACTTCCGTGACGGTCAGGTCGATGTCGACTTCAACATGATCCGCGAGGTGGGGGAGGAGACTGGGCTCGACCTGTCGAAGGCCGAACGGGGACAGCACTATCACGCGCTATCGACGGCGAGCGGCACGGTGATCTTCCGTCGCTACCGGGTTGCCGAACCGGCCGACGAACTGGCGCGCCGCATCAGCGCCTTCGTCGCCACCGAGGCGGAGCCGGAGATCGAGGGGCCTGTTATCATCCGGCATGCCACCGATCTGCCCGACGGCTTGATGCCGCACATGAAGCCGCTGATCGAGTGGCATTTCGCGGGTGGCGATTAGCGCGACCGCATCCGGTTACCCGGGGCTTACTCATGCCGCAGCGCGTCGATCGGATCGAGGCGGGCGCCGCGCAGTGCCGGAAAGAAGCCGAACACCATGCCGATCAGCGCCGAAAAGCCGACGGCAAGCAGGATGACGGCGGGACTTGGCGCAAAGGGTATCGTCAGCGCCATCGAGGCGAGGCCTGCCAACGAAAGCCCGATCAAGATGCCGATGATGCCGCCAAAAAGCGACAGCACCGTCGCCTCGACCAGGAACTGGATGAGGATGTGTTTTTCATGCGCGCCGATGGCCAGCCTGATGCCGATCTCGCGCGTGCGTTCGGTGACCGAGACCAGCATGATGTTCATGATACCGATGCCGCCGACCAGAAGGCTGACGCCGGCGACGGCCCCCAGCATGCCGGTCATGGTGGTGGTGGCGCTCGTCATGGCATCGGCGATCTGGGTCATATCGCGGATGGCGAAATCGGCATCGCGGTCCGGCGTGATACGGCGCGTATCGCGCAAAATGTCCTCGACGCGCGGCTGCAGCTCGGTGGTCGGCGTGCGGTCGTCAGCGGCGATATAGATATTGTCGATGTCGCGGTTGCCGGCGATGCGCCGCTGATAGGCGTGCAGCGGCATCAGCACGACATTGTCCTGGTCCTGGCCGAAGCCGGTATAGCCTTTGGGCTCGAGCAGGCCGATGATCTTGCAGGAGGTGCGGTTGACGCGAATGATCTCGCCCTCCGGATCGCCGGCGCCGAAGAATTGCTGGCGCACGGTTTCGCCGATCAGGCAGACACCGGCGCCGGCGCGCGTTTCGGAATCGCTGAACGGCCGCCCGGATACCAGCTTCCAGTCGCGGGCGTCGAGATAGGCGCTGTCGGTTCCCGTCACACCCGAGGTCAGGCTTTCAGTGCCGAAGATGACGCGGACCTGTTTTTGCGAGGCGGGCGAAATCGCCCGCGCGCCGCTCAGATGCGCAACGAGCGCCGTGACGTCCTTTTCGGCCAGCGGCCGCACCGCCTGGTCGAGACCTCCCGGCCCGCCGGGCCCGGCCGGCCGGCCGGCGCGAACGACGAGCAGGTTGCTGCCGAGCTTGGAAATATCGGCCTTGACCTTCTCCGTCGTGCCGGAGCCAATGGTGAGCATGGCGATGACGGCGGCGACGCCGATGACGATGCCAAGCAGCGTCAGAAACGAGCGCAACACATTGCGGCGGATCGAGCGCAGCGAGAGGCGGACGGTTTCCCAGATCATGCTGCTTCCTCCGCTTTCAAGGTATCGGAGGCGACATGGCCGTCGAGGAAGCGGATGGTGCGGCCGGCATAGTCCGCGACATCGGCCTCATGCGTGACCATGACGATGGAGAGTCCGAGGTCGGCGTTGAGCTTGGTCAGCAACTCCATGATTTCGTGTGTGCGCGCGGTGTCGAGATTGCCGGTCGGTTCGTCGGCGACGAGCAGTGTCGGCCTGGTGACGATGGCGCGGGCGATCGCCACGCGCTGCTGCTGGCCGCCCGAAAGCTCGCCCGGCGTATGATGCTCGCGCCCGACAAGTCCGACCTGAGCGAGCGCCTGCATGGCGAGATCGCGGCGCTCGCGCGCGGCAACGCCGCGATAGATCAGCGGCAGCTCGACATTTTCCGCCGCCGTGGTGCGTGGCAGAAGATTGTAGCCCTGGAAGACGAAGCCGACATAGAGGTTGCGCAGCAAGGCGCGGCGGTTGCGGTCGAGCCGGCCTGCGTCGACACCCATGAAGCTGTAGGTTCCGATCGTCGGCGTGTCGAGGCAGCCGATGATATTCATCGCGGTCGACTTGCCCGATCCCGAGGGGCCCATGATGGCGACGAATTCACTTCTGCGGATGGCGAGATCGACGCCGGCCAGCGCGTGCACGCGGGCCTCGCCTTCGCCGTAGCTTTTCCAGACCTTGGCGAATGTGATGAGCAGGGGAGCCGACACCGGTCAGCTCCGCTGCTGGGCGCCGGTGATGACTTGCGCGCCCTCGTCGAGGCCGGACGTGATCTCGGTCAGCTCGCCGTCGGTCGAGCCGATCTTGACGTTGACCGGCTGCGGCCGGCCGTTCTCCAGCACATAAAGCGTGCGCGAGCCGTCGGTCGGCGCCTTCGCCGCCTCGCGCTGCCGGATGGGGCGGCCCATGCGGCCTGTGAAGAGGTCGCTCAGGCTCCAGCCGCGGTCCGCCCGTTGCGCCGGGCGATAGCGGAAGGCAGTGGCGGGGACGGTAAGCACGCCCTTGGCCTGCCGGGTGACGACTGAAACCGTTGCCGTCATCCCGGGCCTCAAGAGAAGCTCGCCATTGTCGACTTCGAGGCGGGCTTTGTAGGTGACGACGCCATCTGTGGTGACCGAGGCGTAGGAGATGTCGCGGATTTCGGCATCGAACGGCCGGTCCGGGAAAGCGTCGACGGTGAAGCGGGCATGCTGGCCGGGCTTCACCGCGCCGATATCGGCCTCGTCGACCGCGGCCTGCAATTCCATGTTCCTTAGGTCGGCGGCGATGATGAAGAGCACGGGCGCCTGCAGCGAGGATGCGACCGTCTGGCCGGGATCGACCGAGCGCGTCAGCACGATGCCGTCGATCGGCGCGTAGATGGTGCTCTTGGCGAGATCGGTCTGCTGGGCCTTGAGGTCGGCCTGGGCGATGGCGAGATTGGCCTCGGCGCTGTCGAGCGCCGCCTTCGAGCGATCGCGCGTCGCGGTCGCCGCTTCGAGCGACTGGTCCGTCGCCATGCCGCGCTTGGTGAGCGCGTTCGCACGCACCACTGTGTTCTCGTTTTCCTGCAAGGTCACCTTGGCGTCCTCGACGGCCGCCGCAGCCGCCTTGGCGGAGGCGGTGGCGCGTTCGATCTGGACCTCCAGCTTGGCGGTGTCGAGCGTCGCCAGCACGTCGCCCTTCCTGACCTGCTGGTTTTCATTGACTGCCACCGAGCGGACGATGCCGGAAAGCTCGCTGGAGATGTCGACCTGGGTCAGTGGCTGCAGCGTGCCGGTGGCGGACACCTCGACGGTGAGGTCGGCGGTCGCCGCAGGCACGGTGGTGTATTCCACCCTGGGCGGCGCGGCGGCATACCATCGATAGAGGGCAATGCCGGCCGCGACGATCGCTATCGCCAGCAGTGCGTAGAGCCAGAAGCGGCGACGCTTGCGGCTTACGCCCTTGCGGTCGAGCCCGAGCGCCGCCTCGATGGAAGTACCGGATTCCGCGTTTGGCGGATTGACAAGCTGGTCCACCCCAGACCCCTATAATGAAAGATCGAAGTCCCTATCGGTGCACAAATCGGGCCTTAAGGTTCGAATTTCAAATTAAATTTCCCTCATGTTGGGATTGAGGCAGAAATTCGAGGCGAGGCGAAAGGTTTTCTCCATGGCGCGCAATTACTTGCTTTACGATGTGTTTACCACCGAACGGCTGGCCGGAAATCCGCTTGCGGTGGTGCTCGACAGCGATGGGCTCGACACTGCCGGCATGCAGGCGCTCGCGCGCGAATTCAATCTTTCCGAGACGGTGTTCGTGCTGCCTCCCGACAATCCAAAGCACCGCAACCGTATCCGCATCTTCACGCCCGACTATGAAATGCCTTTCGCGGGGCACCCCACGGTCGGCTCGGCGATTGCGCTGGCCGAACTCGCCGGTGAAGCCACCGGCATTTTTGTGCTGGAGGAGAATATCGGACCGGTGCGTTGCGCGGTGAGCAAGCATGACGGCTCGACCTTCGCCGAGTTCGATCTGGCGAAATTGCCCGAACCGTTGGAGCTCAAGGCCGACCCGGAAGCGATCGGCGCGGCGCTCGGCCTTGCCCCGCACGAGATCGGCTTCGAGAATCACCGCGTCGCCTTCTGGTCGGCCGGCGTGCCTTATGTGACGATTCCCGTTGCTGGACTGGAGGAGGCGGCCAAGATCAGGCTCGACAACCAGGCGTGGTCGGAACTTGCGCCGCGCAAGAGCGAATGGGCCTTCGCCAGCCCATATGTCTATTGCCGCGAGCGGGTCCACCATGACAGCGCATTTCATGTTCGCATGATCGTGCCCGGCAATCCGTCCTACGAAGATCCCGCAACCGGTTCGGCGGCCGCCGCCTTTGCCGGCGCGATCATGCATTTCGACGCTCCGACCGATGGAATCACGCAGCTCTGGATCGAGCAGGGGCTGGAAATGGGCAGGCCGTCGCGCATCCGGCTCGAGCTCAATGTCGATGGCGGAAAACTGGCCTCCGCGCGCATCGGCGGCCACGCGATCAAGGTGGCCGAGGGCAAGCTTTTCGTCTGAGTGCGGGGAGCCTCGGTCGATTTGTCGGGAAATGATTCCGGCAGGGCTGGACAGGACCGGCATCGGCGGCTATATGCCCGCCAACGCCGGTTTTGCCGGCCGAGTGGGTGCGTAGCTCAGTTGGTAGAGCAGCTGACTCTTAATCAGCGGGTCCACAGTTCAATCCTGTGCGCACCCACCAAATTCTTCAAAGACTTGGTGGAAAGACCCTTCAGCGGGAAACGCATTGGCGTTTCTCGCGCCGACACTGGCAAACCCCTTTCACTGCGCTGGTTTGCCAGTACTGGCCTTGAACTTGACCTTCATCGTGATCTGGCCGCTCACCGTGAGCTGCGATCCGCCGTAGCCGCCAAGGTTGCGGTCCCGCGCATTGAGGTTGGTGCTCATGCCGGTGATTTCGCATGTATCGGCGACGGTCTCGAGCACCATGGCGCAACTGCCGGCCGCGACCTTGTAGAAGGAGCGAAGCGCTACCTGCTGCTGCGCGGCCGCGTCGTCATCATCCTTGACCGGGAAGGTCATCGAGATCGATGACTGGATCCTGGCCGACCCGTCTTCGCCTGGACGAAGCGGGCGAATATATTGGTCCTGGGACAAGGCCGGCGAAGCCGCGGTAACAAGAATTGCAGCGGATATTAGATATTTCAAATACTCCCGCGAGACATCTACGTCTCATGGAATAATCAAGATGACGTTATTTCGATGTTTCAACAGTGTTGAAATTTCGACCGATTTTATTTTTCCGAAACACCAGCCTCGGCAAAGCTCGCCATCCTGGCATGGCATTCCAGCGCCGAGCGGACGAGGTTGACGGCAAGGCAGGCGCCGGAGCCTTCGCCGAGCCGCATGCCGAGGTCGAGCAGGGGCGGCAGGCCGAGCGCCTCGAGCAGGCGGCGATGGCCGGCCTCGGCCGAGACATGGGCCGCGATGGTGTGGGCGAGACCGGTCGGGTGCAATCTTGCCAGCGGCGCCACGGCGGCGGTGCAGACGAAGCCGTCGAGCAGCACCGGGATATTGTTGCGGCGCGCGGCTAGCGTGGCGCCGAGGATCGCCGCAAGCTCTCGCCCGCCAAGCGCAGCCGCGATCTTCAAAGGGTCGGAAAGCGAATCGGCATGGCGCTTGAGGCCAGCCTCGATGGCCGTGACCTTGCGAATCAGGCCTGCGTCATCGACGCCGGTACCGCGGCCAGTCCATTTCTCGGCGCCGCCGCCGAAAAGGGCGGTCGAGATCGCGGCCGCAGGGGTGGTGTTGCCGATGCCCATTTCGCCGAAGCAGACGAGGTCGAGGTCCTTGGTCACCGCATCGTAGCCGGTCGAGACCGCGGCGAGAAATGTCTTTTCGTCCATCGCCGGCACCTGCGTGAAATCACCGGTCGGATGGTCGAGATCGAGCGGGATGACATCGAGTTCTGCGCCGGCAATGCGGGCAAGCTGGTTGATGGCCGCACCGCCGCTGGCGAAGTTCGCCACCATCTGGACTGTCACTTCAGAGGGATAGGCCGAGACGCCCTGTGCGGTGACGCCGTGATTGCCGGCGAAGACGAAGACTTTGACCGCGTCGAGCTTCGGCATGTCGCGGCCCTGCCAGCGGCCAAGCCATGCAGCCATGGTCTCCAGACGGCCGAGGCTGCCCTGCGGCTTGGTGAGCGTGTCCTGCCGCCTGGCGACGGCGCTGGCGGCAGCGTCGCTGCCGACAGGGAGGTCGAGGCAGGCGGCGCGAAGGTCTTCGAACGATTTGAACGAAGTTGTCTGGGTGGGCATGGGGGCAAGGTCTCCGAAAGGGAATCAGGAAAGGCAAACGGAAGCAGTCAGCAGCACCGCGATCTCGCCGAGCTGCTGCAGCGCGCCGATCGTGTCGCCGGTCTGGCCGCCGATCTGGCTGAGGCAAAGCGAGCGGAAGGCGGCAAACAGCAAGCCGAGCAGGATGAGCGCCGCGATCGCGCCGCCGAGGCCAAGCGCCAGCAGCGCCGCCGCGCCGAGAGCCGCGCCGACAATGGCGGTTTCGCGGGTGATGGCGCCGGCGCCCGCCGACAGTCCGTCGCCGCGGGCCGGCGGCAGAAGATGCATGAAGGCGCCGAACAGGCCGCGCGAGCCGGCATGCGCGGCAAGCAGCGCCAGGAAGACGTGGCCGGGACCGGTGAGTTCGGACAGAGCGCTCCAGCGGATGAGCAGCGACAGCCCAAGTGCTGCGGCGCCGTAGGCGCCGATGCGGCTGTCGCGCATGATCTCCAGTTTGCTCTCGCGTGTCCTGCCGCCGCCGAAGCCGTCGGCGATGTCGGAAAGCCCGTCCTCGTGCAGGCAGCCGGTAACGAGCATCGTCGCGGCGAGCGCAAGTGCAGAGGCCGGTGCGGGGGCAAGGCCGAGGACATCGGCGATGGCGTAGACGAGCGCGCCGATGATCGCCACCGCGAGACCGGCAAAGGGCGCCGCCCAGATCGCATCGGCAAGGCTGCGGCCGCCGAAGTCGCTCGAGGGAAGCCTCAGCCTGGTGAAGAAGACGAGGCTGAGGCCGATATCGTCAAGCAATTGCCGGGGTGCGGAAGGACCGCTCATGCGCCCCTCGCAATGGCATGGAAGAAGGTGCCGCTGACATGGCCGCGCCGGTAGCCCGAGGCGCCGAGCGGATTGCCCTGACCATCGGCAAGGTCGGCCAGCGGCTCGTCATTGCCGGCAGCAAATATCTGCGCATAGTGGAATTCATGGCCGCGGATCAGCGTGCCTTCGCTGCCGAGCGGACAGGCGGCGCGCAGCCGCGCCTCGCGGTAGCCGAGGTTCATCTTGCGCTTGGCGAAACTGGTCGAATGTCCAAGCAGGCCGAGCATCTTGTGGCTGTGGCCGTCGGCGTCTTCCAGAACATCTCCCAGCACCATGAAACCGCCGCACTCGCCATGAACCGGCTTCGTCGCCGCAAAGCGCGCCATTCCCTTCTGGAAATTGTCGGCGGCTGCAAGCTTGCCGGCATGCAGTTCGGGATAGCCGCCGGGCAGCCAGCAGACATCACAATCTTCGTCTGGCGCTTCGTCGGCAAGCGGCGAGAAAGGTACGATCTCCGCGCCAACCTTGCGCCAATGCGTGGCAACATGCGGATAGAGGAAGGTGAAGGCGGCATCTTCCGCCAGTGCGATGCGCTGTCCGGGCGGCTGCAATGCATCGCCGAAGTCGCCGGCCGCCGGTTCCAGCGGGGTCGCCAGCGCCAGGATGGCGTCGATGTCGAGCGACTTCTCGACCATGTCGGCCAGCCGATCGAGATGCGCCATCAGGTTTTCATATTCGCCGGCCTGGACAAGGCCGAGATGCCGCTCCGGCAGGTTGAGCGTCGGATCGCGCATGATGGTGCCGACGACAGGCAGGCCGATCGCTTCGATCGCGTCGCCCGACAGCCGCCGGTGCCGTTCGCTGCCGAGGCGGTTGAGCACGACGCCGGCCATGCGCACGTTCGCATCGTAAGTGGCAAAACCCTTGGCGACGGCGGCGGCCGTGGTCGACTGTCCGGAAACGTCGAGCACCAGAAGGACAGGCAAGCCGTAAAGCCGGGCGAGATCGGCGGCCGAACCCGACCGGCCTTCCGGCGCGGGGATGCCGTCGAATAGGCCCATCGCGCTTTCCAGGATGACGTATTCGGCGTCGTCCGTTGCCTGCGTTGCCAGCGCGTTGAGCAGGGATGGCGACATCGCCCAGCTGTCGAGGTTGACCCCGGAGAGGCCGGTGGCCGCGGTGTGGAAGCCCGGGTCGATATAGTCCGGACCGGACTTCGCCCCGCGTACTTTCAGGCCGCGCCGGGCAAGCGCTCGCAGCAGGCCGATGGTGACGCTGGTCTTGCCCGACCCGGAACGCGGTGCGCCAATGATAATCGCGCGCGCCGTCATGCGCCGCCCGCCAGTGCCGCGCGCATGGCGACGATGCCGCCAACGACGATCAACGCCGGCGAGGCGAGCCCGGCGGCCGCGGCCTCCTCGGCGATTGTCGCAAGCGTGGCGACGACGATGCGCTCCCGTGGCGTGGTCGCGGCGACGATCACGGCGGCAGGGGTTGCGGGCGCGAGACCGCCGCCGAGCAGTTTTGCTGCGATCACCGGCAGATTGGCCATGCCCATATAGACGACGACGGGCTGGCCGGTGCGGGCGATCGCCGCCCAGTCGATGTCGTCGTCCGTGCCGGCGGCATGGCCGGTGGCGAGGATGACGGCCTTGTTGATGCCGCGCATGGTGGCGGGAATGCCGGTGGCGGCGAGCGCGCTGAGACCGGAGGTCAGGCCGGAAAGCACTCGGAACGGAATTTTCTCGCCTGCGAGCGCCAAAGCCTCTTCGCCGCCGCGGCCGAAAATATAGGGGTCGCCGCCCTTCAGCCGCACGACACGGCGGCCCTCGCGCGCCAGCCGCACCAGGAGCGCGTTGATGTCGTCCTGCTTCATCGAGGGCTGGCCGCCGCGTTTTCCGGCGTAGAACAGCTCGGCGCCTTGAGCGACCGCAACGACATCGGGCGAGACCAGCGCGTCATAGACCAGCGCGTCGCATTGCCCGAGTGCCGCCAGCACTTCCAGCGTCAGGCAGCCGGGATCGCCGGGGCCGGCGCCGGCCAGCCAGACATGGCCGGGCTCAAGCTCGCGCGGCTTGAAGTTCAGCCGCGCCAGCGCCTGCTCCACCGTTGCCCGTCCGTTTGTATTGGCGCTGCCGTTCACAATCCGTCCCGTCCGCGAAAACGCCGCTGGTAGTGGGCGTCGTAAAGTGAGCTTTCGCCGAAATCCTGCGCCGCGAGCGCGCTGCCGACGAAGATGATCGCCGTGCGCTCCATCGGATTTTCCGCCAGCTGCGCTTCGATGGTGCCGAGCGTGCCGGTCGCGATGCGCTCGTCCGGCCAGGAGGCGCGGAAGACGACCGCGACTGGGCATTCGGCGCCGTAGAGCGGCGTCAAATCGGCGACGACGCGGTCGATGGCGTGGATGGCAAGGTGGATGGCAAGCGTGGCGCCGGTGCGGCCGAAGCCGGCGAGCGTTTCGCCCGGCGGCATCTTCGAGGCGCGGCCGGAAACGCGGGTCAGCACCAGGCTTTGCGCGAGCTCAGGGATGGTGAGCTCGCGGCGAAGTGCTGCCGCCGCCGCGGCGAAGGAGGGCACGCCGGGCGTGAGCGTGTAGGGGATGCCGTGCTTTTCCAGGCGCCGGATCTGTTCGGCGACGGCGCTCCACACCGAAAGGTCGCCGGAGTGCAGGCGCGCGACATCCTGGCCGGCCTTGTGCGCCGCGACATATTCGGCCTCGATCTCGTCGAGCGACATCGGCGCGGTATCGATCAATTTCGTTCCGGGCGCGCAGTGCTCGAGCAGCTCCGGCGCGACGATAGAGCCGGCATGGAGGCAGACCGGGCAGGACGCCAGCAGGCGGCTGCCGCGCAAGGTGATGAGGTCGGCCGCACCCGGGCCGGCGCCGATGAAATGGACGGTCATGCGGCTCCTCCGCCAAGAGCGATGGCACAGGTCACCGGGCCGAGCACGGTGCGGGCCGCAAGCAGTTTTGCACCTTTTCCGGCCGCGGCCAGTGCCGAGGCTTCCGAGACCGAAGGCGTGCCGGCATGCGCCTGCGACATTTCGGATCGGCTGATCGTGCCGGACGAGACGGCTTGCAGCGCGGCGTCGGAGATGACGAGGACGGGAAGGTCGAGGTCGCGACCGGCAAGGAAGATTGCCTGCTCGTCGCGCTTGATTTCGCCGGTCGCCAGCGCCGAAAGCGCGGTCATCGCCAAGCCATGCGCTTCGAGCGCGGTTTCGACCGCGGCGCGCACGTCGCCCGCGGTTACGCCTTTGCGGCTGCCGATGCCCGCGACCATCATGGCTTCACCCAGCTCCATTGCGTGACCGGCATGGCCGCACGCCAGGCCTGCATGGACCCGACCGGTGCTGCTCGGGACAGCGCGACGCGGGTCAGGTCGCCGCCGCGCCTAGTGTGCTGGTCGAGCAGCAGCGCCTCCATCTCCAGCGTCACCGCATTGGCGACCAGCCGGCCGCCGGGACGCAGCGCCTTGATCGCCTTCTCCAGCACGCCGGCATCGCTGCCGCCGCCGCCGATGAAGACAGCATCCGGCGCCTCCAGTTTGGCGAAGGCCTTGGGCGCGGCGCCTTCCACCACCAAAAGGCCGGGCACGCCGCAATGCGCGGCATTGCGGTGGATGCGGGCGGCGCGTT
Organism: Mesorhizobium montanum; assembly: GCF_033977145.1. NCBI lineage: Bacteria > Pseudomonadati > Pseudomonadota > Alphaproteobacteria > Hyphomicrobiales > Phyllobacteriaceae > Mesorhizobium > Mesorhizobium montanum. Next base: position 334,575 of record NZ_JAVIJF010000003.1, on the reverse strand, counting down.
CGCTATCGGCCTCGATGGCAATGGCGCGCAGCGAGGGATGCGCCAGCATCCATTCGATGCCGATCGAGCCGGAGCCGGCGCCGATGTCCCACAACAGTTCGCCGCGCCTTGGCGCCAATGCCGACAGCGTGATGGCGCGGATCTCGCGCTTGGTGATCTGGCCGTCATGCTCGAACAGATGATCGGCAAGGCCAACGGTCAAAGGCAGGGTGCGTGCGTCCGGCGTCGGTTCAATTTCGATCGCCAGCACGTTGAGCGGATTGATGTTTTTGAGATCGAAGGCATCGGCGCGGGAGGTTCGATGCGCTTCATCCGCACCGCCAAGCGCTTCCAGGACCGTCAGCCGCGAAGGGCCGAAACCGAGCTCGTCGAGCAGTCCGGCGATGGCCGCCGGTGCGTTGCCATCCGATGTCAGGGCAAGGATACGCGCACCGGGGTGGAGCAGGGGCCGGATCAGATCGATCGAATGGCCGTGCAGCGAGATGGTCTCGACGTCCTGCAAGGCCCAGCCGAGACGCGAGGCGGCCAGCGACAGCGACGACGGCGCCGGGAGGACGAGCATCGCATCCGGCTGCACCTTGCGCGCCAGCGTCACGCCGACGCCGTGGAAGAACGGGTCGCCGGAAGCGAGCACGCAGACGTTTTTGCCTTTGAGCGCCAGCACGTCGCGCAATTCGGCGTCGAAGGGCGTCGGCCATGGGCGCGCATCACCCTTGGCCAAGTTTGCGACGAGAGCAAGATGCCGTTTGCCGCCGAACACGACTTCAGCCTGCGCGATGCGCCGCTTGGCCTCGTCGCCGAGACCCGCTACACCGTCCTCGCCGATGCCGACGATGGTGAGCCACCTTGAGCCGGCGGCGCGCGGACCCTTAGCAGGCATGATGACCCACCGTATCCTGATCCTCGGCGGCACCACGGAAGCCCGGCAACTGGCCGGAAAGCTCGCCCATCGCAAGGATTTCTCGGTCACGCTGTCGCTCGCCGGCCGCACCGAAAGCCCGGTCGCGCAAGGCGTGCCGGTGCGTGTCGGCGGCTTCGGCGGTGCGGGCGGGCTGGCCGCCTATCTTCGCGAGGAGTACGTCGATCTGCTGATCGACGCCACGCATCCCTATGCGGCGCGCATCTCGGCCAACGCCGCCGAAGCGGCAAGGCGATCCGGCGTGGCGATCCTTGCGCTGCGGCGTCCCGGCTGGGCCCCTGTCGCGGGCGATCACTGGACGCTGGTCGACAATGTCACTGAGGCGGCAAGTGCGCTTGGCACGCCGCCGCGCCGCGCTTTCCTCGCGATCGGCCGGCAGGAGGCCGGCGCCTTCGAGGCTGCCCCGCAGCACCGTTACCTGATCCGCAGCGTCGATCCGATCGAGCCGAAGCTCGCGGTGCCCGATGCGGTGTATCTGCTGGCGCGCGGTCCGTTTCCGGAAACCGATGAGCGCGCGTTGCTTCAAAAATACGCCATCGATGTTGTCGTGTCGAAGAACAGCGGCGGCGAGGCAACTTATGGCAAGATCGCCGCGGCGCGGGCGCTCGGTATCGAGGTGGTCATGATCCGTCGTCCGACCTTGCCGGACGTCGCTTCGGCCCAAACCGTCGATGCGCTGGCCGGAAAAGTCGATCATCTTTTCGACCCTGTTGCCGAACGCGGCGTGTAGACCAGCGCCGGCTTTTCGCCGCGCCTGATGATGCGGGTCTCCGGCGATCCGATGATGATGCAGGTCGACATGTCTGCCTTTTCCGCGTCGGCGTCCGCAAGCAGAAAAACCTCGATGCGCTCGTTGGGCCGACCGGCGGCGCGGCCGAAGATCACCGGCGTGGTACCGGGCAGGATCGCCTTCAGGCATTCGAAGGCGCGGCCGAGCTGCCAGGGGCGGGCCTTGCTGATCGGGTTGTAAAGCGCGATGACGAATCCGGCTCCCGCGGCCGCCAGAAGGCGCAGCTCGATCAGGTCCCACGGCTTCAGATTGTCGGAGAGCGAGATAGCGCAGAAATCATGGCCGAGTGGCGCGCCGATGCGGGCAGCGACCGCGAGCATGGCGGTGACGCCGGGAACGACGGCGAGATCGATCGTCCTCCATTCGGCCGGACCGGCTTCGATCGCCTCGCAGACGGCCGCCGCCATGGCGAAGACGCCGGGATCGCCGCCGGAGACAACGGCGACGCTATGGCCCTCGGCCGCCTTGGCCAACGCCTCGTTGGAACGGGCGAGCTCCTCGCGATTGTCGGAGGCGATGCGCACCTGGTCCGGCCGCAGCTCAAGCCGGTCGAGATAGGGTTTGTAGCCATAGAAGAACGAAGCCTCGGCCACAGCCTGAGTGGCCTGCGGGGTGACCTGGTCGGCATTGCCGGGGCCGAGACCGATGACGGTGAGACGGCCGCTCATGCTTTGGCTCCGGGGCGAGCCGACCAGCCGGCGATCAGCACGATGGCGAAATAGGGCGCCTTGTCGTCCGGCTTCTCGGCAAGCCGCATCGAGACGCTACCCGGCATGGTGCCGCGTTCGACATAAACGGCCTTCGCCAGCTTGCCCGTTGCTTCCAGCGCGCGACGGATTTTCGGCAGGTTGCGGCCGACCTTCATGATGACGGCGGCATCGGTGTCGGCCAGCCGACGCGTCAGCTCGAACTCGCTCATCGTGCCGGGCAGCACGGTCAGCACGTCGTCGCCTTGGACGATCGGCAGGCCTGTCGCCGACCAGCAGCCGGACATAGCCGTGATGCCGGGGATGACTTCGGTCGGGAAGCGGTGCGCGAGGCGCACATGCAGATGCATGTAGGAGCCGTAGAAGAGCGGATCGCCTTCCGAAAGCACGGCAACCATTCTGCCGGCGCCGAGATGTTCGGCGACCTGTTCGGCCGACTGCTCGTAGAAATCGGTGATCTGCGAGCGGTAGTCGTCGTGATCCTTGTCGATCTCCGTCGTCACCGGATAGAGCAGCGGCAGCTCGACCATGTCCGGCCGGAAGCGTGTCTCGACGATGGCACGCGCGTTGCTGTTGTTGCCGCGCTTGGCGAAATAGGCGACGACGTCGGCCTCGGCCAGCACACGCGCCGCCTTCAGTGTCAGAAGTTCGGGGTCGCCGGGGCCGGTGCCGACGCCGACCAGGCGCCCTTTGAGATGCGCGTTCACAGGCCAGGCCTCGCCAATGCGTTGAGCGCGGCCGCCGTCATGGCGCTGCCGCCCAGCCTGCCGCGCACGATGGCGTAGCGCACGCCGTAGGAATTCTCAGCCAGCGCGTCCTTGGATTCGGCGGCACCGACGAAACCGACCGGCATGCCGATGATCGCGGCCGGCTTCGGCGCGCCGTCGCGCAGCTTTTCGAGCAGATAGAAGAGCGCGGTCGGCGCATTGCCGATGGCGACGACCGAGCCGGCCATGCGCTCGCCCCAGAGGTCGATGGCCGCGGCCGAGCGGGTGTTGCCGATTGCCTTGGCGATTTCATGCGTGCGCGGGTCGCGCAGCGTGCAAATCACCTCGTTACCGGCAGGCAGGCGGGCACGGGTGACGCCATGCGCCACCATTTCCGCATCGCAGAAGATCGGTGCGCCGGCGGCGAGTGCCGCGCGGGCCGCATCGATAAAACTGTTAGAGAAAACAAAATGGCTCGCGGCTTCGACCTGGCCGCAGGCATGGATCATGCGGATCGCGACATCGGCTTCAGCCTCGGAGAAGCGCGACAGCTCCGCCTCGGAGCGGATGATGGCGAAAGAGCGCTCGTAGATCGCCATCCCGTCATGAATATAGTCGTAGGCGTCCATGCTCTAGTTCCGTCGATAGAGTTCAGCGATTCCGGCCGCGCGAAGCCTTGCCAGGCAGGCAGCGGCGGTCTCGCCTTGATGTCTTTGCGCCCGCACCGCGGCAAGGATGCCGGCGACCCCGCGCGCGGCGTCATAGCCCGGCCTGTATCCGGCAGGAAGGGCCTTTGCCGTCCCGTCCACGACAAGTCCGGCTCCGTTTTCGTCGCCGACCAATGTTAGCGCCGCTGCGCCCGGATGCGCGCAGCCTTTGGCGCAGCCGGAGATGTGCAGAGTTAGTGAGGTATCGAAGAGGTCGGCGCATTCGGTCGCGATCGTCTCGGCGATGGCGCGGGTGGCGATGCGGCCGGAGGCGCAAGCCGGCATGCCGGGACAAGCGGCGATGCGGGTGCGCGGGTCGGATGCGTCGGTGACGAAGCCGAGAGTTGCGGCGGTGGCTTGTAGCAAGGCGCTGGCTGCGGGGGAGAGGACGACGAAAAGCACGGCGCGGCCGGGGGCGAGGCGGATTTCGGCGGAGCCGAGGTGCAAGGCTTGTGTGGCGAGGCCGATCAGATTTTGGGCAGGCATGCTGCCGAAGGGCAGGCCGATGCCGAGGGCGTGGCTCGTGTGCAGGTGGAAGAGGCCGACGGGTGAATGATGGCGCTCTACGGCGCCCCCCTCTGTCCTGCCGGACATCTCCCCCTCTAGGGGGGAGATTGGCAGTTCGGCCGGCGGCGCCTCTCTCACAAAGGTGTAGGTGTGCCGTACCTTTTCGGCGTCAGTGATTGGCGAAACCGGCGACTGATCAATCTCCCCCCTAGAGGGGGAGATCTCCGGCAGGACAGAGGGGGGCGCGAAGGAATGCCAGCCTGCGAGCGAGGCCAACTGCCGCTCCGACAAATCTCGTGTATGTGCCTCGCGGCCTTTTTCCGCGACCATCCTGAGACCCGCCACAGCCATGTCGCGGGCGGCATCCGCATCGACGGTCGCGAGCGGCCTTGCACTGCCCGCGTCGCCGGCAACCGAAACACCCCATTGGACATTTGCACCAGCTCGCACCGCCTTCAGCCTCACGTCGGCCGCCACCGCATCCATCGTCAACTGTCCGCCGCCATCGACAACCACCGATACTTTCGGCCCCAGCCGCGCCGTCAGCTCACCCTCTTCAATCGCAATCTGGATCCGCTCCGCCAACGGGCGCGGATCAGCAATCTCTCGTGGATCAATGCCCGCCAGCGGCCCGCTCTCGACCGGCACGCCGGTGCGCACTGCGATGCCCAGCGCATCCACCTCCGCCGCCAGCAGCCGCGCGCTTTCCGCCGTCAGGCCGCGGATCTGCAGGCTGCCGCGCGCGGTCACTTCCATGATGCCGTTGCCATGGCGCAGGGCGGATTCGCCGAGTCCGATCAGCGACTTCGGCGCAAGTCCTCCAGCGACCGGATTGAGCCGCACCAAGAGCCCGTCGCCCGTTTGCATCGGCGCGCTCAAGGCAGGACAGGCGCTGCGACGCGATAACGCGTTCATGCCGCCACCCCGCTTGCCTGGGCCTCGGCGATCAAGGCGGCGAGATCGTCATCGATGGAGTTGCGGAGCGGATGCCAGAGGCCGCGCCGCCGCGCAGCGAGGAAGCGCTCGGCGATGGCCTTCGCCGCCGCCGGGTTCTCGCGCAGAAGGAAGGCGCGGACGTCCGGGTCGCCGACATAGGCGTGGTGCACCGCCTCGATCAGCGCGCCCGAAATGGCATGGGTGGTCTCGGCGAAGCCGACGAGACGGTCGACCGTCTCGGCGAATTCCGAGGCGCCGCGGGGGCCGTGGCGCATCTGGCCGGCGATGAAGCGCGGATTGACGGCGCGGGCCCGCACCACGCGCGATACAGCTTCGCTCACCGAACGCGGCTTCGGCTTGTTGGGATCGGTCGTGTCGAGCACGATGACGTCTGCATTGCGGCCAAGCGCGGCAAGTGCGGCCGAAAATCCGCCGATGAAGGCGACATCGGCCGAACCTTCGAGGATGTCGCGGCCCGGGTCGTCGCCCGTATGGACGAGAAGATCGGCTTCGGCGATGCGGCCCTCGAAGGCGCCGGGCGCGGCAATCGCTTCGCCCTCGGCGCCGCCATAGGCGTGAGAGGTGGCGTCGAGATAGGCGCGGCCGATCTCCTCGCGCGCACCCCAGTCGCCGCGCGACAGCAAGTCCTCGACGCCGGCGCCATAGGTGCCGGGCGAGGTGCCGAAGATGCGCGGGGCGACCTTTCCCACAGCGCGTGTAGCGGCGGCGAGCGGGTTTTCGGAATCATCCTCGTCGCGTGTGGCGACCGCGCCGGCGGCGGCGTCGATAAGCGCGATCTGGGTCGGGAACATGTCGCGGAACAAGCCGGAGATGCGCCAGGTGACGTCGACGCGAGGGCGGCCGAGCGCTGCCGGCGGCAGCACCTCGATACCGGTGACGCGGCCGGTAGCGCCATCCCATTGCGGCCGGCAGCCCATCAATGCAAGGCCTTGCGCGATCTCCTCGCCGCCGGTGCGCAAGGAGGCAGAGCCCCAGAGGTCGATGACCAGCGAGCGCGGCCAGTCGCCATGGCTCTGCATATAGCTGCGCACGACTTCCTCCGCCGCCGCCTGGCCAAGATCATAAGCGGTCGGCGTCGGCATGGTGCGCGGATCGGAGGTGAAGAGGTTGCGGCCGGTGGGCAGCACGTCGGAGCGGCCGCGAGCCGGCGCGCCGGCTGGCCCGGCCTTCATGTGGCGGCCGTCGAGCGCGGCGAGCAGCGCTGCCCGTTCCGCCTCGGCACTTTGCCGGCGCAACGGATCGACCTCGTCCTCCGGCGCGCGGCCGTAGACATGCAGCCCATCCTTGATGGCGAAATCCTTGAGGTCGCAGAGCCAGGCATCGATGCGGCGCAGCGCTTCGTCCGGCGCATCCGTGCCGGCAACGCCAGCTTCAGAGGCCAAGCCGGACTTCTGTGCCGTCTCGACGATGAGCTTGGCCAACTGGTCGCGGCGGCGGCGGTCGAGCCCGTCGGCCTGGGCGTATTCGTCGACCAGCCGCTCAAGCTTCTGCTGAGCCTCGTCGAGACCGGCGCCGGTCAGTGGCGGCGGCAGATGGCCGAGCGTGACGGCCGAGATGCGACGCTTGGCCTGCGCCGCTTCGCCCGGGTTGGAGACGATGAAGGGATAGATGACCGGCAGCGAGCCGGTGACGATCTCGGGAAAGCAGGTGCCGGAGAGGGCGACCGTCTTGCCGGGCAGCCATTCGAGCGTGCCATGCGCCCCGACATGGACGATGGCGTGCACGCCGAGCGATTTTCGCAGCCAGAGGCCGAAGGCGATCAGCTCATGGCGCGGGGGGAGGGTTGGGTCGTGATAGTCGGCGCGCCGGTCGGCGGAGCGGCCGCGGTCGGGGGCAAGCGCCACGGTGACATTGCCGAAGGTCGCGGCGCGGAAGGGGAAGCGGTGGTCGGGGCTTGTCCTCGAAGGTAGGCGTTCCGTCGCGCCCCCCTCTGTCCTGCCGGACATCTCCCCCTCCAGGGGGGAGATTACGTTCCCGCCATCGGTTTCGCCAATGGCCAACGTCGCGCTAAGCAATAAGGCTGCAGAAGGAGCGCCATCGGCTGAACTGCCAATCTCCCCCCTAGAGGGGGAGATGTCCGGCAGGACAGAGGGGGGCGCCTCGCGCGAACCTATCCCTTCTGCCTTGCCCCACGCCATCTCAACAGAAGCTCGCGCTACCTCCGGCAGTTCGGCTGAGGAGGCCACGTAATCCGTCAAGGCAAGGCCATGCCTAGCCACTTCCAGCGCATCCAGCATCGCGCGTGCCGATTGCGGAATCCCCTCAATGGCATAGCCCTGTTCCTTGAGGTCGTGCAGCATGGCAAGCACACTCGACGGCACATCAAGCCCAACGGCGTAGCCAGTCCGCCCCGGTGCGCTTGGATAGTCCGGGATCAGAATCGCCAGCCTGCGCTCGGCTCGCTCCGTCCGCTGCAGTCGAATAAACGCCGCGATGCGCTTGGCAACTTGCGCAACCCGGTCGGCCTCGGGCCGGTTGGCAAAGGCGCGGAAAGCCAGCGCCGGGTCGGTTTCGACCTCGCCCTTGAACGAGATTGCGCCAGCAAGGATACGGCCGTCGAGCTCGGGCAGCACGACATGCATGGCGAGATCGGCCGGGGCCAGCCCGCGCTGGTTCTTTTCCCAGACCTCGCGCCTCGTCGTGGCGACGATAACCTGGAAAACCGGCACGCCGGCGCGGTCGAACAGGGTTTCGGCGCCGGGCTCGGCACCGGAGGCAAAGGCGGTCGCGGTGACGATGGCTGAAGGGTTCAGTGAGGCGAGGGCGGCTTCGACGAAGGCCAGCGACGCCGGATCTTTCAGGCTGGACACGAAGATCGGCACGGGCGCCAAACCCTGTAGCCGCAAGGCTTCGACCAGTGCGTCGATAGGGGCTACGTCGGCGGCGAGCAGCATCGAGCGGTAGAAGAGGATGGGGATGACGTCGAACTTGTTGGCGTCGAGTTCCGTCGCCCCCCTCTCTGTCTTGCCGGGCAGAGAGGGGGGCGAAGGATCGCCAGCCTTGGATAGTGCCGGTTTTGCGACAACTCTAACTCCCGGCTGATAGTACCCCGCCTTCGGCACGCTGACCGGGTCGGTTACGCCCGCCTCAGCCCCCGCAAGCACCGCCAGTCTTTGCACCAGCGCGCTCATGTTTGCCGGGCCGCCTTCGCGGAAATAGCCGAGCAAGGCGTTGAGTTCGCCGCGTGGCAGGGTCGAGCCTTCGATCAGGCGCTGATCCTCGTCATGGCTTTCGCCGGGCAGCAGCGCCAGTTTTATGCCGCGCTTGCGCGCCACCGCCGCGAGCTGGTCGCAGCCGTAGCGCCACCAGTCATAGCCGCCCAGGATGCGGACGAGGACGACCCTGGCGTGGCGGGCGACGCTGTCGATCCACAGGTCCACCGACATCGGGTGGCGAAGGTCGCGCAAGGCGGCCAGCCGCATCGACGGCAGCCGCTCCGCGTCCGCCTTCCAGGCCGCGGCAAGGCCGGCCAGATCGCTGTCGGTGAAGGACAGGGCCACGACATCCGCAGGCGTCTGCCTGAGGTCGATCGGCTCGGCGAGATCGTCGAGCGAGGCGGATGTGGTGGTGAGGATATGCATCGCGTTTCGTGTTGGCCTCAGCCGGCAAGGATACGCTCGACCGCCGGGCGGTTCAGCCCCTTGAGACCGATGACGACGAGCCGCGAGCGGCGGTCGTCCTCCGCCGTCCAGGCGCGGTCATAGTAGTGGTTGACGCGGGGGCCGACGGCTTGCAGCAGAAGCCGCATCGGCTTGCCGCCGACCTCGACGAAACCTTTGACGCGCAGCACGTTTTCCTGCTCGGCGGCGAGGGCGACGCGCTTTGCCAGGTCGTCCGGATTGGCGACCGACGGGATGTCGATGACGAAGGAGTCGAAATCGTCATGCTCATGGTCGAGCTCGTCGTCGTGGTGGGTCTTGCGGTTCTCGATGTCGTCCTCGACGGCAAGGCCGAGGCCGAGCAGCACCGAGGGGTCGACCTTGCCATGGGTGGTCGGCACGACCTTGACGGCACGCGCGACATGCTCGCCGATGACGGCATTGGCGCGGGCCGAGCCGGCCGCATCCATCAGGTCGCTCTTCGACAGGATGATCAGGTCGGCGCAGGCGATCTGGTCCTCGAACACCTCTTCGACCGGATCGTCATGGTCGAGCGAGCCGTCCGCCGCGCGCTGCGCCTGCAGGGCATCCATGTCGGAGGCGACGCGACCGTCGGCCAGCGCCGGCCCGTCGACCACTGCGATCACGCCGTCGACGGTGACGCGGCTCTTCACCGTCGGCCACTGGAAGGCCTGGACGAGCGGCTTCGGCAGAGCGAGGCCGGACGTCTCGATCAGGATGTGGTCGACCTTCGGCGTGCGCGACAGAATCTGGTCGAGCGCAGGCACGAAGTCGTCGGCGACGGTGCAGCAGATGCAGCCATTGGCAAGCTCGACGATGTTTTCTTCCGGGCAAGAATCGACGCCGCAGCCCTTGAGGATATCGCCGTCGATGCCGACATCGCCGAACTCGTTGACGATGATCGCCAGCCGCTTGCCCTTGGCGTTTTCGATGAGGTTGCGGATCAGCGTCGTCTTGCCGGCGCCGAGGAAGCCGGTGACGACGGTGCAGGGAACACGGGAAACGGAAGCGCTCATGGTCAGTCCTTCAGCATGTCGAGGGGAGGGATGCGGGCAACAAGGCCGCGCTTGAGGGAATCGGGCCGGCCGCGCCATGGGATCAGGCCGTCGGCCGAGGTGGCGAAGAGTTTCGCGCCGGCGACGAGATCGGCGCCGCTGGCGGTATTCAGGTCACCGAAAACGTAGCTCCAGCAACCATCGCGCAGAAGTGCCGCGCTCAGGCGGCGCTTGCAATTGCCGAGGCATTCGACCGTCCGGACCCGGAGACCTTCGCCGGAAGCAGCCTGGCGCGTGTCCTCGGCAAGCAATGCACCGGCGCGCGGATGCGCGTCTGAACCGATTTCGTTACGGCAGGACGAGCAAACGATGATCGTGACGTCCGCCAGCGCGTCATCGCGCTCGGACGAAATGTCCGCGATATTAGTCGGGAAACTGCCGTTGCGATCCAAAAACCAGGCTCCTTGCCCGGAAAACCCGCCGGGCGAACGGATACTTAAAGTCTCAGACGGCAGGTCTCCTGGCTCGCGGGTCGTCGCCTTGAATGCCGCCTTCCCGGGGAATATCCCAGTGGTTTTCGGCCAAGGCTCGTCGCTTACAGTTGCGGGGACAGCCGCGGATTTGGGTTTTGGCCCGCACCGCATTCCCTCTTGGCTCCTCCCTTTGCCGGGAGAAGACCGTCTGGGTCAGGATTTAGGCTTACGGCTATGCGCCTGTCAACGCGCGGCTACGACACCTTGATGTCGGCCAGCGCCGGCCCGAGGTCGCCGGCCGGCGTCACGTCGATCGCCTCCAGGCCGAGCCAACCTTGCATCTGCTTCAGCTCGTCGAAGAGCTGGGCGGTCGTTTCCGGCGGAGCGCCGGTCTCGGCATAGGCTGCGTGGACGCGCAGCACGCTGGCCGGGCGGTCGGCTCTCAGATCGACGCGGGCGACGATCCGGTCGCCGAGCAGGAATGGCAGCACGTAGTAGCCGTATTGGCGTTTTTCGGCTGGCGTGTAGATCTCGATACGATAGCGGAAATCGAAGAGCTTTTCTGTCCGAGTGCGCTCGAAGACGACCGGATCGAAGGGCGCAAGCAGGGCGCGGGCCTCTATCCGGCGCGGAAAACGGGCGTCTTTGTGCAGATAGGCGGTCTTGTCCCAGCCTTCGACCCGCACCGGCAGCAATTCGCCCGCTTCGACCAGTTCCTCGATGCGGTCCTTTGTGTCGCCCGGCGCCAGGCGGAAATAGTCGCGCAGGTCGCCATAGGTGGCGATGCCATGGGCGCGAGCCGAGGTGCGCAGCAGTTCGCGATGCGCGTCCTCTACCGAGGGTACAGGCAGATCGAGCACTGCCTGCGGCAAAACGCGCCCGGGCAGGTCGTAATAGCGCTCGAAGCCGCGCCGATAGGCGGTGGTGATGCGTCCGGCCCAGAACAGCCATTCGAAAGCGTGCTTGGCCTCGCTCCAGCCCCACCAGCCGCCATTGCCCTTATGGCCCTCGATGTCGGAGGCGGCGATCGGTCCGCGCTCGGCGACTTGCCCGTAAATCTCGTCGATCATCGCTTTGCGTTCACGGCCCCATTTCGCCAGGCCGAGATACATCTCGCCGCCTTGCTCGGCGCGCTGCATGCGCCAGCGCATCAGGGGATAGGTCTCGACGGGCAGGAAGGACGCCTCATGCGCCCAGTATTCGAAAACTGCCCGCTTGCGGGTGACCGCGGCGTTGTCGAGCAGCGCAAGCGGGTAGGGGCCAAGGCGCGAATAGAGCGGCATGTAATGGGCGCGCACCACGGCGCTGACGGAATCGATCTGCAGCAGGCCGGTTCGCGAAAGCACACGCGCGAGGTGCCGGCGATCCGGAACTCCTCCGGGCCGAGGGTCGTTAAAACCCTGGGCGCCCAGCGCAATGCGCCTGGCCATGGCAAGCGAGATTTTCTCCTTCATCAAGGTGCCCTTGCCCCGATCATTTGTCGGACTTTTAGCCTGTGATTCCGGCCATGCTAGCAGGCAAATGGCGGGAGACGTGTCAGGAGAGAAAAGTGGAGTTAAATGTGAAGGAAATCAAACAGGAGCGGATCGGACCAGTTTCTTCCGATATGGCGTCCAGGGCCGCGAATTGAACAAGGTTTGACTTGCGTCACCGAAACCGCTGCGCTAACCCTCGCCGCGTTGCAGCATGGGCTCCCTTAAAACGGTTCAGCGGTTAATCTGTCACGCTTCCGCATTAGAGTTCGTTGCTGTAATCAAAGTGAACTGCCCCGCCGAAGGAAAGTCGCCGCATGAGCGCACTCCTAAGTTCATATCTGCCCATCGTCCTGTTCATCGCCGTGGCGATGGTCGTTGGTTTGGCGCTCCTCGTCGCCCCCTTCCTGGTGGCCTATCGCAATCCCGATCCGGAAAAGCTTTCCGCCTATGAATGCGGGTTCAACTCGTTCGACGACGCCCGCATGAAATTCGACATCCGCTTCTATCTGGTGTCGATCCTGTTCATCATCTTCGATCTCGAGGTCGCCTTCCTGTTCCCGTGGGCGGTGTCCTTCTCGAAGCTCGGTATGCTCGGCTTCTGGTCGATGATGGTGTTTCTGGCGGTGCTGACCATCGGCTTTGCCTATGAATGGAAAAAAGGAGCGCTGGAATGGGATTGAACGACAGTTCAGGCACCCTCGTCGCGCCGAAACCCAAGGGCATCATCGACCCCAACACCGGCAGACCGGTGGGGGAGGACGATCCCTTCTTCCTCGAAATCAACAATGAGCTGGCCGACAAGGGCTTCCTTGTCACCTCGACCGAAGCGCTGATCACCTGGGCGCGCAGCGGCTCGCTGATGTTCATGACCTTCGGCCTCGCCTGCTGCGCGGTCGAGATGATCCACACCTCGATGCCGCGCTATGACTCGGAGCGTTTCGGTGTCGCGCCGCGCGCGTCCCCGCGCCAGTCCGACATCATGATCGTCGCCGGCACGCTGACCAACAAGATGGCGCCGGCGCTGCGCAAGGTCTACGACCAGATGCCGGAGCCGCGCTACGTCATCTCGATGGGCTCCTGCGCCAATGGCGGCGGCTACTATCACTATTCCTATTCGGTGGTGCGCGGCTGCGATCGCGTCGTGCCGGTCGACATCTATGTGCCCGGCTGCCCGCCGAGCGCGGAAGCGCTGCTCTACGGCATTCTCCTTCTGCAGAAGAAGATCCGCCGCACCGGCACGATCGAACGGTGAGCCGATGACCCAGCCGCTGAACGAACTCTCCACCTATCTCGGCGAGAAGCTCTCCGGCCGCATCGGCGAAGCGGTGCTTGCCTATGGCGAGCTGACCGTTCCCGTCGATCCCGGCAATCTGATCGAAGTGGCGACTTTCCTGCACGACGATCCACGCTGCCAGTTCATCTCGATCATTGACGTTTGTGGCGCCGATTATCCGTCGCGGGCCAGGCGCTTCGACGTCGTCTACCACCTTCTGTCGCCAAAGCAGAATGTCCGCATCCGCCTCAAGGTCCAGGCCGACGAGGAAACGCTGGTGCCGTCGCTGACCGGCGTCTATCCGGGCGCCGACTGGTTCGAGCGCGAAACCTACGACCTCTATGGTGTGCTGTTCACCGGTCACCCGGATCTGCGCCGCATCCTTACCGACTACGGTTTCGAGGGTCACCCGCTGCGCAAGGATTTCCCGCTGACCGGCTTTGTCGAGGTTCGTTACGACGACGAGGCCAAGCGGGTCATCTACGAGCCGGTCGAGCTCAAGCAGGAATTTAGAAACTTTGACTTTTTGAGCCCGTGGGAGGGAACGGATTACGTTCTTCCCGGGGACGAAAAAGCGAAGCAGTGAATGGAGGCTGGTGCGGCCCAATGACTATTCACCATTCACTATTCACCATTCACTTGGTGCACGAGCAACACGTTCATGGCTGAAACCTCCGTCCGTAATTTTAACATCAACTTTGGGCCTCAACACCCTGCAGCACACGGTGTTTTGCGCCTGGTTCTGGAGCTCGACGGCGAGGTGGTCGACCGCGTCGATCCGCATATTGGGCTCTTGCATCGCGGCACCGAAAAGCTGATCGAGCACAAGACCTATCTGCAGGCCGTGCCTTATCTCGACCGGCTCGACTATTGCGCGCCGATGAACCAGGAGCACGCCTTTGCTTTGGCGGCCGAGCGTCTGCTCGGCATCGAGGTGCCGAAGCGCGGCCAGCTGATCCGCGTGCTCTATGCCGAACTCGGCCGCATCATGTCGCATATCCTCAACGTGACGACGCAGGCGCTGGACATCGGCGCGCTGACGCCGCCCTTGTGGGGTTTTGTCGAACGCGAAAAGCTGATGGTGTTCTATGAGCGCGCCTCCGGCTCGCGCATGCATGCGGCCTATTTCCGGCCGGGCGGCGTGCACCAGGACCTGCCGCAGAAGCTGGTCGAGGACATCGGCAAATGGATCGATCCGTTCTTGAAGTCGATCGACGATCTCGACGCGTTGCTCACCGGCAACCGCATTTTCAAGCAGCGCAATGTCGATATCGGCATCGTGTCGCTGGCGGACGCCTGGGCCTGGGGGTTTTCGGGTGTGATGGTGCGCGGCTCGGGAGCTGCGTGGGACCTGCGCAAATCGCAGCCCTATGAATGCTATTCCGAGATGGATTTCGATATCCCGATCGGCAAGAACGGCGACTGCTACGACCGTTACCTTGTGCGCATGGAAGAGATGCGCCAGTCGGCCAAGATCATGCGCCAGTGCGTCGATCTGTTGCTCGGCAAGGAAAGCGCCGGCCCGGTGTCGAACCTCGACGGCAAGGTGGTGCCGCCGAATCGCCAGGCCATGAAACGCTCGATGGAAGCGCTGATCCACCACTTCAAGCTCTACACCGAGGGCTATCGCGTGCCAGCCGGCGAGGTCTATGCAGCCGTCGAGGCGCCCAAAGGCGAGTTCGGCGTCTATCTCGTCTCCGACGGCACCAACAAGCCCTATCGCTGCAAGCTGCGCGCGCCCGGTTTCGCGCATCTGCAGGCCATGGACTTCCTGTGCCGCGGCCACATGCTGGCCGACGTCACCGCCGTGCTTGGCTCCCTCGACATCGTGTTTGGTGAGGTCGATCGCTAAATGTCAGTCCGTCGTCTTGCAGAAGCCAGCGTCCAGCCAACCTCCTTCGCCTTCAACAAGGCGAACGAAGCGGCGGTCCAGCAATGGATCGCCAAATATCCGAAGGGGCGCGAGCAGTCGGCCATCATCCCGTTGCTGATGATCGCGCAGGAGCAGGAAGGCTGGGTCACCAAGGCGGCGATCGAGACGATCTCCGACATGCTGGGCATGCCGCGCATCCGCGGCCTCGAAGTCGCGACCTTCTACACGCAATACCAGCTCAATCCGGTCGGCACCCGCGCGCATATCCAGGTCTGCGGCACCACGCCTTGCATGCTGCGCGGCTCGGAAGCGCTGATGGATGTGTGCCGGTCAAAGATCCACCACGACCAGTTCCACACCAACGACAAGGGCACGCTGTCGTGGGAGGAGGTCGAATGCCTCGGCGCCTGCGTCAACGCGCCGATGGTCATGATCTTCAAGGACACGTTCGAGGACCTGACGCCTGAGCGGCTGGCCGAAATCATCGATCTCTATGAAGCCGGCAAGGGCGCCGAGATTCAGCCTGGTCCGCAGAACGGCCGCAGCGGCTCCGAGCCGGCCACGGGGCTGACGACGCTGAAGAGCGAGAAGGCGATCCTGAAGTCGACCCGCGACAAGGAAGCCAAGGCCGCTGCGAAAGCGGCCAAGGACGCGGCAGCTCCGGCCGCCGCCTCCGCCGCCGTCGTCTCGCAGGCGCCCAGTGCCACACCGGCGTCCGTTGCGCCGCCGGCATCGGGGCCGGTCGCGCCGTCCAAATCCAGCAAGCCGAAGACCGATGCGCCGGAAACCAGCCCGGCGTTGACGACGCCGTCGCCGGTCAAGGTCGCCCCGGCCACCGAGAAGGCGGCCAGCGTGAGAGCCCCGCGCCATTCGGCCGCCAACGCCAATCAGGCTTCTCCGGAAGTCGAGGCTGTTTCCAAGCCGCGTAGCGGGCCAATGACGAAAGCCGAACCTGCCACGGCCTTCAAGGCGCCGGAAACCAAGCAGCCCGTCGCCAAAACGGCGAAACCTTCGCTCTCGGACAAGAACCGACCCGCCGGCATCGAACTCCCGGCAACGGTCGACGACCTCAAGCTGATCTCCGGCGTCGGCCCGAAGATCGAAGGTACCCTGCATTCGCTGGGCATCTACACTTTCGCGCAGGTCGCTTCCTGGAAGAAGGCCGAGCGCGAATGGGTCGACGGCTATCTCAACTTCCGCGGCCGCATCGAGCGCGACGACTGGGTGAAGCAGGCCAAGGCGCTCGCTAAGGGCGGCGTCGCCGAATACATCCGCGTCTTCGGCAAGAACCCGGTCTGAGGGACGAGAAATGCTTCAGGACAAAGACCGCATCTTCACCAACATCTACGGCCTCTTCGACAAGTCTCTGGCCGGGGCGCAGTCGCGCGGCATCTGGGACGACACGCCGGGCCTGGTCGCCAAGGGGCGCGACTGGATCGTCAACGAGATGAAGGCGAGCGGCCTGCGCGGCCGTGGCGGCGCCGGTTTCCCGACCGGTTTGAAATGGTCGTTCATGCCCAAGCAGAGCGATGGCCGTCCGAGCTATCTGGTCATCAACGCCGACGAATCCGAGCCCGGCACCTGCAAGGACCGCGATATCCTTCGCAACGATCCGCACACGCTGGTCGAGGGCGCGCTGGTCGCCGGCTTCGCCATGGGCGCGATTGCCGCCTATATCTATGTGCGCGGCGAGTTCATCCGCGAGCGCGAGGCGCTGCAGCGCGCCATCGACGAGGCCTATACGGCCAAGCTGATCGGCAAGAACAACACATCCGGCTACGATTTCGAAGTCTATATGCATCACGGCGCCGGCGCCTATATCTGCGGCGAGGAGACTGCGCTGCTCGAAAGCCTCGAGGGCAAGAAGGGCCAGCCGCGGCTGAAGCCGCCGTTCCCGGCCAATGTCGGCCTCTATGGCTGCCCGACCACGGTCAACAACGTCGAATCGATCGCGGTGGCGCCGACCATCCTGCGCCGGGGTGCGGCCTGGTTCTCGTCCTTCGGCCGTCCGAACAATGCCGGCACCAAGCTGTTTTGCGTGTCAGGCCACGTCAACAACCCGTGCACCTTCGAAGAAGCGATGTCGATCCCGTTCCGAGAGCTGATCGAGACGCATTGCGGCGGTATCCGCGGCGGTTGGGACAATCTTCTGGCGGTCATCCCGGGCGGCGCCTCGGTGCCGCTGGTGCCGGCCGAGCAGATCATGGACGCGCCGATGGATTTCGACGCGTTGCGCGACCTGAAATCCGGCCTCGGCACCGCGGCTGTCATCGTCATGGACAAGTCGACGGATATCGTGAAGGCGATCGCCAGGCTTTCCTACTTCTACAAGCACGAGAGCTGTGGCCAGTGCACGCCGTGCCGCGAAGGCACCGGCTGGATGTGGCGGGTGATGGAGCGGCTGGTGCGCGGCGAGGCGCAGAAGCGCGAGATCGACATGCTGCTCGACGTCACCAAGCAGGTCGAGGGTCACACGATCTGCGCGCTGGGCGACGCGGCGGCCTGGCCGATCCAGGGCCTGATGCGGCATTTCCGCGGCGAGGTGGAACGCCGCATCGATGAATTCTCGCGCAACGCGCACCGGGTCGAGCCGGTGATGGTGGCGGCGGAATAAGACTTTGAAATACGGGCTTGGCCCGAAGACTGAAAGCAGGGGCGGGGCATACGAAGAAACGACCAGGAGATCTCTATGGCGCCGTATTCGATACCCTATCCGTTCATGCCTGATTTGGACCAACTCGAGAAGATGAACCAGGACCTGACCAAGATGATGCCGAAGGAGATGGCCAGCGCCGTCAACCTTCTGGCGCATCCGGTCGCGGGTGCTGCCGCGATGTCGGCGCTCAGCATCGGTCTTGCCAACCATGCCGTCGGCATGTGGATGGGTGCGTTCACCGGCGCGATGGAAGCTTCGCAGCGCATGTTCCAGCCTTTCCTCGACGATCTCGAGGCGCAGAGCGAAGCGGCAGCCAACGCATCCAAGGCGCGCAAGGCGGCCGAGACGCTGATCGCCACGGCGCAGACCTTCGCCAGGGACGTTACCGACATCGCGGCGACTGCGACCGAAAAGGCGCTCGGCGCCGACGCTGTCGGCGAGCCGGCCGCGGCCGCGCTGATGCCGGAAGATTTCCGGCAGCCGAAGGCGGTCGACAAGCCGGCGAAGCCGTCGGATCTGAAAGCGATTTCGGGTATCGGACCGAAGCTGGAGAAGGTGCTCAACGGCCTCGGCATCTGGACCTATGGCCAGATCGCCGCCTGGACGTCGCAAGAGATCGCCTGGGTGGAAGACTATCTGTCGCTCGCCGGCCGCATCGGCCGTGACGACTGGACTGCCCAGGCAGCGGCGCTCGCCGTGGCTAAGTGAATTGAAATGCCGGGCGCGGCTCGAGCCGCGCCCGGCAATAGAGATTGCGGGATATCCGCGAGGGTTTGAGGCGAATGGCAAAGCTAAAGGTCGACGGGAAAGAGATCACGGTACCCGACCACTACACGCTGCTGCAGGCGGCCGAGGACGCCGGCGCGGAAGTGCCGCGCTTCTGCTTCCACGAGCGGCTGTCCATCGCCGGCAATTGCCGCATGTGCCTGATCGAGGTGAAGGGTGGCCCGCCCAAGCCGCAGGCGTCCTGCGCCATGGGCGTGCGCGACCTGCGCCCCGGCCCGAATGGCGAGCCGCCGGAAATCTTCACCAACACGCCGATGGTCAAGAAGGCCCGCGAAGGCGTGATGGAATTCCTGCTGATCAACCATCCGCTGGATTGCCCGATCTGCGACCAGGGCGGCGAGTGCGACCTGCAGGACCAGGCGATGGCCTTCGGCGTCGACTCGTCGCGCTATCACGAGAACAAGCGCGCGGTCGAAGACAAGTATATCGGCCCGCTGGTCAAGACAGTGATGAACCGCTGCATCCATTGCACGCGCTGCGTCCGTTTCACCACCGAGGTCGCCGGCATTTCCGAGCTCGGCCTGATCGGCCGCGGCGAGGATGCCGAGATTACCACCTATCTCGAACAGGCAATGACGTCCGAGCTGCAGGGCAATGTGATCGACCTGTGCCCGGTCGGCGCGCTGACTTCCAAGCCGTTCGCCTTCCAGGCGCGGCCGTGGGAGCTGACCAAGACGGAATCGATCGACGTCATGGACGCCGTCGGCTCGGCGATCCGCGTCGACAGCAGAGGCCGCGAAGTGATGCGCATCCTGCCGCGCGTCAACGAGGCGGTGAACGAGGAATGGATTTCCGACAAGACCCGCTTCATCTGGGACGGCCTGCGCACGCAGCGCCTCGATCGCCCGTATGTGCGCAAGAACGGTAAGCTCGCGCCGGCAAGCTGGGCGGAAGCCTTTGCGGCCATCAAGGACGAGGTGGGCAAAGCGGCGCCCGAGCGGATCGGCGCGATCGCCGGCGACCTCGCGGCCGTCGAGGAAATCTATGCGCTCAAGCTTCTGATGGCGGCGCTCGGCTCCAAGAACATCGACTGCCGCCAGGATGGTGCCGCGCTCGATCCGTCGCTCGGCCGCGCCAGCTACATCTTCAACCCGACCATCGAGGGCATCGAGCAGGCCGACGCGGTGCTGATCATCGGCGCCAATCCGCGCTTCGAGGCTTCGGTGCTCAACGCGCGCATCCGCAAGCGCTGGCGCGTCGGCAATCTGCCGGTCGGCGTCATCGGCGAGATCGGCGACACACGCTACGACTATGACCTCCTCGGTGCCGGTCCCGAATCGCTGAAGGACCTTGCCGAGGGCAACGGCAAGTTCTTCGAGGTGCTGAGCAAGGCCACGCATCCGCTGATCATCGTCGGCCAGGGCGCGCTGGCGCGCGCGGACGGCGCTGCGGTGCTCGGCCAGGCGGCAAAGCTCGCGATCGCCGTCAACGCGGTCACCGCCGACTGGAACGGCTTTGCAGTGCTGCACAACGCCGCGGCCAGAGTCGGCGGCCTCGATGTCGGCTTCGTGCCGGGCGAGGGCGGCAAGAACGTCGCCGGCATGCTGGGCGACACC
This sequence comes from Mesorhizobium montanum, assembly GCF_033977145.1. NCBI lineage: Bacteria > Pseudomonadati > Pseudomonadota > Alphaproteobacteria > Hyphomicrobiales > Phyllobacteriaceae > Mesorhizobium > Mesorhizobium montanum. The sequence continues at coordinate 314,574 of NZ_JAVIJF010000003.1, read as the reverse complement.
GACGTGCTCTTCCTGCTCGGCGCCGACGAAATCGACATGGCCAAGACCGGCGGCGCCTTCGTCGTCTATATCGGCACGCATGGCGATGCCGGTGCGCATCGCGCCAATGTCATCCTGCCTGCGGCTGCTTACACCGAGAAGTCCGGCACCTACGTCAACACGGAAGGCCGCGTGCAGCAGACCAATCGTGCTGGTTTCGCCCCGGGCGAAGCGCGTGAGGACTGGGCGATCCTGCGGGCGCTTTCGGATGTGCTCGGCAAGAAGCTGCCCTTCGATTCGCTGGCGCAACTGCGCGCCAAGCTCTACGGCGACTACCCGCATCTCGCCCGCATCGACCAGGTGCTGGCAGGCAGCGGCGACGATGTCGCCAAGGCGGCGAAGCTCGGCGGCCGGCTGAACAAGGGCACCTTTACCTCGCCGGTGAAGGATTTTTATCTGACCAACCCGATCGCGCGGGCGTCGGCCGTGATGGCCGAGTGCTCGGCGCTGGCCAAGAGCGGCTTCAAGCAGGCGGCGGAATAAGCATGGACACCTTCTTCTCCTTCTACGTGCTGCCGGCGCTGCTGATCCTCTTGAAGTCGGTCGTGCTGATCGTCGTGCTTCTGATCGGCGTCGCTTACCTGCTCTATGCCGACCGCAAGATCTGGGCGGCGGTGCAACTGCGCCGCGGCCCGAACGTCGTCGGCCCGTGGGGAACGCTGCAGGCCTTTGCCGACCTTCTGAAATTCGTCTTCAAGGAGCCGGTGATCCCGTCGGGCGCCAACAAGGGCGTGTTCCTTCTGGCGCCGCTGGTATCCGCGGTGCTGGCGATTTCGGCCTGGGCCGTCATTCCGGTCAACGAGGGGTGGGCGATCGCCAACATCAACGTCGGCATCCTTTATGTTTTCGCCATCTCCTCGCTCGAGGTCTACGGCGTGATCATGGGCGGCTGGGCGTCGAACTCCAAATATCCGTTCCTCGGCGCGCTGCGCTCGGCCGCGCAGATGGTGTCCTACGAAGTCTCGATCGGCTTCGTCATCGTCACCGTGCTGCTCACCGTCGGTTCGCTCAATCTCTCGGACATCGTCATGTCGCAGCAGGATGGCCTGGGCACCCGGCTTGGGCTGCCCAACACCTTCCTCGACTGGCATTGGCTGTCGCTGCTGCCGATGTTCGTGGTGTTCTTCATCTCGGCGCTGGCCGAGACGAACCGCCCGCCTTTCGACCTGGTGGAGGCGGAATCGGAACTCGTCGCCGGCCACATGGTTGAATATTCGTCGACGCCGTTCCTGCTCTTCTTCCTCGGCGAGTATGTCGCCGTCGTCCTGATGTGCGCGCTGGCCACCATCCTGTTCCTCGGCGGCTGGCTGCCACCGTTCAACTTCGCGCCCTTCACCTGGGTGCCAGGGGTCATCTGGTTCGTTCTGAAGATCTGCCTGATGTTCTTCATGTTCTCGATGGTGAAGGCTTTTGTGCCGCGCTACCGCTACGACCAGCTGATGCGGCTGGGCTGGAAAGTCTTCCTGCCGATCTCGCTGTTCATGGTCGTGGCCACCGCGGCCTTCCTCAAGATCACGGGGTTTGCGTGATGTCCGATTTCTTGATCTTGCTGCTTGGGGGCGCTCTAGGCGTCTTAGTAGCGTGGCTTGGGTCGCGCACAGCGTTACCCGCCTCACTGTTCGTGCATGGGAAAACCAAGCCGTCTGGCATGCCTCTCTCCACCCAGGAAAGGCACGCGCTCGAACGTCTGATGCGCAGCCTCAGCTTGGCGGGTTCTCCGCTTCTATATGTTTTGTATGGGCTCATAGGCGCTTTTCTTGCGCACTTTTTCTTCGGGAGTGGCGAATGGGTGCACTAACTCAAGCCGCAAAGTCGCTGCTGCTGAAGGATTTCGTCAGCGCTTTCTTCCTGTCGATGCGCCAGTTCTTCGCGCCGAAGGAAACAATCAACTATCCGCACGAGAAGGGACCGATCAGTCCGCGCTTCCGTGGCGAGCACGCGCTGCGCCGTTATCCGAACGGCGAGGAACGCTGCATAGCCTGCAAGCTCTGCGAGGCGATCTGCCCGGCGCAGGCGATCACCATCGAGGCCGGCCCACGCCGCAACGACGGCACGCGCCGCACCGTGCGCTACGACATCGACATGGTGAAGTGCATCTATTGCGGCTTCTGCCAGGAAGCCTGCCCGGTCGACGCCATCGTCGAGGGGCCGAATTTCGAATTCGCGACGGAGACGCGCGAGGAGCTCTACTACAACAAGGAAAAGCTGCTCGCGAACGGCGATCGCTGGGAGCGGGAGCTGGCGCGCAACATCGCGCTGGACTCGCCTTACCGCTGACATTTGACGCATGGACGGGGCGCGGGCCCTCGTCCAGAGGATGATCCCGAAAAGTTGCAGACTTTTCGGACCAGATCATCCTCCGGAACGAAAGAGTGGCGCATGTTTCTTTCGATCGGGTCTTTCAACCCGATCGGAACATGCGCTAGGAACACGCAACTTTTGCCAGCCGGAGGCGGCGGCGAACATCGGACAAGGGCAACGAGCCCAATGTCCGGACATGAACCCGGGGGAACCCATGCTGAGTGGACTAGAGGCGGCCTTTTTCTATCTCTTCGCCTTTATCGCCGTGGCGTCGGCCTTCATGGTCATTTCGTCGCGCAACCCCGTGCATTCGGTGCTGTTCCTGATCCTCACCTTCTTCAACGCCGCGGGCCTGTTCATGCTCACCGGCGCCGAGTTCCTGGCGATGATCCTGCTCGTCGTCTATGTCGGCGCGGTGATGGTGCTGTTCCTGTTCGTCGTCATGATGCTCGACGTCGACTTCGCCGAGATGAAGCAGGGCGCGCTGCAATATGCGCCGATCGGCGCGATGGTCGGGCTGATCCTGGCGGCGGAGCTGATCGTCGTGCTCGGCGGCTACACGTTCGCGCCGCAGCTGGCTTCCACGGTCGCCAAGGCGACGCCGGATCTCGCCACGCGCTCCAACACGGCCGCGCTCGGCGACATCCTCTATACGGACTACCTCTATTATTTCCAGATTTCCGGGCTGGTGCTGCTGGTCGCCATGATCGGCGCCATCGTGCTGACGCTGCGCCACAAGGAAGGCGTGAAGCGGCAGTCGATCGCCGCCCAGGTCGGCCGCACTGCGGCGACAGGCATGGAAATCCGCAAGGTCAAATCAGGCGAGGGTATCTGAGATGGTCGTCGGCATCGCGCATTATCTGACCGTATCGGCGATCCTGTTCACGCTCGGCGTGTTCGGCATCTTCCTGAACCGCCGCAACATCATCGTCATCCTGATGTCGATCGAGCTCATCCTGCTTGCGGTCAACATCAACTTCGTCGCCTTCTCGGCGGCGCTGCACGACCTCGTCGGACAGGTCTTCGCCCTGTTCGTGCTGACGGTCGCAGCCGCCGAGGCCGCGATCGGTCTTGCCATTCTTGTCGTCTTCTTCCGCAACCGCGGCTCGATCGCGGTCGAAGACGTGAGCGCGATGAAGGGTTGACGGGAACCACCATGTATCAGGCTATCGTCTTCCTTCCGCTGCTTGGCTTCCTGATTGTCGGGCTGTTCGGCAATTCGCTCGGCGCCAAGGCTTCCGAATACATCACCTCCGGCTTCCTGGTGGTCGCGGCGGTGCTGTCGTGGATCGCCTTCTTCACCGTCGGCTTCGGCCACGGCGAAGTGTTCACCGTGCCGGTGCTGCGCTGGATCCAGTCGGGCGGCATCGACGCCTCTTGGGCGCTCAGGATCGACACGCTGACGGTGGTGATGCTGGTTGTCGTCAACACGGTGTCGGCGCTGGTTCACATCTATTCGATCGGCTACATGCACCACGATCCGAACCGGCCGCGCTTCTTCGCCTATCTGTCGCTGTTCACCTTCGCCATGCTGATGCTGGTGACGGCCGACAATCTCATCCAGATGTTTTTCGGTTGGGAAGGCGTCGGTCTCGCCTCCTATCTGCTGATCGGTTTCTGGTACAAGAAGCCGTCGGCCAATGCCGCGGCCATCAAGGCCTTCGTCGTCAACCGCGTCGGCGACTTCGGCTTCGCGCTCGGCATCTTCGGCGTGTTCGTGCTGTTCGGCTCGGTCAATCTCGGCACCATCTTCGCCAATGCCGCGACGTTCATTCCGGCCGAGGGTGCCGCGCCGGGCGCAGCCGTGCTGACCTTTCTCGGCCACGCGCTCGACAAGCAGTCGGCGATGACCATCGTGTGCCTGCTGCTCTTCATGGGCGCCATGGGCAAGTCGGCGCAGGTGCCGCTGCACACCTGGCTGCCGGACGCCATGGAAGGCCCGACCCCGGTCTCCGCGCTCATCCACGCCGCGACCATGGTGACGGCCGGCGTGTTCATGCTGGCGAGACTGTCGCCGCTGTTCGAGCTGTCGCATTCGGCGCTGACGGTCGTCACCTTCATCGGTGCCTTCACCGCCTTCTTCGCGGCGACCGTCGGCCTGGTCCAGAACGACATCAAGCGTGTCATCGCCTATTCGACCTGCTCGCAGCTCGGCTACATGTTCGTGGCGCTCGGCGTCGGCGCCTATGGCGCGGCGATCTTCCATTTGTTCACGCACGCCTTCTTCAAGGCGCTGCTGTTCCTCGGCTCCGGCTCGGTCATCCATGCCGTGTCCGACGAGCAGGACATGCGCAAGATGGGCGGCCTTCGCAAGCTGATCCCGGCGACCTACTGGATGATGATCATCGGCACGCTGGCGCTGACCGGCGTCGGCATCCCGGCAACGGTGATCGGCACCGCCGGCTTCTTCTCCAAGGACGCCATCATTGCGACATCCTTTGCCAGCCACAACGCGGTCGCGGCCTTAGCCTTCGTGCTGCTGGTGATCGCCGCCTGCTTCACCAGCTTCTATTCCTGGCGGCTGATCTTCATGACCTTCCACGGCGAGCCGCGCGCCAGCCACGAAGTCATGCATCACGTTCATGAATCGCCTCCGGTGATGCTGGTGCCGCTCTATGTGCTGGCCGCCGGCGCGCTGTTTGCCGGCATCATCTTCCACGGCGCCTTCATCGGCGAAGGCTATGCCGACTTCTGGAAGGCGTCGCTGTTCACGCTGCCGGACAACCACATCCTGCACGAGATCCACGAATTGCCGCTCTGGGTGGAACTGGCGCCGTTCGTCGCCATGGTCATCGGCCTGCTGGTCGCCTGGCAGTTCTATATCCGCAAGCCGGAGATGCCGAGGGAACTGGCGGCGCATCATCGCGGCCTCTACGCCTTCCTGCTCAACAAATGGTACTTCGACGAGCTCTACGACTTCCTGCTCGTGCAGCCGGCCAAGCGCCTCGGCAGGTTCCTGTGGAAGACCGGCGACGGCACGATCATCGACGGGCTCGGCCCCGACGGCATCTCGGCGCGCGTCGTCGACGTGACCAACCGGGTCGTCAAGCTGCAGACCGGCTATCTCTACCACTATGCCTTCGCCATGCTGATCGGCGTGGCCGCTCTCGTCACCTGGATGATGCTCTGATGACCGACTGGCCAATCCTTTCGCTGGTCACCTTCCTGCCGCTGGTTGGTGTTCTGCTCATCCTGTTCATCAACGATGACAGCGAAAATGCGCGCCGCAACATCCGCGCCATCGCCTTCATCACGACGGCGTTCACCTTCGTCGTCTCGCTGTTCATCTGGAAGGGCTTCGACAATTCGCAGGCCGGCTTCCAGTTCGTCGAGAAGCACGCCTGGCTGGATTCGGGCATTTCCTATCACATGGGCATCGACGGCATCTCGATGCTGTTCGTCATCCTGACCACCTTCCTGATGCCGCTCTGCATCCTGGCCTCCTGGGAAGCGATCGAGAAGCGGGTCAAGGCTTATATGATCGCCTTCCTGATCCTCGAGACGCTGATGATCGGCGTGTTCTGCGCGCTCGACATCGTCTTGTTCTACGTCTTCTTCGAGGCGGGCCTGATCCCGATGTTCATCATCATCGGCGTCTGGGGCGGCAAGCGGCGCGTCTATGCCTCGTTCAAGTTCTTCCTCTATACGCTGGCCGGCTCGGTGCTGATGCTGCTCGCCATCATGGCGATGTTCTTCCAGTCGGGCACCACCGATATCCCGACGCTTCTGACGCATAACTTCCCGGCCAGCATGCAGACCTGGCTGTGGCTCGCCTTCTTCGCCTCCTTCGCGGTGAAGATGCCGATGTGGCCGGTGCACACCTGGCTGCCGGACGCCCACGTCGAGGCGCCGACCGCCGGTTCGGTCATCCTGGCCGCCATCCTCTTGAAAATGGGCGGGTACGGTTTCCTGCGCTTCTCGCTGCCGATGTTCCCCGAAGCGTCGGCGATGTTCGCGCCGTTCGTGTTCACGCTCTCCGTCGTCGCCATCATCTACACCTCGCTGGTGGCGCTGATGCAGGAGGACATGAAGAAGCTGATCGCCTATTCGTCGGTTGCCCATATGGGCTTCGTCACCATGGGCATCTTCGCGATGAACCAGGAGGGCGTGCAGGGGGCGATCTACCAGATGCTCAGCCACGGCCTCGTCTCGGGCGCCCTGTTCCTGTGCGTCGGCGTCATCTACGACCGCATGCATACGCGCGAGATCGACGCCTATGGCGGGCTGGTCAACAACATGCCGAAATACGCGACCGTGTTCATGATCTTCACCATGGCCAATGTCGGCCTTCCGGGCACCAGCGGCTTCGTCGGCGAGTTCCTGACCATGCTCGGCGTGTTCAAGGTCAATACCTGGGTGGCGTTCTTCGCCGCCACCGGCGTCATCCTGTCGGCGGCTTACGCGCTGTGGCTCTATCGCCGGGTGATCTTCGGCGCGCTGACCAAGGACAGCCTGAAGAACCTGCTGGATCTTTCGCCGCGCGAGAAGGCGATCATCTATCCGCTGGTGGTGCTGGTCATCTTCTTCGGCGTCTACCCGGCGCCGGTGTTCGACGCGACGGCCCAATCGGTCAAGACGCTCGTCACCAACGTCACCGCATCCATCAATTCCGCGCAGACCGCGGCGGCGAACTGACTGGGGATAAACCATGACGCCGGACCTTCTCTCCAGCCTTTCGCTCTCGACGCCGGAACTGATCCTGGCCGTCGGCGCGCTGGTGCTCCTGATGATCGGAGCCTATTCGCGCAGCAACAACACCATGACCGTGACTGGCCTCGCCGTCATCGTGCTGGTGGTAGCAGGCCTGTGGCTTGCCTTTTCCGGCGGGCGGGGTGCGGCCTATGGCGGCGCCTTCGTCCAGGATGCCTTCGGCGGCTTTATGAAGATGCTGGCGCTGATCGGCTCGGCGGTGACGCTGGTCATGTCGATGCGCTTTGCCAGGCAGGAGCATTTCGACAAGTTCGAATATCCCGTGCTGATCCTGCTCTGCACACTCGGCATGTTGCTGATGATCTCAGCCAACGGCATGATCGGCCTCTATCTCGGCCTCGAGCTGCAGTCGCTGGCCATCTACGTGCTGGCGGCGATCAATCGCGACAATCTGCGCTCGACCGAGGCGGGCCTGAAATACTTCGTCCTCGGCGCGCTGTCGTCGGGCATGCTGCTCTACGGCATCAGTCTCGTCTACGGCTACACCGGCAATACCGGCTTCCAGGAAATCGCGACGGCGCTCGGCGGCGGCGAGCGCCAGCTCGGCCTCGTCTTCGGCCTGGTGTTCGTGCTGGCCGGCCTTGCCTTCAAGATTTCGGCGGTGCCGTTCCACATGTGGACGCCGGACGTCTATGAAGGCGCGCCGACGCCGATCACCGCTTTCCTGGCGGCGGCGCCGAAGATGGCGGCCATGGCGCTGATCGTGCGCGTCACCATGGGCGCGTTCAAGCCGATCGCCGCCGACTGGCAGCAGATCATCGTCTTCATCTCGATCGCCTCGATGGCGCTCGGCGCTTTCGCGGCCATCGGCCAGACCAACATCAAGCGCCTGATGGCCTATTCCTCGATCGGCCATATGGGCTACGCGCTGGTCGGCCTTGCCGCCAACAGCCAGGCCGGCGTGCGCGGCGTTGCCATCTACATGCTGATTTATCTGGTGATGACGCTCGGCACCTTCGCCTTCATCCTCGCCATGCGACGCAAGGAAGGCAATGTCGAGCAGATCAGCGATCTCGCCGGCCTTTCCTCGACCAATCCCATCATGGCCACCATCCTCACCATCCTGATGTTCTCGCTGGCCGGCATCCCGCCGCTCGCGGGCTTCTGGGGGAAGTGGTACGTGTTCCTCGCCGCCATCAACGCGCATCTCTATGCGCTGGCGATTATCGGTGTGCTGGCCTCGGTGGTGGGCGCTTACTATTACCTGCGCATCATCAAGATCATGTGGTTCGACGAGCCGGTCGGCGGCTTCGTGCCGATGGCCAGCGAACTGCGCCTCGTGCTCGGCGTCAGCGGCGCCTTCGTGCTGTTCTATGTGCTGATCGGCGGGCCGATCGGCAGCTATGCCGAAGCCGCCGCGAAGACCTTCTTCTGACGGGATGGCGTTTCGACTGGCTCCAACCGCGACGTCGGAGGGGTTCCGGCTCGAGGCGCATGACAGCGTCGGCTCGACCAACGCGCTGGCGCTGGACCATGCTCGGGCCGGCGACCCTGGAAAACTCTGGGTGGTCTCGAAGAAGCAGGAAAGCGGCCGCGGACGCCGCGGGCGCGTCTGGGCGACGCCCGAAGGCAATCTGGCGGCAACGCTGCTGCTTGTCCCCGGCGGCGAGTTGCGAGTCGCCGCGACGCTCGGTTTCGTCGCGGGACTGGCGTTGGCCGATGCGCTCGACGCCGTCGTGCCGAAGGGCCGGATCACTGTTGCCGTCGACGGCGCGAGCCAGGGCCGCAACCGCTTCGAGCTGAAATGGCCAAACGACGTGTTGGCTTCGGGCGCCAAGCTTGCCGGCATCCTGCTGGAATCGACGATACTGGAAGGCGGCCGGTTCGCGGTTGCCATCGGCATAGGCGTCAATGTCGTGGCTTATCCGCGGGACTTGCCTTATCCGGCGTCATCTCTGCAGGCACTGGGCGCCGAATGCGACGCCGAAACGCTGTTCCTGGCGCTTTCGGATGCCTGGAGCGAGAATGCCAGGCTCTGGGATGACGGGCGCGGGCTCAATGCCATCAGAAAGCGGTGGCTTGCCCGCGCGGCAGGCCTTGGCGGCGAGGTTGCTGTCAGAATTGACGGCAATGTGGTGCGCGGCGTCTTCGAAACCATTGACGAGGACTGCCGTTTCGTGATCCGCGACGATGAGGGATCGGTTTTGACGATCGCGGCCGGCGACGTGCATTTCGGTGCGGTCGCCTCGGCGCGCATATAGTTTTGTTTTTGCGCAATTCCGGACGGAAAGTCGTTAGACACTTTTCCTGGAATTGCTCGATTGACTTGGCCTGAGAGGCCAGGAAGGAAAGAATTCATGGCGAACAAGGAAAACGCCGAACTCGTTTTCGCGCCACTGGGCGGCGTCGGCGAGATCGGCATGAATTTCGCCCTTTACGGTTACGGACCGGCGGACGCGCGTGAATGGATCATCGTCGATGTCGGCGTCACTTTTCCGGACGCTGCCCATCCTGGCGTCGATCTCATCCTGCCCGATACGCGCTTCATCGAGGAGAACCTCGACGGCCTGCGCGGCATCGTGATCACCCATGCGCATGAGGACCATTACGGCGCGCTGCTCGACATTTGGCCGAAGCTCAAGGCACCGGTCTGGATGACGCCGTTCACCGCAGGCCTGCTCGAAGCCAAGCGGCAAGGCGAGCAGGGGGCGCCGAAGATTCCAGCGTCGATCTACCGGGCCGGCGAGACGTTCACGATAGGGCCTTTCGAGATCGAGGCGATTCCGGTCGCGCATTCGATCCCCGAACCGATGTCGCTGGCGATTACCACACCCGCCGGCACCGTCATCCACACCGGCGACTGGAAGATCGATCCGGCGCCGACGATCGGCCCGAAGACCGACGAGGCGCGCTTCCGCGCCTATGGCGACAAGGGCGTGCTGGCGCTGATCTGCGATTCCACCAATGCACTGAGGGAAGGGGAGTCGCCGTCGGAAGTGGCGGTCGGCGAGGGCCTCAAGGGCGTCATCGAGAGCGCGAAGGGGCGCGTGGCGGTCACCACCTTCTCCTCCAATGTCGGGCGCATCGTTTCGATCGCAAGGGCGGCGCGCGATGCCGGCCGGCAATGCCTGGTGCTCGGCCGTTCGCTGAAGCGCGTCATCGATGTGGCTGGCGAGCTCGGCTATATGGATGGGTTGCCGGAATTCATCTCGGAAGAGGATTACGGTTTCATTCCGCGCGAGAATTTGGTGATCATCTGCACCGGCAGCCAGGGCGAGACGCTGGCCGCGTTGGCAAAGCTGTCGCGCGACGAGATGAAGTCGGTGGCGCTGACGGCCGGCGATACGGTGGTGTTTTCCTCGCGCACCATTCCCGGTAACGAGAAGGGCATCCTCGAAATCAAGAACCGGCTGATCGATCTCGGCATTAAGATCATCGAGGACGGCGACGTGCTGGTGCATGTCTCGGGCCATCCGCGTCGCAGCGAATTGCGCAAGATGTACGAATGGGTGCGGCCGCAGATCGGCGTGCCGGTGCATGGCGAGGCGGCGCATCTGGTGGCACAGGGCTCGCTGATGTCGATGTCGGGCATCGGCCAGGTGGCGCAGGTGCGCGACGGCGACATGCTCAGGCTCTGGCCGGGCCCCGCCACGATCATCGACCAGGTGCCGTTCGGCCGGCTCTACAAGGATGGCTCGCTGATCGGCACCGACCAGGCGATGGGAATTCGCGACCGTCGCAAGCTCTCTTTCGCCGGCCATGTCGCCGTCAATGTCGTGCTCGACGATAAATATGAGCTTGCCGGCGACCCCGACCTTGTGGCGATCGGCGTTGCCGAGGCCGATGCAAAGGGCGAGACGCTGGAAGACCTGATGCTCGATGCGGCGGTCGGCGCTGTGGACTCCATCCCGCGCCAGCGGCGAAAGGACCTCGACCTGGTGCAGGAGGCCGTGCGCCGAGCCGTGCGCGGCGCCGCCAACGAAGCCTGGGGCAAGAAGCCGCTGGTGACTGTATTCGTGACGAGATGAAGGAGTGGGCAGCAGGGATTAGGCAGTAGGCAATAGGAACGGCGATTGCTTTTTTAGCTCGCCAAATTTGCTTCTTCTCTACCGCCTACCGCCTACCGCCTACCGCCTACCGCCTACCGCCTACCGCCTACCGCCTACTGCCTAAGGAAAACCGCCAATGCTTGGACGCCTGAACCATGTCGCGCTTGCCGTGCCGGATCTGGCCGCGGCAATGGCCGCCTATCGCGATAAGCTGGGCGCGCGATTGAGCGAGCCGCAGGCGCTGCCCGAGCATGGAGTGACCGTGGTGTTCGTCGATGTCGGCAACACCAAGATCGAGTTGCTGGAGCCGCTTGGCGATGCTTCGCCCATCGCGGCGTTCCTCGAGAAGAATCCTTCGGGCGGCATGCATCATGTCTGCTACGAGGTCGACGATATCCTGGCGGCCCGCGACCATTTGAAGGCAAGCGGCGCGCGCGTGCTGGGCGACGGCAATCCCAAGACCGGCGCGCATGGCAAGCCGGTGCTGTTCCTGCACCCCAAGGATTTCTTCGGAACGCTCGTCGAACTGGAGCAGGTATGAACTGGATTCTGTTCGCCGCGCTGTTCTTCGTCACCTGGTGGCTGGTGCTGTTCGTTGTTCTTCCCTTCAGCCTGCGCACCCAGGACGACGACCAGGATGTCACGCTTGGCACCATTTCCAGTGCGCCGCGCGGGCCGCATATGCTGCGCGCTTTCGTCCGGGCGACGATCGTGACCGTCATCGTCATGGGCGTTCTCTATGGTCTTACGATGGGGCTGGGGTTCAGTTTCGACGACATCATGCGGATCATGCCGGACTTCACGCCGGACGCCAGTCACTGATACCGCGAGCACAGTTTTTCGCAAGTATTGAGCAGTAAGCGCGCGCCAAGGTTGAAATCGGAAGCCGGCTTCCGATTTCGGCGGTTAATCATGGCTGATGCTGTTTGGCAGATGGTCGTGCTAAGCAGATGATTGCACAAAAAAAATGCAAGGCACAAGGCCTTGCAATTTAAACGCGTCCGATCCGTTTCCGGTGTCCGGCGGCAGCGAGTTACCGCGCCTAGATCGCATCCTCCCAAGACTTTGACCGCGTAGGAGAGCAGATTTTTCTCCGCCCTCTCGGTTATCGGGGCACACTAGACCAAGGCAGGTGAAAATGTCACGAAGAATTTTGCCTCGAAACAGGCAATATCGTGCTGCACTGCACAATAGTGCGGCAGGGCTTGCTTGTGAATCGATCAAAAAGCCATTTGCGTCAGTTTGCAGCCAAAATAGCCTTTTTGGTAAGGTGCAGAAGGCCCCGATACTTTGGGGCACTCGGGTTCCCATTCCGCCATGAAATGGCTATGAAGCCCGGGCAAGCAGCCCTTTCGCGCCGATTCCCGCGCGTGGTTTTTCATTCACGGACCAGTCCATGCGTTTGTCGCGCTATTTCCTGCCCATTCTCAAAGAAAATCCCCGCGAGGCCGAAATCGTCTCGCACCGGCTGATGCTGCGCGCCGGAATGATCCGCCAGCAGGGGCAGGGCAGCTTTTCGTGGCTGCCGTTGGGCAAGCGCGTGCTGGACAAGGTCTGCCGGATCATCCGCGAAGAACAGGACCGCGCGGGCGCGCTGGAAATCCTGATGCCGACTATCCAGTCGGCGGATCTGTGGCGCGAAAGCGGCCGTTACAACGACTACGGCAAGGAAATGCTGCGCATCAAGGATCGCCAGGACCGCGACATGCTCTACGGTCCGACCAATGAGGAAATGGTCACCGAGATTTTCCGTGCCTACGTGAAGTCCTACAAGGACTTGCCGCTCAACCTCTACCACATCCAGTGGAAGTTCCGCGACGAGGTGCGTCCGCGGTTCGGTGTCATGCGTTCGCGCGAGTTCCTGATGAAGGATGCCTATTCCTTCGACCTCGATTTCGAAGGCGCCAGGGCCGCCTACAACCGCATGTTCGTCTCCTATCTGAGGACATTCACGCGCATGGGACTGCAGGCCATTCCGATGCGCGCCGACACTGGTCCGATCGGCGGCGACCTCAGCCACGAGTTCATCATCCTGGCGGAGACCGGCGAGAGCCAGGTGTTCTGTGACCGCGCTTACCTCGCGCTCGACGTGCCGGGCGCCGGCACCGACTTCTCCAACGACGCCGAGATCGGCGGCATCGTGAAGAAATGGACGACGCCTTACGCCGCCACCGACGAAATGCATGACGAGGCGGCCTGGGAGAAAGTTACCGAAGGCGACCGGCTCTCGGCGCGCGGCATCGAGGTCGGCCATATCTTCCATTTCGGCGAGAAGTATTCGAAGCCGATGAACGCCAAAGTGACCGGCCCCGACGGCAAGGATCACTACGCTTCGGGCGGCTCCTACGGCATCGGTCCGTCGCGGCTGGTCGCGGCGATCATCGAGGCGAGCCACGACGAGAACGGCATCATCTGGCCGGAAGCAGTGGCGCCGTTCGACATTGGCCTGATCAACATGAAGGTCGGCGACGCCGAATGCGACCGGGTCTGCGATGAACTCTATGCGGCGCTGACTTCGGCCGGCAAGGACGTGCTCTATGACGATACCGACCAGCGGCCGGGCGGCAAGTTCGCCACCGCCGACCTGATCGGCCTGCCGTGGCAGGTGATCGTCGGCCCGCGCGGCGTGGCCGCCGGCGAGGTCGAGATCAAGAACCGCAAGTCGGGCGAGCGCGAGACGCTGCCGATGGCCGAGGCCAAGAAGCGCCTGGGTATCGCCGCATGAGCGAAGCGGCGGCAGCAGCCCGATCGCCGGCCGGCGCCTTCTCGGGCTTCGAGCGCATGGTGGCGTGGCGCTATCTGCGCTCGCGTCGCAAGGAAACGGTGATCTCGGTCATCGCCTCGATCTCGTTCCTCGGCATCATGCTCGGCGTCGCGACGCTGATCGTCGTCATGGCGGTGATGAACGGGTTCCGCGCCGAGCTGCTGACCCGCATCCTCGGCGTCAACGGCCACCTCATCGTACAGCCGCTCGATTCGCCGCTGGAGGATTACGCCCAGGTGGCGAGCCGCATCAACGGCGTTTCGGGCGTCAAATACGCGATCCCGCTGATCGACGGCCAGGTGCTGGCGCAAGGCAATGTCGGCGGCGGCAGCGGAGCTTTGGTGCGTGGCATCCGCGGCGAGGATCTCGGCAAGATCTCGATCGTGTCCAGTAACATCAAGGAAGGCACGCTGGACGGCTTCGACACCGGCGAAAGCGTGGCGATCGGCAAGCGCATGGCCGAGAATCTCGGCCTCGTGCTCGGCGACACCATCACGCTGATCTCGCCCGAAGGGGACGTCACGCCGCTCGGCACCACGCCGCGCATGAAGGGTTACAAGGTGGCGGCGATCTTCGAGGTCGGCATGTCTGAATATGACAGCTCGATCGTCTACATGCCGTTTTCGGAAGCGCAGCTCTATTTCAACATGGACGGGCGGGCGCAGACCATCGAGATCTATGTCGACAATCCCGACAATGTCGACGCGCTGAAGCCGCTGGTCGAGCAGGCGGCGCAACGGCCGGTCGATCTCGTCGACTGGCGCCAGCGCAACGAGACTTTCTTCTCGGCCCTGCAGGTCGAGCGCAACGTCATGTTCATGATCCTGACGCTGATCGTGCTGGTGGCGGCGCTCAACATCATTTCGGGCCTCATCATGCTGGTCAAGGACAAGGGCCACGACATCGCCATCCTGCGCACGATGGGCGCCTCGCGCGGCGCGATCCTGCGTATCTTCCTGATGACGGGGGCGGCGATCGGCGTCACCGGGACGATCGCCGGCGTGCTGCTCGGCGTCGTCATCTGCCTCAACATCGAATCGATCCGCCAGTTCTTCTCTTGGATGACGGGCAGGATACTGTTCAATCCCGAGCTCTATTTCCTCAGCCAGCTGCCGGCGAAAATGGACCCGCGCGAGACGACCTATGTCGTGATCATGGCGCTGGCCCTGTCGTTCCTCGCGACGGTGTTCCCGGCCTGGCGGGCGGCACGGCTCGATCCGGTCGAAGCCTTGAGGTACGAGTGATGGCCGAGGCCATTATCGAGTTGAAGGGCGTCGAGCGGCACTATGTCCAGGGGCCGCGCAAGCTCACCATTTTGAACGGCGCCGACTTTTCGCTGCGGCGCGGCGAGATGGTGGCGCTGGTCGCGCCCTCGGGCACCGGCAAGTCCACGCTACTGCATACGGCGGGGCTGCTGGAGCGGCCCGATGCCGGCGACGTGATCCTCAGCGGACGAGCCTGTGGCCGGCTCTCGGACCAGGAACGCACCGCGATCCGCCGCAACGATGTCGGCTTCGTCTACCAGTTCCATCACCTGCTGCCGGAGTTCTCGGCGCTCGAGAACATCATGATGCCGCAGCTGATCAAGGGGCTTTCCTCCAAGGATGCTTCGGAACGGGCGGCGCAGCTTCTCGACTACATGCAGATCGGCAAGCGCGCGCAGCACCGGCCGGCCGAGCTTTCGGGCGGCGAGCAGCAGCGCGTGGCGATCGCGCGCGCGGTTGCCAACGCGCCGCTGGTGCTTCTGGCCGACGAGCCGACCGGCAATCTCGATCCGGTCACCGCTTCCTATGTGTTCGATGCGCTGGAAGCATTGGTCAGGCAGTCGGGGCTCGCGGCGCTGATCGCCACCCACAACCACGAGCTCGCCGGACGCATGGACCGGCGGGTGACGCTGGCCGAGGGCAAGGTGGTGCCGCTGTAACGTGCGCCTCCTAATGTCGTCATCCTAGGGCGAAGCAGGAGCGAAGCTCCGTCGCGAAGACCCTAGGAATCCATGCCGTTACATCTGCCGAAGAACGCAACGCCGCAGAATGGGGGCAGAGAGCCTTGTTCTATATCGTAGCGAAGCATGAATGTCGCGGCATGGATTCTAGGGTCTCCGCTGCGTCGCTTCGCTCCTTGCTCCGCCCTAGAATGACGAAGCGATGGGCGTGTTGGCCAATCGCAAAGGTTGCGGCCTGCCCGCTTCGCGACACCCCGTCAACCTTTCCTTAACCCTGCCGAATTGATCGCCGCGATTTCCGGGTCATGCCGTCGAGCGGTCGTTGACATTCGAACAAAATTAGAACAAAATACGAACATATTAACAACGGAGAGAGTTATGTCTGATCTGGTTCAGGATGTCGTCTCGCTGGTTTGCATGAGCACCTTCCTTGTTTCCATGGCGATCTGGATCGGCGCCATGTGATCAGGCGGCTTGGCCGCTGGTGTGTGGGCGGGCAAAAGGCCCGCCTGTGACCCGGGACGGGCAAGAGCCCGCCCGTTGTTAAGTCTTTCTTGGCCGCGCCGCCGCTAGGCTGCTCCTTCAAGACAGGGAGCCCAAGACTGGGAGCCAAGGCAGTGTCAGTCATCGTCACGGTTACCCTCGTGGCCGGTAATCTCGGACTGATCTTTCTTTTGATGACCGTGCCGCTCGGATTGCGCACGGTGACGGCGAGCCGCGTGATCAAGGCCGACCGCCCACGCCTCTGGCAGGCGCTGTGGCCGTTCGGCAGCGATGCCGGCTGGTCCGGCGAAATCCTCTCCGCCGAGCCCCTGGACGGCGACGGGACGGCGCGCATCAAACTGTCCTGGGAAGGGCGGGACGGTCGGCCGATCGAACGCAAGGCGCGGTTCGAGGATGTGATGGAAGGCAGCCGCTTTTCGATGAAGGTCATCGAGGACACGGCGCTCGATCCGTCATTCTGGGCGAATTATCGCGAGACCGCCGAGCTCGCATCCGAGGGCGGCGCTACGCGGGTCACGCTTACCCAGACGGATCGCTATCGCGGCCTCGCCTTCCTGATCTTCCGCTTCTTCGCCATGCGTCGCGAGCTGCGCAAGCTGGACGTCTGGGCGGCAACCGGCACGTATCGCAAGGGCGGCTGGTTCGAGCATCCGGTGAGCCAGGTCGGCTTCGCCGTGCTCTCCGCCTGCATCCTGTGGCCATTCTTCGGCCTCAACCTCGGCGGCTTCGCGCTGGCCGCGATCCTGACCTCGGTGGTCGCCCTGCACGAGCTCGGTCATATAGCGGCGTTCCGGCTGACGGGCCATCGCCGGGCGCGGATGATCTTCATCCCGCTGCTTGGCGGCATCGCCATCGGAGGCAGGCCCTATGACAGCCGCTTCGAAGTGGCGTTCGTGGCGTTGATGGGCGCGGGCTTTTCCGCCTTCCTGGTGCCGGTGCTGATCGCCGCCAGCGGCCTTGCCGGCAGCGAAGGCCATCGCCTTGCCGCCATGCTTTTGGCCACGCTTGCCGGCTGCGCGTCGCTGTTCAACATCGCCAATCTGGTGCCGGTGTGGAAATTCGACGGCGGCCAGGTGCTGCGCCAGATCTGCCCGGGTCCGGCGGCACTCGCGCTGGCGTCCTTTTTGCTGCTGTCCGCGCTTCTTGCGCTCGGCTGGCGGGCCGGTTTCTCGCCGAGCTTCCTGCTGATCGCGGGCGCGGTGTTCTCGATCCTCAGCCTGATCACCGTGGGCAGCGGCGTGAAGCCGCGTCACGAGCTGAAGCCGATCCAGCCCTTCGACAGGCTGGCCATGGCCGGCGCGCTGCTCGCCGTCTTTGCCATCCATGGCTACGGCATGCTGTGGGCTTCAGCGCAGTTGATGTAGGGGCGGCGGGTCAGCCTGCCTTGCGAGCCGGCTCGGCGGTTGGGGCCGCTGCGGTTCCAAACACATCCTCGAAGGCGGATTTCAGCGCGAGGTCGAGGTCGGCCATGGTGACGGGCAGGCCGAGGTCGACCAGGCTCGTCACGCCGTGGTCAGAGACGCCGCAGGGCACGATGCCGCTGAAATGAGAAAGCTCCGGCTCGACATTGATGGCGATACCGTGAAAGCTCACCCAGCGCCGCAGCCGGATGCCTATTGCCGCGATCTTGTCCTCGGCTGGCGTGCCGTCCGGCATTGCAGGGCGATCCGGCCGCACCACCCAGACGCCGACGCGGTCTTCGCGGCGCTCTCCGCGCACGTTGAAGGCGGCCAGCGTGCCGATGATCCACTGTTCCAGCGCGGCAACGAAGGCGCGGACATCCTCGCGCCGGCGCTTCAGGTCGAGCATGACATAGGCCACACGCTGGCCCGGACCGTGATAGGTGTATTCGCCGCCACGCCCGGCAGCAAAGACCGGGAACCGGTCGGGCTCGATCAGGTCCTCGCTGCGGGCGCTGGTGCCGGCGGTGTAGAGCGGGGGATGCTCGACGAGCCAGACCATCTCGCCTGCGCCGCCGCTGCGAATTGCCTCGGCGCGCGCCTCCATGACTGCCAGCGCATCCGGGTAGGAGGTAAGGCCAGGTTCGATCACCCATTCCACCGGCGCCGAACCGGGGAGAGGCAGGAACGACGTGGCGATCTGGCTGCGTTCTGTCATGGAACTTTCTCGATGTCCCATTCATATGGCGGCAAACGACCGAAACGTCCAGTTCAGTCGGTCCGTCGCGGGTCTGTGGAGCATTGTGCCGGCAGCTTTGTCTGATGCATGTCGTTCTCCCAAAACCGCTACGCACTTTTGGGCGACATGCATGAGCGAATATTCCGCTCAGCGCACTTGTTTCGCCGGAAACGATTTGCTACAGGCCCCGAGCCGGACGGTTCCGGCTCCTACCACGTGCGGTCGTGGCGGAATTGGTAGACGCGCAGCGTTGAGGTCGCTGTGGGGCAACCCGTGGAAGTTCGAGTCTTCTCGACCGCACCATTCTCCCCAAAAGATGTTTCTTGGATGAGCCCGCGAGTCGAAGCGGTTGTTAGCTCGTCGGCTGTCTTTCTGCGGGCCAAAGCAGAAGCGGCGCCAGGTCTTGAGGACCGCGCCGCCGCTTTGAGTTTCCAGCAGGCACTCGGCAAACCCGGCCTATCCCGTCCACCCAAGGCCAGCCGAGATGCAATTGATCGATACGAGCAGGGCGTCGGTCGCCCGCTTCTGATCCGCCATATTTGCCCGGACTTCACGCAGCAGATCGACTTGCAGCCGGTGAATGTCGTCCATCTGCTGGCGCAGATTGTCGAAACGCCGCTTGAACATTGGAAAGCGCGCGGAAAGGTCGCCTCCCGTCAGGCTGCCGATCAGGCGTCGCGTCAACTCGTATTCGGCAGCGATGCGGGCGTGGATTCGCCGCGCAGCATCGCTGTCGGACACCAGGCCGGCGTAGAGCCGCGCGATCTCCATGTCGGACTGATAAAGCGTCTTCTCGGCCTCGTCGACGATCAGGCGGAAGAAGCGCGAGTGCTCGAACATGCGGGCTAGAAGGTCGCGTCCGGCCTCGCCGCGCACCGTGACGAAGGCGCTCAGCGCGCTGCCGATGCCGTACCAGCCGGTCAGCAGGTGACGGTTCTGGCTCCAGGCGAACACCCATGGAATGGCGCGCAGGTCGGCGATGCCGCTGGCGCCGAAGCGACGATCCGGCCGTGAGCCCATTTTCAAGAGCGCCAGTTCCGCGACCGGGCTCGCCTGGTTGAAATAGTCGAGGAAGCCGGGTTCGCCCATCAGCCCGGCATAGGACGCCTGCGACATGCCCGCCAGCGCTTCCAGCGCTTCGTCGAATTCCGGCGTTTCCTTCGGCCCGGCATCGCGGGTCGATCCCACACCATGGGCCAGCACGGCAGCGGCGAGAACCTCGAGCTGGTTGAGGCCGGTGCCGCGATTGGCGAATTTCGACGATACGACCTCGCCCTGTTCGGTCACCCGCATGCTGCCGGCCACAGTGCCCTGCGGCTGTGCCGCGATCGCCCGGCCGGTCGGCGCGCCGCCGCGGCTGACGGAGCCGCCGCGACCGTGAAAGAAACTGATCCTGACCTTGTGCTTGCGCCCGACGGCAGCGAGGCGCTTTTGCGCTTTTGCCAGTTCCCAGTTGGAAGCAAGGAATCCGCCGTCCTTGTTGGAGTCCGAATAGCCAAGCATGATTTCCTGGCGCGTGCCGAAATCCCGCACCGTCCGCCTCACCACCGAAACGCCGAGCAATCCATTCAGGATCCCAGGCGCGGCTTGCAGATCGGCAATGGTCTCGAATAAGGGCACGATCCGCAGCCTGATCGTGCCGCCGCCACCGGGCGCGGTTGAAAGCCTGCAATATTGCGCCAGCAGATAGACCGCGAGCAGATCGTCGGCCGAGCGGGTCATACTGAGAACGAAAGAGCCGACAGCATCGGCATCCGCGCCGGAGACGTGCCTGGCGATGACGGAGAATGTCGAAAGCAGTTCGCCTGCTTCGGGCGAGAGCCGCCCTGCGTCGATCTCCAGCGGCTCGCCCTGGCTGAGGGCCGAGCGGATGCGCGCCGACCATTGCGGCGTGCCGGGGGCGACCGGATCGGCGGGATCTGTCAGCGCAAAGAGCTCGGCCAGCACCCGGTTGACGACCGTGGAGTTCTGCCGGATGTCGAGCGAGACCGTGCGGAAGCCGAAGCTTCCGACCTGCCACAGCAGAGGTTGGACGAAACGCCTGGCGACCGCGCGCCCTCCGATCGCTTCGAGAACTGAAGCTAGCGCGTTCAGATCGGCGCGAAACGCTTCCGCCGAGAGGTAGGCCGCCTGACCGCTGTCGCGCGTGGCGACCAGTCGGGCACACAGGGCCGAAGCGAACTGGCGAAGCGGCTCATCAGGGTTGCGGGCGGCGATCTCGTCAGCCTCTCCGCTTTTGTCGAGCGCCGTCTGCAGCGCCGGCTTGAAGCCGGCCGGCAGGTCGATGACGTTCGAGCTGGCGCTGAGCACCGTCACCAGCCGCTGCACCTGCGTCAGATACCAGCCTATGGCGGTGTTGCGGTATTCGGCCAGGGCATGGGCGGTGACTTCGGCCGTCACATTCGGATTGCCGTCGCGGTCGCCGCCGATCCACGAGGCATAGCGCATGAAGGAGGGAATCCTGATCGGCTCGCCCGGATAGTGACGCTCGAAGGCGCCTTGAAGCTTGCCATAGAGCTGCGGCGTCGCCTCGAAAATGACTTCGCGAAAGAAATACAGACCCCAGGCGATTTCGCGTTCGACCGTCGGGCGCTCCAGCCGCAGCTCGCCCGTCATCCATAGAAGCTCGATCTCGCTTTCCAGATCGGCGACCAAAAGGTCGCGTTCGCGCGGCGCCCAGCGCGGCTGGTCGAGCTCGGTCAGCTTGCGATAGATGCGGCGGTGGATCTCCAGCACCGTGACGCGTTTGGCCTCCGTCGGGTGCGCGGTCATCGTCGGGCCGACGCAAAGCTCGTCGAGCGCCGCCTGGGCTTCCGCCGCCGAGTGGCCGCTCGCCGCCATCTGCGCGACCGCGCTGGCGAAGGACCCGGGCACTTCGTCGACACCCGCGCCCTGTTCGAGTTCGCGGCGCGCCCGCATGGCAAGCAGCTCATCGGCGATCGTCAGCAACTGGAACCACACGCCGGTCGCCTGAAGGGCCGGGATGCGCTGCTCGGCGGCAAGCGAGACAAGCGACCTGCGCCCGCTCAGAACGGCGGCGATCTCGGGCTCGCGCGCGCTTGCGATCTGAAGCAGCAGGCGCAACAAAAGGCTGCGCTCGTCTTCACGAAACTTGATGCGTCTGCTCTGTTCCAAAGCCGCTTCCTCGTTCGCATCGATTGCAACCGCAGCCCGCGCCCCGAATCGAGGGACGGCGTCGGCTGTCAGGCGACCCGATCGGGGACCGGGCGACCCTCGAAGAAGGCGGTCAGGTTCTCCACCACCTTCATGCCCATCGCCACCCGCGTTTCCTCGGTCGCGCTGCCGAGATGCGGCAACAGCACGACGTTCTCCAACCGCTTCAGCGCCTCCGGAACTGCCGGCTCGTCGGCAAAGACGTCGAGACCCGCGCCTGCGATCTCGCGCCTTTCCAGCGCGCCGGTCAGGGCATCCTGGTCGACGACGTCGCCGCGCGCCGTGTTGATCAGGAACGCGCAGCGTTTCATCGACCGCAGGCTTCGAGCATCGATGAGATGACGGTTTTCCGCGCCGCCCGGACAATGCAGCGACACGAAATCGGAGGCCGCCAGCACATCGTCCAAGGTCGGCATCTGCACCGCGCCCATGGCGCGCGTCTCGTCATCATCGACCGGCGAGCGATTGAAGAACACGATCTTCATGCCGAAGCCGAAATGCGCGCGCCTGGCTGTCGCCTTGCCGATGCGCCCCATGCCGACAATGCCCAAGGTCTTGCCCGACACTTTTGCGCCGGCCATGTGGGTCGGCGACCAGCCGCGCCACTCTCCGGCGCGCAGCTGCCGCTCGCCTTCGCCGGTCCGCCGCGCGACAGCCAACATCAGACTGAGCGCGAGGTCGGCGGTGCAATCGGTCAGCACGCCCGGCGTGTTGGTCACCACGATGTCGCGGTCGCGCGCCGCCGCGACATCGATATGGCTGAAGCCGACGCCGAAATTGGCGATGATGCGAGTACGGGCGGCGCCTTCGGGAAACGCTGCAACCGGCAAGCGGTCGCTGACCGTTGCGAGGATCGCGTCGAAATCCGCGAAGGCCGATGCCATTGCGGCAGGGCTCAGCGGCTCATCACTGGCGTTGAGCGTCGTGTCGAAGCGCTCGGCGAGGATCGCTTCGACGGCTGCCGGCCATCTGCGGGTGACAATCAAACGCGGTTTCATCGAATTCCTGCCAATCGAAGGGTCGCCGCCGCGATGCTTGCGCCGACCCCGAAACAGACTTCACATCTACGCGGCCTTCGTTCGGCCGGCTGTCACGCTGCCTTCTTGGTCCGCGCCAGCGTATCGGCCACCACCTCGCCGAACGACGCAGGGGTCGGCACGATGACGACGCCCGCTTCCTTCAGGATCTCGACCTTTTCCTGCGCCGACTCGCCGAAGGCGGAGATGATCGCGCCGGCGTGACCCATGCGTCTTCCCTTCGGGGCGGAAAGGCCGGCGATATAGGCGATTAGCGGCTTACGCATATTGTCGCGCGCCCAGATCGCGGCTTCGGCTTCCTGCGGGCCGCCGATCTCGCCGATCATCACCACGGCGTCGGTGTCCTCGTCGCGCTCGAAGAGCTGCAGGATGTCCTTGAAGGATGAGCCGTTGATCGGATCGCCGCCGATGCCGACGCTGGTCGAGACACCGATGCCGAGCGCCTTCATCTGCGAGGCGGCCTCGTAGCCCAGCGTGCCCGAGCGGCCGACGATGCCGACGCGTCCGGGCAGATAGATGCCGCCGGGCATGATGCCCATCAGCGCCTGTCCCGGCGTGATCACGCCGGCGCAGTTCGGGCCGACGAGCCGCATGCGGTCCTCGAAGCGGTAGCGGCGCATGTAGCGCTTGACCTGCATCATGTCCTGCGAGGGAATGCCGTCGGTGATACAGACGCAGAGTTTTATGCCCGCATCCGCCGCCTCCATGATCGAATCGGCGGCGAAGGGCGGCGGCACGAAGACGATGCTGGCTTCGGCGCGGGTCTCGCGCACGGCGCCCTTGACGGTGTTGAATATAGGCAGGCCGAGATGCGTCTGGCCGCCCTTACCGGGGGTGACGCCGCCGACCAGCTTGGTGCCGTAGCGTTTCATGTCGTCGGCATGGAAGCTGCCGATCTTGCCGGTGAAACCCTGGACGATGACGCGCGTGCTGCGGTTGAGCAGGATTGCCATTTCTCGACCTCCCTCAGGCTGCTTTTTTGTTCTTGGTGGCTTCGCGCCAGGCGGCGACGGCCTTTTCGGCCGCTTCAGCCAGCGTGTCGGCGACGATCACCGCCTCGCCGGAATCGGCCAGGATCTTGCGTCCTTCCTCCACCTTGGTGCCGGAAAGGCGCACCACCAGCGGCACCTCGACGCCGACCTCGCGGATTGCCTTGATGACGCCTTCGGCGACCCAGTCGCAGCGGTTGATGCCGGCGAAGATGTTGACCAGGATGGTCTCGACATTCTTGTCGCCAAGCACGGCACGGAAGGATTTCGCCACCCGCTCGGGCGAGGCGCCGCCGCCGATGTCGAGGAAGTTGGCCGGCTCGCCGCCGGCGATCTTGATCATGTCCATCGTCGCCATGGCGAGGCCAGCGCCGTTGATGATGCAGCCGATATTGCCGTCAAGCCCGACATAGGAGAGACCGCGGTCGCTGGCGAAAGTCTCGCGGGGGTCTTCCTGGCTCTTGTCGCGCAGCTCGGAGATTTCCGGCCGGCGAAACAGCGCGTTCTCGTCGAACGACATTTTTGCGTCGAGCGCGACGAGGCTGCCGTCTCGCGTCACCACCAGCGGATTGATCTCCAGCATCGAGGCGTCGTAGTCGCGGAACACTTGGTAGCAGCCGAGGATGGTTTCCGTCGCCTTGCCGATCAGGTTGCTTTCAAGCCCGAGGCCGAAGGCGATCTCGCGGGCCTGGAAGCCCTGCATGCCGACACCGGGATCGACCACGGCGCGGATGATCGAATCAGGTTTTTTCTCGGAGATATCCTCGATCTCCATGCCGCCGGCGGCCGACGCCACGATCATGACGCGCTCTTCCTTCCGGTCGAGCGCAAAGCCGAGATAGAGCTCCTGCGCGATGTCGACGGCTTCCTCGAGATAAAGGCGCGAGATCAGCTTGCCGCGCGGGCCGGTCTGGTTTGTCACCAGCTTGCGGCCGAGCATGGCTTCGGCGGCGTTGGAGATCTCCTCGTCGTTCGAGCAGAGCTTGATGCCGCCAGCCTTGCCACGCGCGCCGGAGTGAACCTGCGCCTTCAGCACCCATTTCGAGCCGCCGATCTCGCGCGCACGGTAGGTCGCCTGCTCGGGGCTGTAGGCGAGGCCGCCGCGCGGCACATGCACGCCGTGGCGGGCAAGCAGTTCCTTTGCCTGGTATTCGTGGATGTCCATCTTGTCCTCCCGGTAAATCTCAGTGCGTGGCGGCGTGCGGCCCATTAGCCAACAAAGTTTGGCCGGCGCGTTCGATCGCCTCGTTCACCACCAGCACGTTACGCGCCATGCGCTCCGACGCCGCGTCGATCATCTTGCCGTCGAGTGCGGCAGCGCCCTTGCCGAGCGCCTCCGCCTCCTTCAGCACTTCGAGAATGCGTCTGGCGCGCGTGACTTCTTTCTCCGGCGGCGAGAACACGTCGTTGGCCAAGGCGATCTGCGAAGGGTGGATCGCCCATTTGCCCTCGATGCCAAGTGCCGCGGCACGCCTGGCGGCCGCGTTATAGCCTTCGGGATCGGAGAAATCGCCGAACGGCCCGTCGATGGCGCGCAGGCCGTAGGCGCGGCAGGCGACCGTCATGCGCGACAGGGCGAAGTGCCACTGGTCGCCGGGATAATCGGGATTGAGACCGCCGATGTTGACGGTGCGCGCCTTGTTGCTTGCGGCATAATCGGCGACGCCGAAATGCATCGCTTCCAGCCGGCCCGGCGTGGCGGCGATCGCCTCGACATTGGCCATGCCGAGCGCGGTCTCGATCAGCGCTTCGAGGCCGACGCGGGTCTTGAAACCCTTGGCCATCTCGATCTGGTTGACCATGGCCTCGACCATATAAAGATCGGCCGGCACGCCGACCTTCGGCACCAGGATGGTGTCCAGCCGGTCGCCGGCCTGTTCCATGACGTCGACGACGTCGCGGTACATGTAATGGGTGTCGAGGCCATTGATGCGCACCGAGACGGTCTTGCCCTTGGCGCGCCAGTCGATGTCGTTCAGGGCCTGGATGATGTTCTTGCGGGCGCGTTCCTTGTCGGGCGGCGCGACCGCGTCCTCGATGTCGAGGAAGACGAAGTCGGCGGCGCTGTTGGCCGCCTTGTCGATCATCTCCGGGCTGGAGCCGGGCACAGCCAGCTCGCTGCGCTGCAGCCGCAATTTCTTCAAATGATTGATGGTGTGGCTCATGGTCGGCTCCCTCAGGCGGCTTCGGCGACCGGCACGGTGGCCGAGGCGCGGAAATGCTGGATGGCGGCGCCGACGCCGGAGCCCGGCGCCAGCCTGACGCCGCAATCGAGCAACGTCATTTCGGCGGCCGACAACGAGGCCAGCACCATCACCTCGTTCAGCCAGCCGAGATGGCCGATGCGGAAGACCTTGCCGGCCACCTTGTTTAGGCCGCCGCCAAGCGATGTCTGGTAGGTCCCGTAGGCGCGCTTGACGACGTTTGCGCTGTCGATGCCTTCCGGCACCAGGATGGCGCTCACCGTGTCGGAGTGCCATTGCGGTGTCTTGGCGCACAGCTTCAGGCCCCAGGCGTCGACGGCCTTGCGCACGCCTTCGGCCAGCCGATGATGACGGGCGAAGATGTTCTCCAGCCCTTCCTCGGCAATAAGGTCGAGCGAGGCGCGCAGGCCACGCAGCAGCTGTGTCGCCGGCGTGTAGGGGAAATAGCCGGCATCGTTGGTGCGGATCATGTCCTCGAAGGAAAAGTAGCAGTGCCGGTGGGTCGCGACCCGCGAAGCGGCAAGCGCCTTCTTGCTGACCGACAGGAAGCCGAGGCCGGCCGGCAGCATGAAGCCCTTCTGCGAGCCGCTGACGGCGCAGTCGACGCCCCATTCCTCCTGGCGGAAGTCGATCGAGCCGATGGACGAGACGCCGTCGACGAAAAGCAGGGCAGGGTGGTTCGCGGCGTCGAGCGCGGCGCGGCAGCCGGCGACGTCGCTGGTAACGCCAGTCGCGGTCTCGTTCTGGGTGCAGAAGACGGCCTTGATGCGGTGCTCCTTGTCGGCGCGAAGCTTCTCGGCATAGAGCTCGAGCGGGACGCCGGTGCCCCATTCGCAATCGATGACTTCGACTTCGAAGCCGAGGCGCTCGGCCATGTCGACCCACAGATGGGAGAATTGGCCGAAGCGCGACATCAGCACCTTGTCGCCGGGGCTGAGCACATTGGTCATCCCTGCTTCCCAGGCGCCGGTGCCGGAGGAGGGGTAGATGAAGACGCGGCCGGTCTCGTTCTTGAAGACCCGCTTGATATCCTCGAACAGCGGCAGCGTCAGGTTGGGGAAGGAGGCGGCGCGCATGTCTTCCATCGGCAGGTTCATCGCCTGCCGGACCTCTTCCGGAATATTGGTGGGTCCCGGGATGAAAAGATGCGTGAACCCAGCCATGCGCGAAACTCCTCCGATCGTTTTGGATTGTGGAGAGAGTTTCGTTTCGACCAAGCTTCGCAACAACACCTTGCCGGGTAAGTTGTTGGCCCTTGCGGGTGGGATGGTCCTACCCGGTCGGACTACCCGATAGGCGATTTGGACGGGCGGCGTTTCTCGCTCGAATAGAGCGCGACGGCCATGGCGCGGTTGCGGACATCCAACTTGTCGTAGAGATTCTTCAGATGGTACTTCACCGTGTTCTCGGAAATTCCGGTCCGCGTTGCGATCTGCAGGTTGGTCCAGCCGTCGGAAAGCACCGCCAGCAATTCGCGCTCGCGCACGGTGAGGCGGGACAGCGGCGTGTCGTTGACCTTGTTGATGTCGATATAGGGGATGCAGATGCGGCCATGCGCGACAGCCAGGATCGTCTCGAAGATCACCGGCGGATCGTCGAACTGGAAGCAGTAGCCCTGGGCGCCCAGGCGCACGCATTGCTTCAGGATGCCGATGTCATGGTCGTTGGAAAAGACCGTGACGCGCACGTCGAGCTTGCGGTTCTGGACTTCCGTGAGGACGTCGGCGCCATCCATGTCGGCGAGCTTCCAGCCGATGACCGCAACGTCGAATTTCGAAGTGGCGGCCAGTTCCAGGAATTGCGCGCCGCTTTGCACCGCACTAAGCAACTCGAAACGGCCGTCGCATTCCAGCATTTCGCGCAGCGCCGAAACAACGAGCGGATTGCGCTCGGCAACGACAACGCGAACGCGCCGCTCGGCATTTGCCTCGTTCGTCTTTGCGGACTTGATGTTCAAGGGCAGTGTTTGTCCTCGGACCGTTTAGCGATGCGCTGATCCTGCTGGATCATGCATCATGACAATTCTGCCTCAATGGGGAAGGGGTGCTCTTTCCCCAGCGACATGCGCTGTCGCGTCGGCCGAAGCCATTGTCACACCTGCGACGCTGGGTCGTCGGCGGTTCCTGAGCGATAGGATCGCCGCCACATTTCCTTGGCTATTCCGCGTGCTAGAGCGAAATCTTCGCAAGACAAATCCTGTCGCCGCGCTATCTGCCGCAAAGGTCCTGGATTTCTTCGAAAGCGGTTTCCGGTTTTCGGGGGCATGCGCTAGACCTCATTTGACACCCTTCGGGATTCTGATGGCGGGAGGCGCTGGTGGAAGGCCAGGACAGACAGACGACCGGCGCTGCGCCCGCCGAAGAGCACCACGCCGACATCTATGGCGAGGACGGCGCAGTCCGCGCCTCCTTCCTTGCCCGGATCGGCGCGGCGATCGCCGACCGCGACACGATCACCCTCAAGCGCGAAGTCGACGATCTCCACCAGTCGGAACTTGGCGACGTGCTCGAGGCGCTGCATCCCGAACAGCGCCGGGCGCTGGTCGAGTTGCTCGGCTCGGATTTCGACTTCTCCGCGCTGACCGAAGTCGACGAAGCGATCCGCATGGACATCGTCGACAATCTGCCGAACGCGCAGATCGCGCAGGCGGTGCAGGAACTCGATTCCGACGATGCCGTCTACATTCTGGAAGATCTCGACCGGGAGGACCAGGACGAGATCCTGTCGCAGCTGCCGTTCACCGAGCGTATCAGGCTGCGGCGCGCGCTCGATTATCCGGAAGAGACAGCCGGGCGGCGCATGCAGACCGAATTCGTCGCTGTGCCGCCGTTCTGGACGATCGGCCAGACCATCGACTACATGCGCGAGGACAAGGACCTTCCCGAGCGCTTCAGCCAGATCTTCGTCATCGATCCGAGCTTCAAGCTGGTCGGCGCCATCGACCTCGACCAGATCCTGCGCACCAAGCGCTCGGTCAAGGTCGAGGACGTCATGCATGAGACAAGGCATGCCATCCCGGCCACGATGGACCAGGAAGAGGCGGCCCGGGAGTTCGAACAATACAACCTTTTGTCCGCCGCCGTGGTCGACGAGAACGAACGGCTGGTAGGCGTGCTCACCATCGACGACGTGGTCGACGTCATCCAGGAGGAGGCGGAGGAGGACCTTCTGCGCATGGGCGGCGTCGGCGACGAAGAACTGTCCGACACGGTGCTCGCCACCTCGCGCTCGCGCGTGCCCTGGCTGCTGGTCAACCTTTTGACCGCCTTCCTCGCCGCTTCGGTCATAAGCCTGTTCGACCGCACGATCGAGCATATCGTGGCACTTGCGGTGCTGATGCCGATCGTCGCCGGCATGGGCGGCAACGCCGGCTCGCAAACCATGACTGTCACCGTGCGCGCGCTGGCGACCAAGGACCTCGACATCTATAACGCCGCCCGCATCATCCGCCGCGAGCTGGGTGTCGGCTTCATCAACGGCATCGTCTTTGCGGTGCTCATCGGCATGGTTGCCGGCTTCTGGTTCCGCGATCCCAATCTGGGCGGCATCATCGCGGCGGCGATGATCATCAACATGTTCGCGGCCGCACTTGCCGGCATCCTCATTCCGCTGGTGCTCGACCGTCTCAAGATCGATCCGGCAGTGGCTTCAGCCGTCTTCGTCACCACCGTCACCGATGTTGTCGGTTTCTTTGCTTTCCTTGGACTGGCCACCTGGTGGTTCCATATCCCTTAAGCAGCAACCCACAGTTAATTGACTTTTACGTAAATGCCGTGCGAGGCTGCGCCGGGGTCACGTGCCGATTCCGGCGCGGGATGGGTCTAATCGGAGGGAAGGGCGACGCTCCAGGCGGCGAGACCCGGACTAGGGCTTGGGAGCGGGAATGCGGGAATATTATACGATCACCGAGCTGACACGCGAATTCGACGTGTCGACGCGGACGCTGCGTTTTTACGAGGACGAAGGACTGGTGCAGCCCGTGAGGCGCGGCCGCACGCGGCTGTTTCGCCCGTCCGACCGGCATCTCATTCGCCAGATCATGCGGGGGAAAAGGCTCGGTTTCTCGATCAACGAAATCCGCGAGATCATCCAGATGTACAAGGAGCCGCCCGGCGAGGTCGGCCAGCTCAAGCTGATGATCCGGCGTATCGAGGAGAAGCGCGAGGACCTGCGCCAGAAGCGGCGCGACCTGGAGGAGACGCTGGCTGAGCTCGACCAGGCCGAGGAGTCCTGCGTGGAGCGGCTCGCCGAGCTGGGCGTGAATACGTAGGCAGGACTAGCACTGCGAACGGTAGCGGTTGGCTGGAGCCTCCTGAATTTCGTCATCCTAGGGCGGAGCAAGGAGCAATGTGACGCGCGCAGACCCTAGGATCCATGCCGTGACGCTAAGGCATTGCAACGATTGCAGAATTCTGCGCCGTTGCGCTCTATGACGGAGGTCACGGCATGGATCCTCGGGTCAAGCCCGAGGATGACGACGTCCCGAACGCTCAGGCTAATCGCCAGGCCGCTCAGAGAGCAGCCTCAAATCCAGCGCCGCACTCGCTTGGCGTAGTCGCGGTATTTCTTGCCGAACTTCGCCGCCAGGATCTTTTCCTCCTTCTCGATCGCAAGCTTCTGCGTTGCGAAGGCGGCGATGAAGGCGAACAGCAGGAACCAGGCGATGCCGGTGATGAAGGCGACGCCGATCAACAGCAACGTGTTGGCGAGATACATCGGGTTGCGGGTGATGCCGAACGGGCCGGACGTCACCAGATGGTCGGGCTCGGCATTCGGATCGAATGTCGTCTTGGCCCGCATCATGACGCGGATGGCCGTGATCCACAGCATGGCAACGCCGAACAGCGCCACCCAGCCGACGCCGAACAAGAGATCGCCGAAGATGTCGCCGATCCACGGCAACGGGTAGAGCATGCCGAGGACAACGCTGAGCGCGATCGCCACGACATAGATCACCGGCGGCCATGGGATGATCCCGTGCCTGGGCTTTGCGATGCCTGTCATTGCTGCTCTCCCTCCATCTGGTCCTCCGTCGCGGCGGCGCAGGCGTTGCTCAGCTCGACGGCATGTGCATTCTCTGCTTCGCGTGTCGAGTATTGAGCTTTATCACTGGTCAGAGCGCCAATGTAACATCCACAAAAAATCGAGCAGAATTTAACGTCGCGCGTCTGCTCGCATATGGCTTGGCACTGTTTAATTTCAGCCTGGCCCGGCCAGACCTGAGAGTACAGCGACACACCACCGTATAATAGCGGCTGGTGGATCAGGTAGAAGGCAAGACTGTGCCGACCGAGGAATGTCAGCGGCTTCGACCAGTTGCCGGGTGTCCAGGTTCCCAGCCGGGCCAACAGGCCGGCCGCTGCGGCAAACTTCGTCACCGCGATGCCTGCAAGCACTGCACCGAACCAAGGGAACAGAGGCACATAGTCGTCCGAGCGCGGATTGGTGGCGGAGAGACCAATCCACCATAGCGCCGGATGATCGAAGAATTCCGAGCGCAAATAATAAGGCGCCGCGATGACGGCCGCAGCGACGATTGCCGTCAGCAGCGCCGGCAGGCGTAGAAATGGGAGGCCTAGCAGGCTGGCCAGCGCAATCTCGTGCAGAATGCCAAAGAAGATCACGTTGTTTCGATCGGTGAAGAACGTGA
The DNA here is from genome assembly GCF_033977145.1 of Mesorhizobium montanum. Taxonomy (NCBI): domain Bacteria; kingdom Pseudomonadati; phylum Pseudomonadota; class Alphaproteobacteria; order Hyphomicrobiales; family Phyllobacteriaceae; genus Mesorhizobium; species Mesorhizobium montanum. The sequence goes on along the minus strand of NZ_JAVIJF010000003.1, from coordinate 283,129 downwards.
CTGCGCTAACCGCCAATGCCGCGAGTGCGACCATGACGAAGCGCGTCAAGAAACTTGGCCAGCGAATCTGCCTCCCATGGGCAAGGAACAGGCTAATCCCGACCAGAAAGAGGAAGGTCGAAGCGATGCAGCGGGCATAAATCTTCCAGCCGCCAACCGCGGTCGTGCCGGGTTCGATGTATTGAAAATGGTCCAGATCCCAGGTGAAATGGTAGCTTGCCATGGCAATCAGCGCGATGCCGCGCAAGACGTCGAAGGCGACAATACGGCCTTGCTTCGGTGCGTCCTGAACGGGTTCGCCAGTCGTTTGAAAGCTCATTGATCTCGCAATCCGATTCAGTCCTGCCGAACGACTATCACGGTTCTGCGGGCCAACAGAAGGCAGGGCGCGCCAGGCCGGCATGGTGCGCCGCTTTAGGCCAGTGGCGGAAAGCCTTTGACAGGCTTCGCTTTTCGGCCTGTCGGGGTCGGTTTCCTGCTACTGGCCAGCAGCTGGTCCGGCCAGATTTGACATCCGATTCACGTCCCGGAGGGCCGATGTCCACCCATGTGCGCCATCCGATCTGGCTTCCGGCCTTGCGGCCGGCGGATGCGCGCACCTTCGCCTCGCTCTATGCGGTGGAGTCCTTTGCTCGCGCCACGATCTCCAGCGTCATTCCGATCCAGGCCTACGAAATCCTGCACAACGAGCGGATCGTCTCGATCCTTTACACGATCGTGTCCTTGATGGGCCTATCGGTCACGCTGTTCATGCCGATGCTCATCCGCCGCTTCGCGCGGCGCTGGGTCTACACGGCTGGCTGCCTGATGCTGGCCATCGGCTCCGCCTTCTTCGTCACCCATACGCTGCCCGGGCAGATCGGCGGCATGCTTTGCCGCGTCATGGGAGCGAGCGCGCTGTCGATCACGCTCAACCTCTACATCATGGACCACATCCGCAAGACCGACTTCATGCAGGCGGAATCGCTGCGCATGGCCTGGTCGATGTTTGCCTGGACGGGCGGGCCGACGCTCGGCATCTTCCTCTACACCCATTTCGGCATCTATGCCGCGCATGGCGCGGTCGTGGTATTTGCGCTCGCGCTGCTTTGCCTGTTCTGGTTCTACCGGTTGACCGACAACCAGTCGATCCGGCCCGGCAGGTCGCGCCCCGCCAATCCGCTTGCCAATATCGGCCGCTTCGTCGCCCAGCCGAGGCTCAGGCTTGCCTGGCTGATCGCCTTCGGCCGCTCCTGTTTCTGGACGACGTTCTTCGTCTATGGCCCGCTGTTCATGGTGATCACCGGCCAGGGCGAACTCGCCGGCGGCTTGCTGGTCTCGGCCGGCAATGCGCTGCTGTTCGTGGCGATCTTCTGGGGCAGGGCGGGCCAGCGCTTCGGCGGGCGGCGGGTCATGACCTTCGCCTATTTCGCCATGTCGGCGGTGCTGTTTGCGGCGGGCGGCGTCGGTGAGGCCGCGCCATTGCTCACCGGCGCGCTGCTGCTCTACGGCGCCTTGTTCACCATCGCGCTCGACGCGCTCGGCTCGACCGCCTTCATGCGCTCGGTGCGCTCCTATGAGCGGGCGCAGATGGCGGCGGTCTACCGTACCTATCTCGATTTCTCCGAGCTGACGCCGCCGCTGGTCTATTCGGTGGTGTTGTCCTTCTTCGGCCTTGGCTCGGTGTTCGTCACGCTCGGCATCCTGGCCGCCTTCTGCGGCTTCGTCACCTGGCGCTATCTACCGAAGGCGTTTTGACAGTTAGAGCGAGCATGATCTTTTCCGAAAACCGGTGTCCACTTTTGGGGATCATGCTCGAGGTTGGTACGAAGCGTGGCGCCCGCGCACCCAGTCGTGGAAGCGGTGCAGGTCGTATTCTTCCGGCATCAGCACGCCGGCCTCATGGCGCATCGAGCGCAAACCCTTCTGGTTGATCTCGCAGATCGCGGCGTCTTCCTCGAGCACCTGCGTGCCGAAGGCGACGATGTTGTCGATATCGGTTTCAGCCAGCGCATCCGGCGCGAACAGCCACTCGGCCGTCAACTCGGTCTGCTCGGGGCCGAGCGGGACCAGCCGCATGGTGCGCATGTAATCGACATGGCCGACGATGAACATCGAGGGCAGCGACGTGGCGTAGATCTGACCGGCGGCTCGTTCGGCCGGAGTCAGTCCGGAAAAGACCGGGCCGTGGACATGCCCGTCCTGCGACCAGGTCTCGGCGCCGGCGCGCAGGCGGCCGGAGAACTCCGGATCGTCGTTGTCGGCGTGGCGCGCCCATTCCGGATCGTCATGCCTTGCCATCAGGCCGCGGCCATAGATCGGCACCAGCCGCGACAGGTCCTTGTGGACGCCCGGGCAATGCAGGCATTCGTTGAAGTTCTCCCAGAAAATCTTCCAGTTGCAGTTCATGACCTTGGTGAGCCGGTGGCCGGTGACAAGCGTCTCCAGCGGCCAGTTGGAAAGATGGCCGGAGGCCCTGTCGAAAGAGCTTTCCGCCGAGCCGTCGGGGTCCTCGGAGAGGTTGATGAAGACCAGGCCGCGCCAGACCGAAAGCGCCACGTGGTAGAGCGGATAATCGGCCTTGTCGAAGCCTTCGGGCAGCGATTTCGACGGCACGCGCACGAGATCGCCGCGCAGCGAATAGGACCATGCGTGGTAAGGGCACGTCAGCAGCCTGGCCTTCAGCCGCCCGGCGCTTTCCTGGCAAAGCTGCGAGCCTCGATGCCGGCAGGTGTTGTGGAAGGCGCGTAAGCTCCCGGTCTCGTCGCGCAGCACGACGATCTCTTGGCTGCCGATGCGCAGCATGCGGAAGGCGAGGGGTTCGGCAAGATCGGCCTCGCGGCAGACCATCAGCCAGCTTCGGTACCAGATGGCGTCTAGATCGCGGCGGTACGCATCGGCGTCCCAATACGCCGCCGACGGCAAGGTCTGCTGGAGACTGGTCAGACCGTTATAAGGGTCGCACTCGCTTGGATTGGGCGGCATCGGCTTCTCCCTGGCTGACGACAGCCGACACCCGGGCAAAGGAGTTGTCAATTGCTGCGTCTCCCGCATTGTGGCGGCTGCGCGGGAACCTTAAGGTCGCTCGCATGCTGCCAAGAACCATGTCGCTTACGGAGGAACTAGTCGCCCGCTGCTTTCGCGCGGTCGAGGACACGGGACCCGATCCCGATGCGTCACATCTGGATGACAGCGACTATGAGGCGATGCTCGACGCTTTCGAGGCGCAGCTTCCGGCGACGGAGCCGCTCTGGCTGTTCGGCTACGGCTCGCTGATCTGGAAGCCGGAGATCGAGCATGTCGAGGAACGCGTCGCCGTGGCACGCGGCTGGCACCGTTCCTTCTGCATGAAGATGACGCGCTGGCGCGGCACCAAGGAGAGCCCCGGTCTGATGATGGCGCTGGATCGCGGCGGCCAATGCAAAGGCGTCGCCTTCCGGTTGGTCGGCGACCGAAGGCAGGCGCTGGACAAGCTTTTCCGGCGCGAGATGACATTGAAGCCGACGAGTTATTGGCCGCGTCTGTTGCGGCTTTCGACCGACAAAGGACCACTGCGGGCGCTGGCCTTCGTCATCAACCGCCGGGGCACCACCTATGCCGGCCCGCTCAGCGAGGACGAAGTGGTCGCTAGGCTTGCGACATCCTGCGGCCATTGGGGTTCGGGCGCCGATTATCTCCACAACACGGTGAAGAATCTCGAGCAGCGCGGCATTCATGACGCGCATCTGTGGCGGTTGCAGCAACTCGTCGCCGCCCGGATCGCCGCTTCGTAGCACACCCTGCCGCAATCGCGCCGTGCAGTGGCGGAATTTGGTTTGCCGGTGATTGTGCTTCTGCCTAAAGTCGCGCGCCGTCGGCCTCTGAGCCACGACAAGATTCCAACTGAGGAAAGCAAAGGATGACCGGCGCGACAGCCGCGAGCGGCAATAGAGCTTCCGATGGGAAACTGACCTTCGTCCTGGGCGGCGCGCGATCGGGCAAGAGCACGCATGCCGAGAAGCTGACCATTGCCCATCCATCGCCCTGGGCCTACATCGCCACGGCGCAGGCCTATGACGACGAGATGCTCGAACGCATCGCGCTGCATCGGTCGCGGCGTGGCCAAGGCTGGGTCACCGTCGATGCGCCGCTCGACCTGGTCGGCGCGATCGAGGCCTTGCCGGATCACCAGCCTGTGCTGATCGATTGCCTGACGCTGTGGCTCACCAATCAGATGCTGGCGGAGCATGATGTCGAGGCCGAATGTCGGCGGCTGTCGGACGTGCTGTCGCGACCGCGCGGGCCGTGGTTCGTGGTCTCGAACGAAGTCGGCCTTGGCATCGTACCGGACAATGCGCTGGCGCGCCGGTTCCGCGACGCCGCCGGCCGGCTCAACCAGCAGGTCGCGGCCGCTGCCGATAATGTGCTGATGATGGTGGCGGGACTGCCGCTCAAGGTGAAATGACATGAATGAAGACAAGACCAGCGACGACAAGGACGCCGAACGCCATCGCGCCAAGATGGCGAAGCGCAAGGCGGTGCAGGATGCCGAGGTGGCCGGCAAGACGATCGAGAAGGGGCTGCTGATCGTCAACACCGGGCCCGGCAAAGGCAAGACCACGGCCGCCTTCGGCCTGGCGCTGAGGATGCTGGGCTATGGCAAGCGCGTCGGCGTCGTCCAGTTCATCAAGGGCAAATGGCATACGGGCGAAAAGGACGCTTTCGCTGCTTTCGGCGATCGCGTGGTCTGGCATGCGATGGGCGAAGGGTTCACCTGGGAGACCCAGGACCTGAAGCGCGACATCGCCGCCGCCGAAGCAGCCTGGGCCAAGGCGCTCGAGCTGATAGCCGATCCGTCGATCAGCCTCGTGGTGCTCGACGAGCTCAACATCGCGCTGCGCTACGACTATCTCGACCTGGAAAAAGTAGTCGCGGCGCTCAAGGCGCGCCGGGACGATCTGCATGTCATCGTCACCGGCCGCAACGCCAAGCCGCTGCTCGTTGAGGCTGCCGATCTCGTCACCGAAATGGGGCTGACCAAGCATCATTTCTCGGCCGGGGTGAAAGCGCAGCAGGGAATCGAATTTTAGCCGCTGATCAAAATGGTCAGATAGATCACCGCCGCCGAGAGGGCCGCGAACAGGCCGAGCAGCAGCCAGTCTGCCATCCGGTAGAGTTTCAGCGCCTGGCGGATGTCGGTGCTTTCGGCCTCGCGGCGGCCGCCTTCGCCCATGAAGGCGTCCTCGACGACCTCGCCGCCATAGCTGCGCGGTCCGGCGAGCGACAGCCCGAGTGCGCCGGCCATCGCGGCTTCCGGCCAGCCGGCATTGGGCGAGCGATGTTTCCTGGCATCGCGCCGCATGACTTGCCAGGCGCCGCGCGGATCGACGCCCGGGACAAGAAAGGCCGCCAGCACGATCAGCAGGCCGGTCAGACGCGACGCGGGCAGGTTGATCAAATCGTCGAAGCGGGCGGCCGCCCGGCCGAAGGCCTCATATTGCGGCGTGCGGTGGCCGATCATCGAATCGGCGGTGTTGGCGGCCTTGTAGGCAGCACCCCCGGCCAGCCCACCGATGCCGGTCCAGAAGGCGGGCGCGACGATGCCATCGGAGAAATTCTCGGCCAGGCTTTCGATCGCGGCGCGCGCAACGCCTGCCTTATCGAGCTTTTCCGGGTCGCGACCGACAATGCGCGAAACGGCGATGCGGCCGAGCGTCAGGCCGCCGGTCTCCAGCGCGTCGGCCACATGCTCGACATGCTCGGCGAGGCTTTTCTGCGATAAAAACGTGGAGCCGAGTATGGCCGCGACGACCAGGCCTGTGGGAAAGATCAGCCAAAGCAAGACGTGCAGGGCCAGTCCGATCAAGGCCGGCACCAGAATGATGACCAGCAGCGCCCGCACCCCCTGGCGGCGACGCAATTCGTCGGAATCGGTCGCGCGGTTGAGCCGGCGATCGAGAAAGGATATCAGGCTGCCGATCCAGGTGACGGGATGGCCGATAGCGCGAAACAGCCAGTCCGGATAACCGAGGGTACGTTCAACGATGAGCGACAGGAAAGCGATCAAGATCGACATGAAGCTTCTTGGCGGTGCGATTGCAGCGGTGGATCATGGCGGCAGCCTTGGCCGCGCAAGCGCGCTTTTTCCTCATGCGCCACAGCCATTCGTTGACCTCTCGACTGGTATCAATCCGCACTCCTATCCGCTTTTCGAATTGCCCGCCACCGCCCTGTCACGATTGCCGGAGGCAGGACAACTGCGCGAATTGGCCGAAATTGCGGCTTTGGCCTATGGCGCGCCGTCGGCGGCGCATGTGGCGGCAGCGCCCGGCACGCAGATTCTGCTGCCGCGCGTCGCTTCGCTGGTGCCGCCCGGCAAGGCGCTGGTGCTCGGCCCGACCTATGCCGAACACGCCCGGGCCGCTGCGATCGCCGGCCATGCGGCTGCCGAAGTCAGCGATTTCGACGCGCTGGTCGAGGCCGACCTTGCGGTGCTGGTCAATCCCAACAACCCGGATGGGCGGATAATCGAAAAGGCTCGCCTGCTCGACCTCGCCGCGCGGCTTCGCGCCAAGGGCGGCTTGCTCGTCGTCGACGAGGCCTTCATGGATGTCGATCCGATCGAGCAAAGCCTGGCCGGCGATGTCGGGGAGGGCGGCATCGTCGTGCTGCGCTCGTTCGGCAAGTTTTTCGGCCTCGCCGGCGTGAGGCTCGGCTTTGCGCTGGCGGATGCGCTGACGGCCGAGCGGCTGGATGCGCAACTGGGGCCTTGGGCAGTGGCCGGCCCGGCGCTCGAATATGGCATCCGCGCTTTGTCGGATGTTGAATGGCAGGCCGATATGCGGCAACGCCTGGCGCAAGATACCGGGCGGCTCGACGCGCTGCTTGGCCGATTCGATGTTCCGGTCGCCGGCGGCACCGGCCTGTTCCGCTATTTGTCATTTCCAGAGGCCCCAAGCCTGTTTTCGACACTTGGCTCGAGCGGCGTGCTGGTCCGTCATTTCGCCGATCGGCCGCAGGTCTTGCGCATCGGGCTGCCGGGCAGCGAGGCGGAATGGCAGCGTTTGGAAGGCGCGCTTGCCGGCTGGGCAGCTCAGCGCGAGGATGCGCCGAAGGAGTTCGGACGATGATCCATGTCTGTTCGCTGTCGAAAGTCGACGAAACCGTAGCAAGGACCGGTGCACAGCGGTTGCTTTCGCTGCTTGCCGTCGGCACGGAAGTGATCCGTCCCGCGTCTATCCGGGCGGAAAATCATCTACACCTCGTCATGCACGATATTGCCGTCGCGCAGGATGGCATGACGATGCCCGGCGAGGAGCATGTGCGGGCGCTGCTCGATTTCGGCTATCGCTGGGACAGGGCAAAGCCACTTGTCGTGCATTGCTATGCCGGCGTCAGCCGTTCGACCGCTTCGGCTTACATTATCGCCGCGGCATTGGCGCCCAAGCGCGACGAAATGGAACTCGCCAAGACGCTGCGCTTTCTTTCACCGACGGCGACGCCCAATCCAAGGCTGATCGCGGTTGCAGACAGTCTGCTCGGGCGGGACGGCCGCATGATCGCGGCAATCGAGGCGATCGGACGTGGCGCCGACGCCTTCGAAGGCACGCCTTTCGAGCTTACCATTGAAAGTTGAGCGATCGCTTTCAGCTACGACAGCCAGTCGGCAAGCTTTGCCTTACGCAAATCCCTGACCAGGCTGATAAAACCGTCGGCCTGCATTTCCGCCGTCAGGCGGCCCTTCTCGGCCGTGGCGATCGAGGCATCGCCGACCACGCCGTTCGGATTGAGGTCGCTGGCGATCCAGGCGAAGGCGTGCGTGCCGGTGTGGCGCAGCAGGGCGAATTCCTTTTCGGCGCGGCCGACATTGGAGACGAAATTGTCGGCCTTGCTCATGTCGACGAGATCTGGCCGGAAGTGCAGCATCAGCGAGGTCTCGACATCGCCGCCATGGATGCCGTGACGGTCCTCGAGCTCGGTATACATGCCGGCCGGGCGGCCGAAGCGCTGCCAACTCGTCTTCACCGACAGCATTTTTGCGCGCACGCGCAATTCGCGCGAAATGATGCCCATGATCTCCTCATTGCCGCCGTGCGAATTGACGACGATCAGCTTTCTAACCCCGGCACGGGCGACCGACAGGCCAAGCTCGGTCCAGGCGTCGACCAAAGTGGCGGCGGGCAGGGTGAGCGTTCCCGGCGCATGCAGGTGCTCGTTCGACTTGCCGACCGCCTGGACCGGCAAGATGCGGATGTCGAGATCGTCGGGCAGGCGCGCTATCACCGTCTCCAGCATGCCCACCATGATCGAGGTGTCGGTCGCGACCGGCAGATGCGGGCCATGCTGCTCGATCGCCGCCACCGGCAGCACGGCGATGGTCGCTTCGGCGTCGATCGAGGCGTATTCGGTTGTCCGGTAGTCGCCCCACCACACGCGTCTTGTCGTCACTTTTCGTCTCCCGATGGTCCGATTTGGATGATCTAAAGCGCTCGGCTATTCCGGGCAACACCTAGCCTGCTGCCAGAACTTCCACCTCGACCTTGAATTGCGGGCGGGCGAAGCCTGCGACGATCATCAGCGTCGAGGCCGGCGCCGGATCGGAAAACAGCCGGTTGCGAACATCCATATAAGCCTGCAGATGGGCGCGGTCGGTGACGAAGGCGTTGATGCGCACGATGTCGTTCAGCGTCAGGCCGGCCTCGCTGAGAATAGCGGCGATGTTCTTGAAGCAGAGTTCCGTCTGCGCGCCGGCATCCTCCGGCACGGCATCGTCCGGCCCGATGCCCAACTGGCCCGAGCACAGCACCAGGCGCTTTCCCGCCGGTATTTCGACGCCATGGCTGTAGCGGGCAAAGGGCGGCTTGATCGACTTGGGCGTCAGGTATTTGAGCATTGCATTCTCCTGTCTGCCGTCAGACTAAGGCTCGATTCATGAAACCTTCAAGATGCGGTGCATGCCGCCCGGGCGATTATGGACAGGCGTCCAAAAAATAGGCACGATGCCTTCCGTACGGCATGACCCTTCCGGTCTTGGCATTGACTGCCGCGCAAGCAGGCGGCCCAGGCGGTGGCATGTGTCTTGCTTCTTGAACAGATGGTGTCGAGCCCAGCGCAAAGCGCGCCGGAGCCAAGAGAGGGTGATGTTTATGGTCGGAAAAGAAAAGATCCTGGCGGGCGCTCTCGCCCTGCTTGCCGCGGGCACGCTGGGTGCGGCTGCGAACGAGAAGGTGACGTTCGGCACCAACTGGCTGGCCGAGCCGGAGCATGGCGGCTACTACCAGGCCGTTGCCGACGGCACCTATGCCGCCTGCGGCCTCGACGTCACCATCATGCAAGGCGGCCCGCAGGTCAGCGGCCGGCCGATGCTGCTGGCCGGCAAGATCGATTTCTATATGGGCGGCAATTTGCTCTCGGCTTTCGATGCCGTGCAACAGGGCATTCCGATGCGTGTCGTCGCATCCGACTTCCAGAAGGATCCGCAGGTGATCATGTCCCAGCCGGGGCAGGGGCTGGACAAGTGGGAGGACCTGAAGAACGCCGACCAGTACATCATGGGCGACGAGGGCGCGCAGACCTTCTTCCAGTGGATGGTCACCGATCTCGGCTTCGATGCCGCCAAGCGCGTGCCCTATACGTTCAACCCGGCGCCCTTCATCGCCAACAAGAAATCGATCCAGCAGGGTTATGTGACGTCCGAGCCGTTTGCCGTGCAGAAGCAGGGCGGCTTCGTGCCGAACCAGTTCCTGCTCGCCGACTATGGCTGGGACACCTATGCGACGACGATCGAGGTGATGCAGGATACGATCGACAAACGGCCGGAGGTGGTGCAGTGCTTCGTCGATGGCTCGGCCAAGGGCTGGTACAAATACCTCTATGGCGACAGCAAGGCCGCCAACGACATGATCAAGAAGGGCAATCCGGACATGACGGATGAGCAGATCGCCTTCTCGATCGAGCAGATGAAGAAGTTCGGTGTCGTCGATTCCGGCGACTCGGAAAAGCTTGGCATCGGCACCATGAACGAAGCCCGCATCCAGAATTTCTACGACAAGATGGTCAAGGCCAAGGTCGCGCAACCGGGCATCGACATCAAGAAGGCCTATACGCTGGCCTTCATCAACAAGGGTGTCGGGCTGGAGCTGAAGAAATAGGGCGGCCTGCCTGAGATGATCCAGGAGAAAGTGGCGCAGACGCCGGCGGCATCGGGCGAAACCCCGATGCTGCTGTCGTTGCGCGGTGTCGGCAAGGTCTTTTCCAACGGCGTGACCGCACTGAGCAAGGTCGACCTGGCGATCCGCGAGGGCGATTTCCTAAGCCTGCTCGGCCCGTCCGGCTGCGGCAAGTCGACGGCGCTGCGGCTGGTCGCCGGCCTGTCGACGCCGACCTCCGGCCAGCTCGACTGGCGCGGCTCGATCGACCGCTCGAACATCGGCTTCGTCTTCCAGGAGCCGACGCTGCTGCCCTGGGCCAGCGTCTTCGACAATGTCTGGCTGCCGCTGAGGCTGAAGGGCGTGTCGCGCGCCAAGGCCGAGCCCGCCGTGATGGAGATGCTGTCGCGCGTCCATCTCACCGGTTTCGAGAATGCTGTGCCGCGCGAGCTTTCCGGCGGCATGAAGATGCGCGTCTCGATTGCGCGGGCCATGGTGACGAAGCCGCGCATCCTTCTGATGGACGAGCCCTTCGCCGCGCTCGACGAGATCACCCGCTTCAAGCTCAACAACGACCTTCTGGAGCTTTGGCAGGACGAGCGCTTCACCGTCGTCTTCGTCACCCACAGCGTCTTCGAGAGCGTGTTCCTGTCCAGCCGGATCGTCGTCATGGCCGCGCGGCCGGGCCGCGTTTTTGGCGAACTCGCGGTCGATGCGCCTTATCCGCGTGACGAGGCGTTCCGGACCTCGCCCGACTACGCCGCACTTTGCCGGCAGGCCTCGGACGTGCTGGTCAACGCCATCAACTCAACCGTTGGACCGCATCATGACGGCCATTGAAGACACTGCGCTGAAGCTCGATCCCGAAGAGGCGCGCCGCGTCCGTCAAGAGCGGCTGGAGCGGATCGGCAAATGGGTGCTGCCGCTGGCAATCATGGTGCTGGCGATCTGGCTGTGGGACCGCATCTGCGTCTGGAACGAGATCCCGCAATACATCCTGCCGCGGCCGGGCGTGGTGCTGCAGACGCTGCACAATGATGCCGGCTTGTTGTTTTCCTCGCTTCTGGTGACGCTCAGGATCACTTTCCTCAGCCTGCTGCTCGCCGTCATCGGCGGCGTCGGACTGGCGGTGCTGTTCGCGCAGTCGAAATGGGTGGAGATGTCGTTCTTTCCCTTCGCCATCGTGCTGCAGGTGACGCCGATCGTCGCCATTTTTCCGCTGATCAACATCTATGTGAACAACCAGACGGTCAAACTGCTGCTCTGCGCCTGGATCGTCGCCTTCTTCCCGATCCTGTCCAACACCACGCTCGGGCTGAACTCCGTCGACCGCAACCTGCGCGACCTGTTCAAGCTCAACGGCGCGACGCGCTGGCAGCAATTGCGCTATCTGCGCCTGCCGGCGGCGATGCCCTATTTTCTCGGCGGGCTGAAGATCGCCGGCGGCCTGTCGCTGATCGGCGCGGTGGTGGCCGAATTCGTCGCCGGCGCGCAGGGGCAGTCGTCGGGCCTTGCCTCGCGTATCATCGAGGCCGGCTACCGACTCAACGCGCCGCGCCTTTTCGCGGCGCTGATCCTGATCTCGCTGACGGGCATCCTGATCTTCCTGGTGCTGTCCTTGGTGTCGCATCTCATCCTGCGCCGCTGGCACGAGAGCGCGCTGAGGCAGGAGCGCTAGGGTGGTCCGAGCGGCAGAGCAAATCTCGAAGAGGACCGGAACTTGATACCAACCTCTGGTTCCTACCAGCTTACTAATGCCCGCGTTCACCGGTCGCTGACGCCCGGCCTTGCCGCGCCGTTCGACTTCGACGGTTTCGCGCTTGCCGACATATCCGTCGCAGACGGCAAGATCGCCGCCATCGTCGCGCATCCCAAATCGAAGGCGCAGGCCGAGGGGATCGACCTTGCCGGCCGCATCGTTCTGCCGTGCTTCGTCGACTGCCACACCCATATCGACAAGGGCCATATCTGGCCGCGCAAGCCCAATCCCGACGGCACCTTCATGGGGGCGCTCAGCGCCACCGGCGCCGACCGCGTCGCGCGCTGGAACGCGGAGGATGTCGCGCGCCGCATGGATTTCTCGCTGCGCTCGGCCTACGCGTATGGCACCAAGGCCGTGCGCACGCATCTCGACAGCGTGCCGCCGCAGGAGGAAATCTCCTGGCCGGTGTTCGAGGCGATGCGGGAAAAATGGCGCGGGTGCATCGAATTGCAGGCCGTCTGCCTGCTCGGCATCGAAGGCGTGCGCGACAAGGCCTGGTTCGATCGGCTGGCGAAGCGCGTCGCGGCGGCCAAGGGCGTGCTCGGCGTCGTCACCTATATGGTGCCCGACCTCGAGGAACTGCTCGACCAGGTTTTCGCGCAAGCGATCAAGCACGGGCTCGACCTCGATTTCCATGCCGACGAAACCGACGATGTCGCGGCCGTTTCGCTGAAGAAGATCGCCGAGGCCTCGCTGTGGAACGGTTTTGACGGCAACATCCTGGTCGGCCATTGCTGTTCGCTGGCGCGCCAGCCGGACCTCGAGGTGCTCGACACGCTCGACAAGGTGGCGAAGGCGCGGCTCGCCGTGGTGTCGCTGCCGATGTGCAATCTCTATCTGCAGGACAGGCGCAACAACCACACCACCCCGCGCTGGCGCGGCGTGACGCTGCTGCACGAGATGAGGGCGCGCGGCATCAAGGTGGCGGTCGCTTCCGACAACACGCGCGACCCGTTCTACGCCTATGGCGATCTCGACATGCTTGAAGTCTACCGCATGGCGACGCGCATCCTGCATTTCGACCATCCGGTCGGTGATTGGCCGAAGGCGGTGGCGGCAACGCCGGCCGAGGTGATGCGGCTCGAAGGTGTCGGCACGCTGACTGCCGGCGGCAGCGCCGACTTCATCGTCTTCAAGGGGCGCAGCTGGACCGAATTGCTGTCGCGGCCCGAATCGGATCGCATCGTGGTGCGCGAGGGCAGGGCGATCGAACGCCAACTGCCCGACTATGCCGAACTCGATGAATTGATGGTGGGATGATGGATATCGTAGCGCTGAAGCGCGATCTCGACGGGATCAAGATCGACGACCATCCTGCCATCGTCCAGCAGAAGAGCCGCGACTTCTACTGGTACAGCCCGGTGCTGAAGGCGCAGCTCGACCACGTCACCGGCGACCTGATCGTCACGCCGAAGAACGAGGCTGAGGTCATCCGCGTGCTCGCCGCCTGCCACCGGCACGGCGTTCCGGTGACGCCGCGCGGCAGCGGCACCGGCAATTACGGGCAGGCCATGCCGCTGTCGGGCGGCGTGGTGCTCAACCTCGCCGAGATGAACGAGATCAAGACGATCGCGCCGGGACGCGTGGTGAGCGGACCGGGCGCCGTGCTGGCCGATATCGACAAGGCGACGCGGGCGCATTCCGGGCAGGAATTGCGCATGTCGCCCTCCACCTACAACACCGCATCCGTTGGCGGCTTCGTAGCCGGCGGCTCAGGCGGCGTCGGCTCGATCCGCTGGGGCGGCTTGCGCGACCTCGGCAACGTGATCCGGCTCAGGACCGTGACAATGGAGGCGGAGCCGCGAGTCATGGAACTTACCGGCGAGGACGTGCTCAAGGTCATGCATGCCTATGGCACCAACGGCATCATCACCGAGGTCGAGATGCCGCTGACGGCCTCCTACGAATGGATCGACGTTATCGTCGGCTTCGACGATTTCATGGACGCGGCCGGTTTTGGCAACGACCTTGCCGTGCAGGACGGCATTCTGGCCAAGCTGATCACGCCGATCGCGGCGCCCATCCCGTACGACTATTTCAAGCGGCACCAGAAGTTCTTCCGGCGCGAGCAGAGCATCGTGGTCTGCATGATCGCTCCGCACGCGATGGATGCGTTCGTTGCGATTGTCCGGGCGAGCAAAGGCGAAATTGTCTTCAGGGCCGACCTGGAAGCCGACCTGAAGGGACTGCCGCCGGCCTATGAACTGACTTGGAACCACACGACGCTGCGCGCCATCAGGGTCGATCCGACGATCACCTATCTGCAGGCGCGCTATCCGTCGCCGGACCATCTCGCGCACGTCAAGGCGATGGTGGACCGCTTTGGCGACGAGGTGCCGGCGCATCTCGAATTCATCCGCTTCGACGGCGCGATCGGTGCCGCCGGGCTGCCGCTCGTCCGCTTCACCACGGAAGAGCGGCTCGACGAGATCATCCGCATCCACGAGGACGATGGCTGCTGGATCTTCAACCCGCACCGCTACACGCTGGAAGAGGGCGGCATGAAGCAGACCGACGAGGTTCAGCTTGCCTTCAAGCGCGACACCGATCCGCAAGGCCTGCTCAACCCAGGCAAGATGATAGCCTGGGAAAACCCCGGCTATGACTATCGTTCCGGCAAACCCTTCCTGTTCAAGGGCCTGCAAAAGGCGGGTTGATGAAAATCCTCGTCCTCTACGCTCATCCGGTGGAGACCAGCTTCAATGCCGGCCTGCACCGGATGATCGTCGAGCAGCTTTCCGAGGTGGGCCACGCGGTCGATGATTGCGATCTCTATGCAGAAGACTTCGATCCGCGCCTGACGCGCGCCGAGCGGCTCGGCTACCACGACCAGCGTGGGCCGAGCGACGCGGTCGCCGGCTACGTGGAAAGGCTTCAGAGAGCCGAGGCGCTGGTGCTGTCGTTTCCGGTCTGGAATTACGGCTATCCGGCGATCCTGAAAGGCTTCTTCGACCGCGTCTTCCTGCCTGGCGTGTCGTTCAAGCTGGTCGACGGCAAGGTGCAGCCGACGTTGCACAACATTCGCAAGCTGGCGGCCATCACCACCTATGGCGGCAGCCGTTTTCGCGCCATGCTGATGGGCGATCCGCCGCGCAAGATTGTCAAGCGCATGCTGCGGGCCACCATCAAGCCCGGCGCTCCCGTCTCCTATCTCGCGCATTATTCGATGAATCTGTCGACCGACGAGACGCGCAAGGCCTTCATGACGAAGGTCGCGGCCACGATGGATCAATTCTGATGCGCGTGCTGGTGGTCTATTGCCATCCGGTGCCGGTAAGCTTTTGCGCCGCGATCCGCGACATGGCCGTCGAGGTGTTGAAGGGGCGAGGCTGGGATGTGCGGCTGCTCGACCTCTATGCCGAGAATTTCGATCCGGTGATG
The DNA here is from genome assembly GCF_033977145.1 of Mesorhizobium montanum. Taxonomy (NCBI): domain Bacteria; kingdom Pseudomonadati; phylum Pseudomonadota; class Alphaproteobacteria; order Hyphomicrobiales; family Phyllobacteriaceae; genus Mesorhizobium; species Mesorhizobium montanum. The sequence continues at coordinate 267,880 of NZ_JAVIJF010000003.1, read as the reverse complement.
AGCCGCGAGGAGCGGCGCTTCTACAACGACCGGGCGCCCGGCGATCCGGCGCTTCAACCGCATTTCGAGCATCTGAAATGGGCGCAGGCGATCCTCTTCATCTACCCGACCTGGTGGTACGGCCTGCCTGCGATGCTGAAGGGGTGGTTCGACCGGGTGTGGGCGACCGACATCGCCTTCCAGCTGCCGGCCGGGAAAGGCCGCATCAAGTCGCTGATGACGCATGTCACCAAGGTCGGCGTCATCACCACCTGCGGCGCGCCGACCTGGTGGAGCGTGGTCGTCGGCCAGCCTGGGCGCAAGACGATCCTGCGCGGCATGCGGGCGCTCTGTGCCACGCGCTGCAAGACGTTCTTCCTGGCGCACTATTTGATGGATTCTTCCACGCCGAAGAGCCGGGCGGCGTTTCTGGGGAAGGTAAGGGCGAGGCTGGAGAGGTTTTGAGAGTAGCGCAAGTTCCCTTCTCCCCTTGTGGGCCCCTTGTGGGAGAAGGTGGATCGGCGCGTAGCGCCGAGACGGATGAGGGGTGTTCCAGCGGAGTGAGACGCTGACTTTCCCTGGAACACCCCTCATCCGTCGCCTTCGGCGACACCTTCTCCCACAAGGGGAGAAGGAAGAGGCGCTACATCTTCACCCGCTCCGCCTTCGGATCATACATCGGCTTCAATGATGCTTCCGCGGCAAAACGCTCGCCGGCGATCTCCACCTCGTAGGATGAGCCCAACACTTCCGCCTCGCTTTCGCCCTGGCAGGGCACATAGCCAAGGCCGATCGCGCCGCCGAGATGGTGGCCGTAATTGCCGGAGGTGATCGGGCCGACGATCTTGCCGTCGCGCAGGATCGCTTCGTTGTGGAAGAGAAGAGGCTGAGGGTCCTTGAGGCGGAACTGCACCAGCCGGCGTGACAGGCCCGCTTCCTTCTTCCTGAGCACGGCGTCGCGGCCGATGAATCCAGCTTTGCTCGTCTTGACGGCAAAGCCCAGGCCCGCCTCCAACACGTGGTCCTCGTCGGTGATGTCGTGGCCGAAATGGCGGAAGGCTTTTTCGATGCGGCAGGAATCGAGCGTGTGCAGGCCGCATAACTTCGGGCCGACATCGGCGCCGGCATCCGCGATCGCCTCGAAGACGTGAGCGGCCTGCTCGGTCGAAACATAGAGTTCCCAGCCAAGCTCGCCGACATAGGTGACGCGGTGGGCGCGGGCGAGACCCATGCCGATCTCGATCTCCTGAAAAGTGCCGAACGGATTGGCTTCGTTGGAGAAGTCGTTCGGGCTGACCTTCTGGATCAGTTTTCGCGCGTCCGGTCCCATCAGGCAGATGACGGCTTCGGCGGCGGTCACGTCGGTGACGACAACGAACTCGTCGGCGACATGCCGCCGAAGCCAGGCGAGGTCGCGCTGCAGTGTGGCGCCCGGCACGACGAGGAAATAGGCCGTCTCCGAAAGCCGCGTCACCGTGAGGTCGCTTTCGATGCCGCCCTTGGCGTTGAGCATCTGCGTGTAGACTATTCTGCCAGGCACCACGTCCATGTCGTTGGCGCAGAGCCGCTGCAGCAAGGCACAGGCGTCGCGGCCTTCGACGCGGATCTTGCCGAAGGAGGTCATATCGAACAGGCCGACGCCGTTGCGGACTGCCAGATGCTCCTCGCGCTGGTTGTCGAACCAGTTCTGCCGCTTCCAGGAATAGCGATACTCGCGCTCCTGGCCGTCACGGGCAAACCAGTTGGCGCGCTCCCAACCGGCGACTTCGCCGAAGACGGCACCGCGCGCCTTCAGGTGTTCGTGCAACGGCGAGCGGCGAACGCCGCGAGAGGTTGCCATCTGGCGGTAGGGGAAATGGTCGGCATAGAGCAGGCCGAGCGTTTCGGAGACGCGCTCCTTGAGATAGCGGCGGTTCTTCTGGAAGGGCTGGGCCCGGCGGATGTCGACTTCCCAGAGATCGAAGGGCGCCTCGCCGTCATTGATCCATTGCGCCAGCGCCATGCCGGCGCCGCCGGAGGAGACGATGCCGATCGAATTGTAGCCGGTCGCCATCCAGTAACCGGCGAGTTCGGGGGCCTCACCGAGATAGTAGCGGTCGTCCGGCGTGAAACTCTCGGGGCCGTTGAAGAAGGTGTGGATGCCGGCGGTGCCCAGCATCGGCATGCGGTTGACGCCCATTTCGAGGATCGGCTCGAAATGGTCCATGTCCTGCGGCAACTGGTCGAAGCAGAAATCCTCGCGGATGCCGTCCATGCCCCATGGCTTTGCCACCGGCTCGAAGGCGCCGAGCATCATCTTGCCGGCGTCCTCCTTGTAGTAGGCGCATTCGTCCGGGACACGCAAGACCGGCAGGCGCGAGAGGCCGGGGATCGGCTCGGTGACGAGATAGAAATGCTCGCAAGCATGCAGGGGAATGGTGACGCCGTTCTGCCGTCCAAGCTCGCGCGCCCACATGCCGGCGCAGTTGACGACGATATCGGTTTCGATCGTGCCCTGGTCCTCGCCTTGCGCCCAGGACATGCCGGAGACGCGACCGTTCCTGGTGTGGACCTTGGTGACCTTGACGTTCTCGAGAATTTTCGCGCCACGCTGGCGCGCGCCCTTGGCCAGGGCCATGGCGATGTTGGCCGGATCGCACTGGCCGTCGAGCGGCAGATGCACGGCGCCGACCACATCGGATACATTGAGATGCGGATACATCTCTTTGACTTCGCTCGGCGAAATCTCGCGCACGTCGACATCGAAAGCGCGGGCGAGTGAGGCCTGCCGATAGATCTCGTGCTTGCGTTCTTCTGTCAGCGCCACCGTGATCGAGCCGACCTGGCGCATGCCGGTGCCGACTTCCGTCTCTGCTTCGAGCTTGACGTAGAGGTCGGCCGAATATTTCGCCAACCGCGTCATGTTCTGCGAGCCGCGCAACTGGCCGATCAGGCCGGCCGCATGCCAGGTCGTGCCGCAGGTGAGCTGCTTGCGCTCGAGCAGCACGATGTCGGTCCAGCCGAGCTTGGCCAGATGATAGGCGACCGAGCAGCCGGAGACGCCGCCGCCGATGATGACGGCCCTCGCTTTAGTAGGAATGGCTTTGCTGGGGATGATCTTCGTCATGCGGCCTCGCGGCGATAGTTGGACGCGAAACGGCGCAGGCGAAGCGCTGCTTCCTGGAGGATGGGTTCGGGCTGGCAGAGGCTGATGCGGATGTGACCGGCGGCGGCCTCGCCGAAGCTCGATCCCGGCATCACGCCGACCTTCTCCTTGTCGAGCAGGCCCCAGGCGAATTTCTCGTCGTCGGGCTCGATGGACGAGATGTCGAGCATGACATACATGCCGCCTTCCGAGCCGTGCACCGTGACGTCGTTCATGCCGCGAACCGCCTCCAGCATCAGGGCGCGGCGCGCCGCATAGCGCTCGGCGATCTCTTTCACGCCATAGTGGTTCTCGAGCGCGTCGGCGCAGGCGATCGAGATGAAGGCAGGCAGGCCGTAGGTCGTCACCAGATTGAGGTCGGTGAGCAGCCTGATCATCTCTTTCGGGCCAGTCAGCCAGCCCATGCGCCAGCCGGTCATGCCATGGCTTTTCGACATGGAGTTGATGACCAGCGTGCGCGCGGCCATACCGGGCAGCGAGCGCGGCGAGATGTGCTCGCCGCCGCCGAGCGTCCAGTAGACCTCGTCGGACAGCAGCCAGAGATCGTGCTCCTTGCAGATGTCGGCCAGTTCCTCCAGCCGCTCGCGCGAATAGACAGCACCCGTCGGGTTGTTCGGCGTGTTGATCAGGATGGCGCGGGTGTTGGGTTTCAGAGCGGCGCGGATCATGTCCGCGCGGGGTTGAAATCCATCTTCGGCCGGCGTCTCGACCACGGTGAACGTGGCGCCAGCGGCGCTGAAGGTGTTGGGGTAGGTGGCGTAGTAGGGCGCAACGACGATGGCGTGGTCGCCAGGATCCAGCACGGTCTGCACGGCGGCGTAAAGCGCGGCCTGGCCGCCTTGCGTGGCGATGAGCTCGTCGGGTTCCGTCTCGATGCCGGTGCAAGCGGTGGACGCCGCCGCCATTGCCTTGCGCAGGCGCGGCAGGCCGGGCAGCGGCGTATAGTGATGGTTGCTGCCGCGCACGGCGTTGACGCACGCTTCAATCGTCTCCGAAGGCGTGTCGAAGTCGTGGTCGCCGACCGACAGCATGATGATGTCCTCGCCGGCCTGTTTGCGTGCCCAGGCGGCCGAGTGGACTTCCCAGCCGTCCTTGCCCGAGGGCACGATGCCGGTAATGCGCTTGGATGGTTTTGGCATCATGCAACTCCCGAAATCTGATGGCCGGCCTGCGCGAGCCGGTCACGCAGGGCGGCGATATGGGCGGGGCCGACCTCGCAGCAGCCGCCGACAATGCCGGCGCCGGCATCGACCCAGCCGATGGCCTGGTCGGCATAGGCTTGCGGATCGAGGTCGTGGCGGGCATGCAGCACCTCGACGGTGCCGCCATGCTTCAGCGCCTCGACCGAGGTGAAGCCGTTGGCATAGGCGCCGACCGGTCCGCCAAGAGCGATAAGCTCGGGCAAGGCGGCGGCGATGGCTTCGGGCCGGCAGCAGTTGAGCAGCCGGGCCGCGACCGGCAGGTCGTCGAGGGCGCCAACCGCATCGGCAATGGTCTCGCCGCTGCGCAGGCGCGGCGCGCCATGATCGGCGAGTGTCCAGGACACCCATACGGGCTTGCCGCTCTCCGACGCCGCGGTGACGGCCGCGCGCGCCTCCTCGGCGGAAGCCATCGTCTCGCACAGGAACAGATCGACGCCGTCGGCCTGCTCGGCAACGATGCGGCGATAGATATCGAGCGTGTCCTCGAACGATATGGTCAGCGCCGGCGCGTAGCTGCCGAACAGAGGCGACAGGCAACCGGCGATAGCGGTATTGCCCGCCTCGTCGCGAGCCTGCCGCGCCAGTTCGATGCCGCGCTTCTGCAAAGGCTTGAACAGATCTTCGGCGCCCTCGCGCGCCAGGCGTTCCGGCGTTGCCGAATAGGTGTTGATGGTGATGACACGCGCGCCGGCACGGATGAATTCCGCATGCAGCTCGCGCACCAGTTCCGGCTCGTCGATCAGCACCCTGGCCGACCACAGCGGCGTCGGCTCGGACTTGCTGCGCCGGACCAGTTCCTGGCCCATGCCGCCGTCAGCGAGGATGACGGAGGTCATGCCCGCAACCTCTCATTCTTCGGATCCCAAAGCGGCTCGTCGTTTTGCACGACAGCCTTGAAGCGATCGCCAAAAATCTCGACCTCGATCGCCGTGCCCGGCTCGGTGAGATCGGTGCGCAGCATGCCGAGCGCGATCGACTTGCCGACGCGGTGGCCCCAGCCGCCCGACGTCGTCTCGCCGACAATCCTGCCGTCATGCCAGAGCGTCGACATATAGGGCGCGTCGCAGTCGCCGGGATTGTCGACGACCAGCGTGACGAAGCGCTTCTTCACGCCCTGCTGCTTTTCATTGAGCAAGGCCGCCTTGCCGCGGAAGTCGGGCTTGTCCCATTTGACGAAGCGCTCCAGCCCGCCCTGCAGGATCGAATAGTCGGTCGACAGGTCGCCCTTCCAGGCGCGGTAGCCTTTTTCCAGCCGCAGCGAATCCAGCGCATACATGCCGAACGGCTTCAGCCCATGCTTCTGGCCGGCGACCCAGACGGCGTCGAAGACCGCCGGCGTATCGGCAACCTTCGTGTGGATTTCCCAGCCGAGTTCGCCGGCGAAGGAGACGCGCACCAGCTTCGCCCAGCGTCCGGCGATGGTCGTTTCCTGATGCGTCAGCCAGGGCAGGGTCAAATCGGCGGCGCACACCTCGGCGAGGATAGCGCGCGAGTTCGGGCCGGCGAGGATCTGCGTCGAATACTCCTCAGTGCGGTCCGTCAATGTGAACGCAGCATCGGTAGGCATGCGCGACTTCAACCATTCGAAATCGTGCCACTGCGCCACCGCCGCGGTGATCAGCGTCATCTGGTCCTCGGTGTGGCGCACGACCGACATCTCGGTGACGATGCGACCCTTGTCGTCCGAAAAATAGACGAGGCCGATGCGGCTTGGCTTCGGCACCAAACCGGTCACTTGCAACGCCAGCCAGTTGGCCGCGCCTGGACCTTCGAGGTTGAAACGCGAGAAACCTGGCAGGTCGAGAATGCCGGCGGCGTCGCGCACGGCCAGGCATTCCTCGCGCACGCGCTTTTGCCACGGTCCGTCGCGGCGGAAGGTCAGCGTCGCTTCCTCGGACGTGTCGTCGCCCGGCCCGGCATACCAGGTGGCGCGCTCCCAGCCATTATAGGCGTCGAACTGGCCACCGAGCGCCTTGGTGCGGTCATGGATCGGCGACAGCTTGCGATTGCGTCCCTCAGGCCAGGCATGACGCGGGAACTGGATGGCGTATTCGTTGCCGTAGATCTCCATGCCCTTGGCGACGCAATAGTCGGGTGCTGCGGCAAAGCTCGTGAAGCGCCGCGGATCGCAGGACCACATGTCCCATTCGGTCTGGCCCTCGGTCATCCATTCGGCCAGCACCTTGCCGGCGCCGCCGCCCTGGGCGATGCCGAAGGTGAAGACGCAAGCCTCGAAGGCGTTGGGCACGCCGGGCATCGGCCCGATCAGCGGGTTGCCGTCCGGCGCATAAGGGATCGGCCCGTTGATCACCTTGGAGAGGCCAGCCGTGCCGAGGATCGGCACGCGGGCGACGGCGTCGGCGAGGTAATGCTCGAGACGGTCGAGATCGTCGGGGAAAAGCTGGAAGGAAAAATCCTCCGGCATCGGATCGTTGTGGCCGACCCAGTGCGCGCGGCAATTGCGCTCATAGGGGCCGAGATTCATGCCGCTCTTTTCCTGGCGCAGATAGTAGGACGTGTCGACGTCGCGCAGCAGCGGCAGTTTCTTTCCCTGCTCCTTCGACCATGCCGCGAGCTCGGGGATTTCCTCGAACAGGATGTACTGATGGCTCATCACCATCATCGGCACTTGGCGGCCGAACATTTTTCCGACCTCGGCGGCGCGGTAGCCGGCGGCGTTGATGACGATCTCGCAGCGGATCTCGCCTTGCGGCGTCGTGATCACCCATTCGCCATTCTTGCGGCGAATGCCGGTGACCGGACAGAAGCGGATGATTTTGGCGCCCATGTCGCGCGCGCCCTTGGCGAGCGCCTGGGTCAACTGCGCGGGATCGATGTCGCCGTCGCTCGGGTCATAGAGTGCGCCCTTCAGCTCATGCGTCTCGATGAAGGGGTAGCGGCGTTTGATCTCGTCGGGGCCGACGATGTCGACATCCATGCCCTGGTAACGACCCATGCCTTTGGCGCGCTCGAACTCCTGCATGCGCTCCTTACTGTGGGCAAGCCGGAGCGAGCCGGTGACGTGGTAGTTCATCGGATAGTCGACGGCCTCCGCCAGGCCGCGGTAAAGCTCGGTCGAGTAGCGTTGCATGTTCATCAACGACCAGGACGACGAGAAGGTCGGCACATTGCCGGCGGCATGCCAGGTCGAGCCGGAGGTCAGCTCGTTCTTTTCCAGCAGCACGCAGTCGGTCCAGCCAGCCTTGCTAAGATGATAGAGCGAGGAGGTGCCGACGACACCGCCACCGATGATCACCACGCGTGCCGTGGTCGGCAAACCAGCCATGTTTTTCCTCCCAATTCAAAGCCCGTCTTGTCGCGCTTTGAATTCTGTTTGATGCATGCCGTGTCCCAAAACCGCTGAACACTTTTGGGCGGCATGCATTGCTCAATATACCGGCGGTGAAACCACCCAGATGACGACCGCCGGCTCGGCGCCTGGATTGCGCCAGCGGTAGGTTTTGCCCTCGAAGCGGAACGAGTCGCCTTCGCCAAGCCGATGCCAGACGCCCGCTATCTCGATGTCGAATAGTCCGGAGGCTATGTATCCAGCTTCCTCGGTCGGCCGCAGCGCGGCTGCCTTCATTTCCGCGCCGGGCGCGAACACCGAGCGCACCATCTCGAAGCTACCGCTGAGATCGGGCGACAGAAGCTCCTCCACCAGGCCGGATTCACTTGTACCAAGCACTCGGCGACGGCCGGCGCGCACGATCACGCCGCGTTCCTCTTCGACAGGCACTTCATGGCTGAAGAACAAGCTGATCGATACGCCGAAGAGATTGGCAAAAGCTCTGAGATCGCCGAGCGAGGGGATCGAGAGGCCGCGCTCGACCTGGCTGACCCAGCCGACCGAACGGCCTAGTTTGAGGGCGATTTCAGCCAGCGTGAGGCCGCGTGCCTTGCGCAGCGCACGGATGTCGCCGGCCAGCAGCCGGTCGCCATTGTCCTGCTCCGATTTGGTTGCGGTCGGGTTCAAACGCTGCTTGTGAAAAAATCTGGATAAATTTCATGAGAGAGCATATTCATGAAAAAATCAAGAGGATTTTCATAGGCCACAAGATTTACTTGCGCGATTTCGGCGGTTGATGCAAAGGCTCGCGCACGAGCGGCGAGTGGGGCGTCCGGTCGGGACAAGTTTTAGCTTATAGTCTGCGGATGGTCGTTGAGGAAACCGGGGTGTGGGTTTCTGACCATGCCCAAAGGGACGGCCCATGCTTGAGAAGAACATCCGGATCGCATCGGATGCGGAGATCGTCGATGAGGCGATCATGTCGCGCCGCTCGGTGCGCGCCTTCCTGCCCGATATGGTCGACGACGACACGATCCGCGCGATCCTGGCGGTCGCCGCGCGGGCGCCGTCCGGCACCAACATGCAGCCCTGGCGCGTCTATGTCATCAAAAGCGAGGTCAAGCAGCGCATCAGCGACGCGATCCTCAACTCAGGCATCCGCGCCGAAAAGGCCGAGTGGGACGAGTACCGGTATTATCCCGATCAGTTCTTCGAACCTTACCTCACGCGTCGCCGCGCCAACGGCTTCGGCCTTTATGGTGCGCTGGGCATCGGCCGGCGCGAGGTCGACAAGATGCGGGCGCAGCACGACCGCAATTTCGTCTTCTTCGATGCGCCTGTCGGCATGATCTTCACCATCGATCGGAGGCTGAACCAGGGGTCGTGGATCGACTACGGCATGTTCCTGCAGAACATCATGGTGGCGGCGCGGGGCAGGGGGCTGCATACCTGCCCGCAGGCGGCCTTCGCGCCTTATCACCGGCAGATCCGGCCAGTGCTCGACATTCCGGACGAAGAGATCGTCGTCTGCGGCATGGCGCTCGGCTACGAGGACACGTCGAAGCCAGAAAACGACTTCCGCACCGAACGCGCGCCGATCGAGGACTGGGTGACGTTCGCGGAATAATGCGGGCGAAGTCGATCCGTCGAGAGTCTATTCCGTGCTCATATGCGCGCCGTGGCCGCTGATATGGGCGCCGTCCTGCGGCGTTAGCCTCAGATACGCCGACAGCGCGCAAAGCGTGATCAGCCCTTCGATAACGAACAGGATGCGATAGTCGTTGATGCCGGCCTTGCCGCCGCCGGCAAGCAGCGACAGCAGTGCGGCCGCGAGGCCGACGCTGATCGCCACCGCAAGCTGCCACAGGATGTAATAGAGCGCGCTGAAGCGCGCGAGATGCTCCGGCGCGATGTCCGAATAGGAGAGATTGCCGGTCGAAGCCCATTGCACCGAGCGGAAGACGCCGAAGACGAAGATGTAGGCGAGCACGATCCAGGCCGGCAGGCCTTCATGCATCAGGGCAAAGCCCGCGACCAACAGGGCGACGATCGGCGTGTTGGTGACAAGCACGCGCTTGAAGCCGAAGCGGTTCAAAAGGCGCGGCATGAAGAAGCGCATTATCAATGACCCTATCGCGGCGACGAAAGTCAGCGAGCCGGCCTGCACTGCGCTCATGCCGAAGCCGAGCTGGAACATCAGCGGCAGGAGGAAGACCACCGAGCTCAGACCGATCGTGTCGAGGCCGCCGCCGGTGAGGAAGCTGATCCGGAAGGTCCGGATGCGCAGCAGCTTGAGGTCGAGCAGCGGATTGCGGGCGCGCAGGCAGTAGAAGGCGGCCACCGTCAGGATGACGATCGCCAGGCCAAGCTCCAGCGCCATGCCGATCGCGGTCGCATCTTTCGCGGCGACCGAGTCCATGCCGAAGACCAGCAGCACCATGCCGCTGCCAACGAGCAGGAAGCCGGGAAAATCGAATGGCGTGCGCACCGGCTTAGTGGTCGTTGGAAACAGCGAGGCGGCCAGCAGCGCCGCGGTCAGCGCGATCGGGATGTTGATATAGAAGATCCAGCGCCACGAGACATAGGTGGTGAGCGCGCCGCCGACGAGCGGTCCGACCAGCGGTCCCGATTGCCCGGCCAGCGAGATGTACATGTTGATCTTGAGCGTGCGGTCGCGCGGGAAGCTCGACAGGATCACGACCTGGCCAAGCGTGCCCATCAGCGCGCCGCCGCAACCTTGCAGGGCGCGCGAGCCGACCAGCATCCAGATGTTTTCCGAAAGGCCGCACAATGCCGAGGCGCTGGCGAAGACGAGCAGCGCGAAGCAATAGACGTTGCGCAGGCCGAAGCGGTCGGCCAGCCAGCCGCCGAGCGGCATGGTGACGATGAGGCTGGCGACATAAACGGTGATCAGCAGGCCAAGCTGGCTTGGCGGACGATCGAGGCTCTCGCCGATGCCGGGCAGCGCGGTGACCACGACGTTCTGGTCGAGGCTGGTCATGAACACGCCGCAGGCGACGGTCGCCGGCAGCAGCATCGACGGGCCGCTCGCCGGAGCAAAGCGGGTGGTGACCGTCGCCGAAGTCTCTACAGTCATGGGAGGGTATGGTCGAACTGGTTGCCTGAGCGGACGTTTGCCCTGGCAAACGCCGATGATTCCTTATCTATCGTCCGTGCTGGCCCAACCCTCAAGCAGCAGTTGTAGCCGTCCATAGTGCCAGATACCGGCTGGACCAATTCTGGTCCTGGAACAGTCTGCAATCCCGGGCGCAAACCGCTGCGCCTGGAATTGCTCTACTGCACCTCGTAGCCGACTTCTTCGCTGGCGTGGCACAAGGCCTTCCAGAACGAGCGCGCGAAGGAGCGGAAAACATAAATGTCGAACTGGTCGGCGCCGCTGCGCTGGATCTGGGCGAAGATGTCATGGTGGTTGGTTGAGCGGCCGGCGCCGAGCGGGAAGGCAGGCAGGGCGAAGTCGATGGCGAAGAATTTCGCCATCACCCACTCGGCCTTCGGACCGGCGATGCGGATCGCGGTGCGGCCATGCGACAGATCGGTCAAGGTGCCGATGGCCGGTGTGATCACGCCGGCAAAGGCCGAGGCCAGGCCCTCGCCCTCATCCACCACGGTGAATTTTCCCGGCGCGAAGCCGAAGACGGCACGAGTGCCGTTGCTCACGCCGCCGCCGGCGCCGTCGGGCAGGGCAAGACCGGTGACGTTGCGGATGGCCTCGATCAGCCCCTTCTCTTCGCCCGGCCATGCGGCGAGCTGCAGGATCGAGCCTGGCCGGGTCTCGGACAGGATGACATCGATGCCATGTTCGAAATTACCATGCGAGCCCGGATGATATTCCGGCTCGAGCGGCGAGAGGCGTTCGGGCAACTGGTGCTCAGCCATGCATGCGGCTCCCGTCCGGATCGTAGAAGTGGTTGGAGACGATCTCGATCGGCCCGAATCGGTTGCGCAGCGGATCCGAGACGAAGGCACGCGTGCCGTGGCGCGCCTTGCCGCCCTCGACCAATGCAAGTGCTATGTATTTGCCGAGCGCCGGCGAATAGCAGCAGGCGGTGATGTGGCCGAGCGAGTCGTGCGGATTGGCCTCGTCCAGTTCCTCGACGATGTGTCCGCCACCGTTGAGCGGCCGATTGTCGAGCGCGATCAGGCCGACCAACTCGAGCCGGTCGGATGCGATCAGGCCCTCGCGGTCCATCATGGCCGAGCCGATGAAAGGCTTCTTCTTCGACAGCATCCAGTCGAGATGGAGATCGCGCGCCGTGGTACGGCCGTCGATCTCGGCGCCGGTGACATGGCCCTTCTCGATGCGCATCGTGCCCAGCGCCTCGAGCCCGTAGGTGACCAGGCCGAAAGGCTTGCCGGCCTCGATCAAGGCTTCCCAGACGCGTGTGCTGTAGCCGGCGCCGGAATAAACCTCGAAAGCCATTTCGCCCGAGAAAGACAGCCGGCAGATCATCACTGGGATGCCGGCGACCCGGCCATGGACGATGCCCATGAAGGGGAGGGCGGCGTTGTCGACGGCGGTGCCGGTGACACAAGAGGCGAGGATAGCCCGCGCGTTCGGTCCGCCGATCGCAGCACCCGCCCACTCATCGGTGACGGAGGTTACGGTGACCTTCAGCTCCGGCCAGATGACGTCGAGGAAATATTCCAGATGCTGCATCACCTTACCGGCATTGGCGGTGGTGGTGGTCATCAGGAATTCCTGCTCGCCAAGCCGCCAGGTAGTGCCGTCATCGAAGGCAAGCCCATCCTCGCGCAGCATTAGGCCGTAGCGGGCTTTGCCGATGGCCAGAGTGGAGAACATGTTGGTGTAGACGCGGTCGAGGAACTCGGCCGCGTCCGGTCCTTGCACCGCTATCTTGCCCAGCGTCGAGACATCGACGATGCCGGCGCTTTCGCGCGTCGCCCTGGCCTCGCGGACATAGGCCTGCTCAACCGTCTCGCCGGCAAGGCCGTAGATCATCGGGCGATACCAAAGGCCTGCCGAATACATGGTCGCGCCGTTGGCCATGTGCCAGTCATGCATCGGCGTCAGCCGCTCCGGCTTCAGATCGCCGAAACGCTCGGCCGCAAGGGAGCCGATAGAGACCGCCGTGTAAGGCGGGCGGAAGCGCGTGGTGCCGACTTCGGGAATCGGCTTGCCAAGCGCCTCGGCCATGATGGCGAGGCCCGGCACGTTGGAGTTCTTGCCCTGGTCGGTCGCCATGCCGAGCGTGGTGTACCGCTTCAGATGCTCGACCGAGACGAAGCCTTCGCGATGCGCAAGCCGCACGTCCTCGGCCGTCACGTCGTGCTGGAAGTCGACAAAGCTCTTGCCCTTGGCCTTGATCTCGAAGACCGGCGCCGGATCAGGATCGCCGGGCGCGGCCTCGACAACGGGAAGTGGGGCGGAGGATGCAGCCGCGCCGGCGGCCTGAAGACCGGCGGCGCGGCCCTCGGCGATGGCTTCCGCGGTTGAAAAGCTGCCGGTGAAGGCGCCGGCGCCGATCCAGTGCTGGGTCGGCTGCGGCGGCAGGAAGGCCTGCCGGGCCGAATCCCATTCAGCCTTCGCGCCGGCCTGGCTGGCGAGGTGGATGGTCGGCGACCAGCCGCCCGACATCAAAAGGCCGTCGGCATGGATGCTGCGATCGTCGCCGCTGAGGGCACCGTTCATAGCGTCGAAGCGTTGCACCTTGAGGCCGGTGAGCGCCTTGCCCCCCTCGGTCGCTACCACCGCATGACCGGCAAGCAGTTCGGCCTCGGCTTCGCTCGCCAGCTTGCGCATCTCGTTTGAGACGTCGCTTCGGACATCGATGATGGCGACGATCGCGGCGCCGGCCTTCTTCAAGGCAACGGCCGAGCGGTAGGCGCTATCGTTGTTGGTGAAGAGCGCGATGCGCTGTCCCGGCAGCACGCCATATTCAACTGCGTAGCGTTCGGCCGCATGCGCCAGCATGACGCCGGGACGGTCATTGCCCGGGAACACCAGCGGCCGCTCGAAGGAGCCGGTGGCAAGCACCACCGTGCCTGCGCGGATCGCCCAGTAGCGCTGGCGCGGCTCGCCTTTGGCGGCCGCTTCCTTGTGGTCCGTCACTCGCTCGAGCGCGGCAAGCGTGTTGCCGTCGTAATAGCCCCAAACCGTCGTGCGCGGCAAAAGCCGGACATTGTCATTGCCTTCGAGCTGACCGACGGAGCGCTGAGCCCAGTCGGCCGCTGGCACGCCATCGATGGTCTCGCCCGACCAGTTGGCGGAACCGCCGAAGTGGGCCTCGAGATCGGCGAGGATGACGCGCGCGCCCTGGTCGGCGGCAGCCTTCGCCGCCATCAGGCCGGCCGGGCCGGAACCGACGACCAGCACGTCGCAGAAGGCGTTCATGCGCTCGTAGCGCGATGGATCGGGCGCGGTGCCCGCTCTGCCAAGGCCGGCGGCGCGACGGATGAAATGCTCGCAGAACATCCAGAAGCGCGTGCCCTTCAGCGGGCCGATCACCGGACCCATGAAGGTTTTGTAGTAGAAGCCGGCCGACAGGATCTTGCCGCCGAGCTGGTTGATGGCGCCGATGTCCCAGGCAAGCGAGGGGGTGCGGTTCTGGCTGACGGCGACGAGCCCGTCATAGATCTCGACCATCGTGGCCGCGATGTTCGGTTCGCGCACTTCGCCGCGCAGCACCGTCACCAGCGCGTTCGGCTCCTCGACGCCGGCGGCGAGAAGGCCGCGCGGGCGGTGATATTTGAAGGAGCGTCCGAACAGCGTCACGCCATTGGCGAGCAGCGCCGAGGCCAGCGTATCGCCGCCATGGCCGGTGTAGGGCGCGCCGTCGAAGGTGAAGCGGATGGTGCGTAGCCGGTCGATCCGGCCGCCGGTTTCGGTACGACGCGGGCTCAAGACCGGCCCTCCGTCCTGTGTCCGCCGCGAGCGAAGGCAGTGCGTAGAACTTCATGCGTGATGGTGTTGCGCACGACCCGCAGATGCGCGCGGCAACCGCCGGAATGCTGCCAGATCTCATTGTGATCGCCGGCCGGGTTCAGCCGGTCGTAGACATAGGCGTTCCAGGCGTCGAGATTCTGCGAGGCCGGCTGCGGCCGCTCGCGGTTGCCGTCGCCCTGGTAGGTGAATTCGATGACGTCGCGCGGGCCGCAATAGGGACAAGTGATCAGCATTTTTATTCCAGACCTTAATGCAGCCTGGGCGTCGCGCCCTGGCCTTTGTCGTCGATGACCAGGCCGCGGTAGAAACGGTCGAGCGTGAAGGGTGCGTTGAACGCGTGCGGCTCGTCCTTGGCAATGGTATGCGCAAAGCACCAGCCCGAAGCAGGCGTCGCCTTGAAACCGCCGTAGCACCAGCCGCAATTGAGATACATGCCGGGCAGGGGGCCGGTGGTGATGATCGGCGAGCCGTCCATCGTCATGTCGCACAGCCCGCCCCAGGAGCGCAGCATGCGCACCCGTGCCAGGCCGGGGAACAGCGCGACCATCTCGCTCATCACCTCATCGACGATCGGCAGGCTGCCGCGCTGGGCGTAGCTGTTGTAGCCGTCGAGGTCGCCGCCATAGACGAGGCCGCCCTTATCGGACTGCGAGATGTAGAAATGGCCCATGCCGAAGGTCAGGATCGTGTCGATGATCGGCTTCAGCGATTCCGAGACGAAGGCCTGCAGCACATGGCTTTCGATCGGCATATGCGAAATGCCGGCAAGCTGCATGACACGACCAGTGCTGCCGGCAACCGCAAGCGCGACCTTCTTGGCGCGGATTTCACCGCGCGTCGTCGAAACGCCGGTGATGCGACCGCCGTCGCGCAGGAAGCCGGTGACCTCGCAATTCTCGATGATGTCGACGCCGCGGCGGTCGGCGCCGCGCGCATAGCCCCAGGCGACGGCGTCGTGGCGGGCGCTGCCGGCGCGCCGCTGCATCAGCCCGCCAAGAACCGGGAAGCGCGCCGAACCCGAGATGTCCAGCGCCGGCACGAGCCGCTTGATCTGGTCGACGCTCATCAGCTCGGCATCGACGCCGAGATGACGCATGGCGTTGCCGCGCCGTGCGTAATCATCGAGCTGGGCAGGCGTGTGCGCGAGGTTCAGGCAGCCGCGCTGTGAGAACATGACGTTGTAGTTCAGGTCGTGCGAAAGGTTCTCCCACAGCTTCATCGAATGTTCGTAGAAGCGGGTGTTCTGCGGCAGGAGATAGTTGGAGCGCACCGCCGTGGTGTTGCGGCCGACATTACCGGAACCCAGCCAGCCCTTTTCGAGCACCGCGACATTGGTGATGCCGTGTTCCTTGGCAAGATAATAGGCTGTCGAAAGGCCGTGGCCGCCGCCGCCGATGACGATCACGTCATAGGAAGCCTTAGGGTCCGGCTTGCGCCAGGCGGGCTTCCAATCCTTGTTGCCGGTCAGCGCGTTCTTGAGCAGCGAGAAGGCTGAATACTCCGCCATTCTTCCTATCGTCCTTATGATGCGAGGCGGCAGACTATAGAGCAGGCTGGAAGCGCAAAGCCAAGATTGCGCCATCGCTTTTCGACAGGCCGACTCTCGCCGACACGATCGGGATGGCTTGCCGCCCGATATGCCGGTCTCTATCAAGGGCGGCAATTCGAGGATTTTCGACCGCGAGTCGCCAACAACGTCATGTTCTTCCGACTGCTACGCCTGATTCTGGTCGTCATCGTCGCTGTCTTCGGGCAGCCGGCGATTGACGCGTCGGCTCAGGCGATCGGCCATGGTTCTTCGCAACTCATCACCGACCAGACGAAGGTCATCCAGGACCTGACCGCCACGACCGACGGCCTGGAGAAGAAACTGAGCGACCCCGACCAGGACGATGCGGGGCTGGTCGACATCCGGTTGCAGCTCGAGGATATTTCGCGCGCGGCGCTGAACAGCGCGCTGGCATTCCGCCAGCGCCTCGCCGATATTAATGCCCGCGTTGAAGTGCTTGGACCGCCGCCGACGCAAGGGCAGCCGCCGGAGCCGGAGATCGTCAGCAGCGAGCGTGCCGCGCTTTCCTCAGAGAAGGCGGAGATCAACGCGGTCATTGCCAGCGCGCAAAATCTGTCGATCCGAGTCAACGGGCTGGTCGACAAGATTGCCGTCATGCGCAGCGAACTTTTCCGCAGCGTGATCACCAAACACTATGATCTGACCGATGCGCTAAGCCCGCAGGCCTTTTCCGACGTGCATGATCAGATCACGGGCCTCTACAAGGCGGTGTCGTCCTGGCTGAGCTTCGCCGTCAAGTTCAAGTTCCAGGCGATCCTTGCCGCGACGCTTATGGCGCTGGGGCTGGCAGCCCTGCTTCTGATCGGCGGCAGGCGCCTGTTCGGCCGCATATTCGAGGCCGATCCAACGGTCGAGGATCCGTCCTATCTCAGCCGGCTGTCGGTGGCCTTCTGGTCGACGCTGCTGCCGACCCTGGCGCTCGGCGTCTTCTTGGCCTCGGCTGTGTTCTTCTTCAATTATTACAATGTGCTGCGTGGCGATATAGGCACGTTCCTCAACGCCTTGCTGACCGTGATCGGCATGGTGTTCTGCGTCAACCGGCTGACCAATGCGGCGCTCGAGCCGCGCCTGCCCAACTGGCGCCTGATCCCGGTCGCGACCGGTCCGGCGCGCTGGCTCGTCGGACTGACGACCGCCATGGCGCTGGTACTCGGCTTCAATTACTTCCTGTCGGTCGTCAACGAGAAGATGGGTTCGCCGCTTTCGCTGACCATCGCCAGGAGCTTTGTCGCCACCATCATCGTCGGCGTCATCCTGATCCTGATGGGGGTGCTGCGGCCGTTCAGGGCGGCCGACGGCTCATGGCGTCCCTGGCCGGCCTGGCTTCGTTTCATCGCCATCGGACTCGGCCTGTTCACCATTGCGGCTGCACTGCTCGGCTATATCGGCCTGGCGCTTTTCGTATCATTCCAGGTCGTGGTGACCGGCACGGTCCTGGTAACGGCCTATATCGGCTTCCTGTCGGCACGGGCGATCGGGGAGGAGGGCGGCTTTGCCGACACTTCGGTAGGGCGATGGCTTTCGACAAATTCCAGCTACGAGGATACCGCCCTCGATCAACTCGGCCTGGTGGTCAGCATCGCCATCAACCTGATGATCGTGCTGGTGTTCCTGCCGCTGATCCTTTTGATGTGGGGTTTCCAGCCCGGCGATATCGAGGCCTGGGCCTATAAGCTGGCGACCGGCGTCACGATCGGTTCGGTGACCATCTCTTTCCTCGGCATCCTCAGCGGCATCGTCGTCTTCGTCATCGGCTATTTCCTGACACGCTGGTTCCAGGGCTGGCTGGACGGCTCGGTGATGGCGCGCGGCAAAGTCGATGCCGGCGTGCGCAACTCGATCCGGCTCGGTGTCGGCTATGCCGGCGTGGCGGTTGCCGGCCTGGTCGGCATCTCGGCGGCGGGCATCGATCTTTCCAATCTGGCGCTGGTTGCCGGCGCGCTTTCGCTGGGTATCGGCTTCGGCCTGCAGAACGTCGTCTCGAATTTCGTTTCCGGCCTCATCCTGCTTGCCGAGCGGCCGTTCAAGGTGGGCGACTGGATCGTCGCGGGCGACGTCAGTGGCACGGTGCGGAAGATCAGCGTGCGCGCCACCGAGATCGAGACCTTCCAGCGGCAATCGGTGATCCTGCCCAACTCGAACCTCATCAACAATGCGGTCGGCAACTGGACGCATCGCAACAAGCTCGGGCGCGTCGATATCAAGATCGGCGTCGCCTATGGCAGCGACGTCAAACGCGTCCATGCCGTCCTGACGGACATCGCGCGCGCCCATCCGATGGTGCTGAAGAATCCCGAGCCGTTCGTTCTCTTCGCTAATTTCGGCGCGGCCGCGCTCGAATTCGAAATCCGCGTGTTCGTGGCCGACATCATGAACGGCAGCGTCGTGCAGAACGATATCCGCTTCGCCATCTTCGCCATCTTCGACGAGGAGCGGATCGAGATCCCGTCGACACCGCGCGCCGTGATCGAGACCAAGAAGCACGAGGCATGGCCGATCGACGACGACAAGATCGAGGCCGAATTCGCCGAGCGCCAGAGGCTGGAAGCGGAAGCCACGGCCGACCGGGAGAGGCTCGCCAAGATGAAGCGGAAGGGCCGGAAGCCCGATCCGGGCTGAGGTGCAATCGATATTCAGGTGAGGCCGGCCTGCAAATGGCGGCTTCCTGCGCTTCCGGCCTTCGCCGGCCGAAGCACTCACGAGTAGCGCGGTCAGCTAAATTAAGGCTACGGCCGGCGTAGGCCGGTGCTCACGTACTTTTAGTACGCTCCGCTCCGGCCTTCGCCGGCCGAAGCCCTCATAAGTGTCTCCGCCCTATGAAGGCTACGGTCGGCGTAGGCCGGTTCTCGGATGCCACCGTTTTCGACTCGGCCTGACCTGAATCTCGATACACCTTAGGCGACGGTTCATCCGACGCCGAAACCGATTGTGGCATGAATGCGGCATTCAGTTGCGGTTCAGGTAACATCTCATATAAGCTTCGATGCAAAGGGCGAAAATGCCTTGCAAATTTGAACAGAGGCGGTGTGCAAACACCGGAATTGCAATGTGGAAGTCTGTCGTTGCCGCAATCGCTTTGCTGGCCCTGGGCGGTTCGGCTTTCGCCGCCAGCGCGATCAACAGGGACGCTCAGACGCGGACCCTCGTCGTGACCGAAGGCGGTGCCAAGAGCGAGCTGACGCTTGCTGCCGGCGAGACGGTGGAGTTCTGCTCGAACGGCTGCTTCGTTACCCTGCCCAATGGCGACCTCGAAGCCCTGACCGGTTCGGAAACGGTCGAAATTTCGGGCGGCGCGGCCCGTATCAAGTAATCCGTCGCCACAGATTGGCGCTGCAAGATTGGCAAAGGCCGGACCGATGTCCGGCCTTTTATCGTTTCCGGTAGCCGTCGCTTAACGATGACGCCGGAAAACCGGTACGACTATGCGTTGCAACCGGGCGTTTTAACGTTCGCTGCGTCATCCCCCGCTATATCCAACCCGAGGACGCCGGCACACGGCGTGGGTTGAATTGGCGCGTGGTCCTTTCCGAGATCGGAGTTTCGGGATCCTGCGCTCGATCGGGGCAGGACAATGGACGCGAGGTCGGACAGGAACGCAATTCCGCTTGCGGTCGATCTCGACGGAACGCTGATTGCAACCGACCTTCTGTGGGAAGGCTTGTTCATCCTGCTCAAGAAAAACCCGCTGTATTTCTTTCTCCTGCCGCTCTGGCTGATCGGCGGCCCGGCGCGACTGAAGCAGGAGATCGCCAAACGCGTCGACATAGATCCAGCCTCGTTGCCCTACCGTCAGGACTTGCTTGAGCGATTGCACACCGAGCGTCGAGAGGGCCGCAAGATCGTGCTGGCGACGGGAACGCCGCGCAAATTCGCGGAAGCGATCGCGGCGCATCTCGGTATTTTCGATCATGTGCTGGCAACCGACGGCCCGCACAACATGACCTCGGGAAAGAAGTGCGCCGCGCTGGTCGCCGCCTATGGCGACGCGGGCTTCGACTATGCCGGCAACAGCCGCCACGACCTCAAAGTGTTCGACGCCGCGCGCAACGCGCTCGTCGTGGCGCCCGATCGCAGCGCCCGGCGCTGGCAGGCAGCGCATGACGCCGAGGCCATGCCGGCGCCGAAGCCGACGCTGAGGACCTACGTCAAGATGCTGCGCATGCATCAGTGGCTGAAGAACTCGCTGATCGCGGTGCCGATGGTGCTGTCGCACGAATATTTCAACCCGGACATGATCTGGCAGTGCCTGCTGGCGTTCGTTTCCTTCAGCGCCGTGGCGTCCGCCATCTATATCCTCAACGATTTCTTCGACCTCGCGCTCGACCGCAAGCATCCGACAAAGCGCAACAGGCCTTTCGCCAGCGGCGCATTGTCCATTCCATTCGGCCTCGGCGCGATTGCCGCGCTGCTCGCGATCGGCGTCGCCGCGAGCCTCTTCCTTCCGATCGAATTCCTTGGCGTGCTTGCCGGCTATATGGCCGCCACCACTGCCTATTCGCTGTCGTTCAAGCGCATGCTGCTGGTCGACGTGCTGACGCTTGCGGGCCTCTACACCATCCGCGTGCTGGCGGGAGCCGCCGCCACCGGCGTCGACGTCTCCTTCTGGCTGCTCGCCTTCTCGATCTTCTTCTTCCTGTCGCTGGCGCTGGTGAAGCGCTTCGTCGAATTGCGCACCACGGCGATTCCACCGGGCGAGCGCATCGCCGGCCGCGGCTATCGCACCGAGGACCAGGAAATCGTCGCCCAGGCCGGCATGGCGTCCGCCTTCTCCTCGGCGCTGGTTCTGGCGCTCTATATGGACAGCCCGGCGGTGCGCGAGCTCTACCCGCATCCGTGGCTGATATGGCCGCTGGCGCCGATCGTGCTCTATCTCACGATGCGCGTCTGGATACTCGCCCGGCGCGACGAGATGCATGACGATCCGGTCGTGTTCATCATCCGCGACTGGCGCAGCCAGATCGTCGTCGCCATCGGCGCGGTCTTTCTCGTCGCCGGAGGCTGGTGATGGGTCACGAGCGCTTCGGCAGCTTCGGACTGGCGACGCCGCCGGCGCGCAAGGCGATTTCGGCGGATGAGGCGATCGCGCTTTTGAAAAACGGCACGGCCAGGCCGGGATCGCTGCTCGGCTACGGCAATGGCCGCTCCTATGGCGACAGTTGCCAGAACGATGCCGGCATGGTGGTCGACATGCGGCCGCTCAACCGCATCCGTTCCTTCAACGCCGAGACCGGCGTGCTCGAAGCGGATGCGGGCACGCCGCTTTGCGACATCATCGCTTATGCCGCGCCCCACAGCTTCTTTCCGGCGGTGGTTCCAGGCACGCAGTTCGTCACACTGGGCGGCGCGATCGCCAACGATGTCCACGGCAAGAACCATCATCGGCGCGGTAGCTTCGGCTGCCATGTCGAAGCCTTTACGCTGCTCAGGTCCGATGGCCGGACCTATCGCTGTTCAGAGACCGACAATGTGCGCCTGTTCAGGGCAACGATCGGCGGCATGGGGCTGACCGGGCTGATCGTTTCGGCATCGATCAAGCTGATGCGCGTGCCATCGCTCGACATCATGGAAAAGGCGACGCGGTTTCGCGACCTCGGTGAATTTTTCGATCTTGCCGAGGCGGCCGACCAGGCCAACGAATATGCCGTCGCCTGGATCGACCAGCTTGCCGGCGGCCACGGCCGCGGGCGTGGCCTTTTGTTCACCGGCAATCATGCCGAGCACGGCTCGCACGCCGCCGCGCATGCCGGCAGCCGGCTTTCCGTGCCGGTGCAGCCGCCATTCAATGTCCTCAACCGGCCTTTCCTAACTGCCTTCAACGCGGCCTATCGTTGGAAAAAGGGTAAGTCTCCGGTTCCGCGCCAAACAGGCTATCAGGGCTTCTTCTTTCCGCTCGATGGCGTGCGCGACTGGAACCGGCTGTACGGGCCGCGTGGGCTTTTCCAGCACCAGAGCGTGGTGCCGGAGACCAATGCGCGCCGCGTTGTTCCGGCGCTGCTCGATGCCGCACGGCGGGCGGGGCAAGGGTCATTCCTGACGGTGCTCAAGCGCTTCGGCGATGTCCGCTCGCCGGCGCTGCTGTCGTTCCCGCGGCCGGGCTACACGCTGACGCTCGATTTTCCCAACCGGGGCGAAAGGACGCTGCGGCTGCTCGCCGAGATCGACCGCATCACCGTCGAGGCGGGTGGGGCGGTCAACCCCTACAAGGACGCCCGGATGGGACCTGAGACTTTCGCCGCGTCGTTCCCGCAATGGCAGTTGCTGGAGGCGCTGCGCGACCCGACTTTCCTGTCGAGCTTCTGGACGCGGACGGCCAAGAGACTGGATATCGGACAAGGGAGTGCTGAAGCCGCGGAATAGATAAAACTTGAATAAATCATGGTGAACGAAATGTTAACTCTTGATTTACTCAAAACATTGTCGTGGCTTCACGAAATATTTTCAGGTTTGTAATAGGACCGCCCAAGGGCGGGGTGGCAACAATGAAATACATAGTCTTCATTCTCTTCACGGTCATGACCAATGCGGCGGCACAGTTGATGCTGAAGCAGGGCATGATGTCGATGGGGGCGATCTCCTTCGAAGGCGTCAATCCGCTCGTCAAGCTGCTGCAGATCGTGTTCAGCCCCTGGGTGTTCCTGGGCCTGTGCACCTTCGTCATCTCGATGGCATCGCATCTTTATGTGCTGTCCAAGGTCGAGCTCAGCTTCGCCTATCCGTTCCTCAGCCTCGCTTACGTCGCTGTAGCTATATTCGCCTATTTGGTCTTCCGCGAGGACCTCAATGGCTGGCGCATCGCCGGTATCGCCTGCATCTGCGTCGGCACGGTGCTGATTGCCCAGAGTGGCCGAGAAATGGGCGGGCGCGGGCATGAGGACCAGACCGTCTCCATCACCCCCGACAAGATCGGCACAAGCGAGATCGTCCGATGAGACATGTGATTTTCGGCGGCGACGGTTTCGTCGGCCGTCACCTTGCCCCCATGCTCGTGGCGGACGGCGAGAACGTCGTCGTCGCCGACATCGTCAAGAGCGACCTGCCGCACTATCGGTCGGTGCGCTTCATCACATGCGACGTCACCGATCCGGCCTCGGTCGCCGCGGTCGGCCTCAGGGCCGACGACATGGTCTACAACCTCTCGGCCAAGATGCTGTCGCCGATCCAGGTGCGCGCCAAGCGGCATGATTTCTTCTTCCCGGTGAATTTCCACGGCACCGAGAACATCGTCCAGGCGATGGACAAGGCCGGCGCCAGCAAGCTTGTCCACTACACCACCGACATGATCTACGGCCACACGGTGGTGTTGCCGATGACCGAGGATCACCCGGTCTCCCCGCTCGGCGAGTACGGGCTGTCGAAGCTGAAGACCGAGGAACTCGCCGCCGAATGGCGCAAGCGGGGCATGGCGATCTCGCTGTTCCGGCCGCGCCTGATCATCGGCCCCGGCCGTCTCGGCATTCTGGAAAAGCTGTTCAAGCTGATCGACTGGAACCTGCCGGTGCCGATGATCGGTTCGGGCAGGAATCCCTATCAGTTCATCTCGGTGTTCGACTGTGCGGAAGCCGGCCGCGCGGCCTGGAAAGCCGGCGTGCCGAACGAGGCATACAATCTCGGCTCGCTCAATCCGCCGCCGGTGAGGAGGCTGCTTGGCGACCTCATCCGTCATGCCGGCTCGAACTCGATCCTGCTGCCGACGCCCGGCTGGGCGGTCAAACGCACGCTCGACCTGCTCGACCTGATGAATATGCCGATCATGGATCCGGAGCAGTATCTGATCGCCGACGAGGAATGCGTTCTTGACGTGTCCAAGGCCGAGCGCCAGCTCGGCTGGGTGCCGCAATATCGCGACGAGGACATGCTGATCGCGGCCTACAGCGAATACCGCGCCAGGAAGGACGGCCACGCCGTCGCCACCAAACACGTGCCTGCCGAATAAAGGCGACGAAGGGGAGATTTCGAGATGACCGTCATGGCCAAGCCGGAACAAACAGGTGCGCGCACGCTGGTCGATGCGCCGGCGCTGTCGCCCGTTTCTATCGCCAAGCCCGACCTGATCAGCGTCGAGCAGGCAAAGGCGATGGACGTCGCCCGCATCACCGACCTGTTCAAGGCGCATCTCAACCCGGGCCAACTGCATTTCATGAAGCTGCTCGGCTTCCACAAGGTCAAGATCGAGCGTGCCGAGGGCATGTTCTACATCGACCAGAACGGCCGCGAGATCCTCGACTTCTTCGGCGGCTTCGGTTCGCTGGCCTTCGGCCATAATCATCCGCGCATCCTCGACGCCCGGAAGAAATTCCAGGAGGAAAAGCGCCAGGAGATCGCCATTGCCTTCATGTCGCAATATGCGGCGGCATTGGCGCACAACATCGCCAAATGCTCGCCCGGTGACCTCGACATGGTGTTCCTCGGCTCCTCCGGCTCCGAAGCTATGGAAGCGGCGGTGAAGCTCGCCGAGCGCGCCGCGGGTCCGAAGCGGCCGAAGGTCGTCTATGCCGAGAATTCCTTCCACGGCAAGACCAAGGGCGTGCTGGCGATCACCGACGGCCAGCTCTACCGCGCCGACTTCAAGGTGGCCGACAATGTCGTGCGCGTTCCCTTCGGCGATATCGACGCGATCGAGCGCCTGTTCAAGGGCGACCCCGAGGTCGGCGTGATCGTGCTGGAAACCATCCAGGGCGGCGGCGGCATCATTCAGGCCCCGGCGGAATACTGGCAGAAGCTGCGCGCGCTCTGCGACCGGTATGGCGTGCTGTGGGTCGCCGACGAGGTGCAGTGCGGCTATGGCCGCTCGGGCCGTTTTTATGCCTTCGAACACTATGGCGTGGTGCCGGATGTGACGGCGCTGGCGAAATCGCTGGGCGCCGGCAAGGCGGCGGTCGGCGCCATGATCGCCAGGCGCGACGTCTACATGAAGGCCTATGGCACGCCGAAGACGGCGATGATCCATGCCATGGCGACGTTCGGCGGCATGGGCGAGGCCTGCGTCACCGCGATCGAGGGGCTGAACGTCCTCTATGACGAGGGGCTGATCGACAATGCCGCTTCGACCGGCGAGTACCTTCTGCAGCGTCTACAGGCACTCAAGGAAAAGTATCCGAAGATTATCAAGGATGTGCGCGGCAAGGGTTTTATGATCGGGCTCGAGTTCCACGATTTCTCGCAGACTTTGCCGATGGTGCTGCGTCCGGTGGTGAGCGTGCTCGACGACAAGCTGAAGGGCTCGCTGTCGGGCTTCGTCGGGTCGCTGCTGCTGCGTGATTACGACGTGCTCGTCGCGTTCACAGAATACAATCGCAACGTCATCCGGCTCGAACCGCCGCTGATCTGCCAGCGCGAGCATGTCGACCGCTTCGTCGATGCCTTCGACAGCCTTCTGTCGCGCGGCATCGTGGCGATTGTGAAGGATTTCGTGAAAAGCCAGGTCCGCTGAGGATGTTGACCAGGCCGTCCGCCCCGACCAATCCGCTGGAACGGTTGACCGGCGCCGGCCTGGCGTGGGGCGAGGGGGCTTATGCGCGGTGGGCTGCATCGATCGGGGCGATAGCCTTCTCGCTCTATATCCTGCTTACCGCGGCGACCGCCTGGTTCATGCCCGACGCCAATTGGGACATGCTGCCGTATCTGGCGATCGCCGAGGAAGGCGCCTATCCCGATCCGCAGGCACTGCATGACTATGCTTACAGCACGGTCAGAGAAGGCGTATCGGCCAGCGACTACAAGACACTGACCGACGATGGCGGCGGCTTCCGCAGCCACATGAGCGAGAACGCCGCCGACTTTCATTCACTGCTCGGCATGTACCGGATCAAGTTCCTCTATGCCGAGGTTCTCTCCAGCCTGAGCCATGTCGTGTCGCCTGTCGAGGCGATGCGGCTGGTGCAGGTATTTTCCGTGCTTCTGTTCGGCGCCATCACGCTTGCCTGGCTGCGCGCGGAAAGCGCGCTGGCGCTGACGCCGGTCGTCGGCGCGATCCTGATCATGGCCGATTTCGGAGATGCGGCACGCGCCTCGACGCCGGACCTTCTGTGCTCGGCACTGTTCCTCGGCGGGCTGTTTGCCTATGTGCGCAAGCGCGAGGCGGCGACGGCAGCCCTGCTCTTCCTCGCCTTCATGGCTCGGCCGGACAATATTGTTTTCCTGGCCATTTTCGCCGTGCTGTTGGTCGCCTTCCGGCAGAAGGCATGGGGCGCGCTGGCGGGCTTTGCCGCGTCCTTCATTGCCTATTTCGCCATTTCGCACTGGGCGCAGCATCCGGGCTGGTGGCCGCATTTGTGGTTTTCGAGCATCGAGCAGCATTACAATATGGACGGGTTCGAGCCGCCGTTTTCGGTGGCGGCCTATCTGAAGGCCTTTGCCGCTTCGGTGGCGCGCGCCGTCACCGCCAACAGCTGGGTCGGCGTCTCGGTTCTGGCACTGGCAGCATGGCACGGCTTGAACAGTGCCGGCTTCCGGCTCGATCGTCGCGCCGGCATCCTGCTTGCGGCGCTCGTGCTTGGCGTGATGGCAAAGTTCACAGTCTTTCCGATCCATGACACGCGCATCTATTTCCCCAATCTTTTGCCGCCTTTCCTGCTGTTGACCGCGCCGCTGGCGGCGTTGTGGGCAGCGGCGAGCCAGGGCGGGCGCCGCATCGCGCCGCAGGTCATTCCCGGAGACAAGTCATGAGCTCGCTGTCCAGCTTCGCGCGCATCCTCCTGTCGCTTGGCTTGCCTGCGGGCCTGCTCGATCGCGGGCCGGCGTTGCACGGCACGAAATTCCTCGCCAAGGCGGCGCTGAGAGCGCGCTTCGGCAATAGCCGGCCGTTCCAGATGGTCAATGTCGGCGCCTGCGATGGCGCGCTGTTCGACGATGTAACGCCCTGGCTGCACCGCATTCCGGGCGCGCGCGCAATGCTGGTCGAGCCGATCCCCTATAACCAGAGGCGGCTGCGGGCCAACTATCCCGACAGCGAGCGCTTCGTCATTGAGCCGGTCGCGGTGACCCGAACCAAAGGCACGATCACTGTCCATACGTTCGACGCTGCTGCCCTCGAAGCCGGCACGCTGCCGATCGAGTTCATCGGCTGCTCGTCGGTCACCGACACCAATCTGATGTCGGGCAGGAACGCATGGGGCGAGGCGGATGCCAATTTCAACAGGTTCGCGCCGCATCTGAAGGACATCGAGGTGCCCTCGGAGACCTTGCAGACGCTGCTCGACCGCAACGGCATCAGCCATATCGACGCCTTCCTGGTGGACTGCGAGGGCGCCGACTGGATGGTGTTCGACCAGCTCGACCTGCAACGTTATCGCCCCGGCATGATCAAGATCGAGGTCGGCGCGCTGCCGGCCGCCGAGATCGGCCAAGTCGTGGTCAAGCTGAAGACTGTCGGCTACCAGGTCGGCTTCCAGGCCGAGGACATCTGGGCTTTCATCTGACGAAACTGCACCCAGCGGTGAGCTTACGCGCCGGGTCGCGGCGCATCCGCAGCGTGTCGCAAACAGGCGGTAGCTCAATCCTCGTCCTCTGCATATTGTGCGCCATTCGAAGGGGCGCAAACGCGCCCGGCTGATCACTCCGGAGTCGCGGTCCATGGCAGAGTTTCCGAAAAAGGCGAAGGTCGTCATCGTCGGTCTGGGCGGTATCGTCGGCGCATCCGTCGCCCATCATCTGATCGAGCGCGGCTGGGACGACATCGTCGGCATCGACAAGTCGGGCATCCCGACCGATATCGGCTCGACGGCGCACGCTTCGGACTTCTGCTACACGACCAGCCATGACTTTCTCTCGTGCTGGACGACGCTCTACTCCATCGATTTCTACGAAAAGATGGGCCACTACGCCCGTGTCGGCGGCCTGGAAGTGGCGCGCGTCGGCGACGACGCCCGCATGGACGAGATCAAGCGCAAGATCGCCTCGGCCAAATCCTTCGGCACCCGCGCGCGGCTGGTCGAGCCCGCCGAGATCAAGCAGAAATTCCCGTTGATCGAGGAACATCTGGTGCAGGGTGGCCTGTGGGACCCTGATGCCGGCCTCGTCATCCCGCGCTCGCAGACGGTGGCCGGCAAGTTGGTCGACCAGGGTGTCGCCGCCGGCAAGCTCCAGGCTTTTGCCAATACCTCGGCCAAGTCGCTTGTGGTCGAGAACGGCCGCATCAAGGGCGTGGTGACCGAGCGCGGCACGATCGAGGCCGATTATGTGGTGGTCTGCACCGGCATCTGGGGCCGGCTGACCGCGGCGCTGGTCGGCGAAGACCTGCCGGTCATGCCGATCGACCATCCGCTCACCTTCTTCGGCCCCTACAACGAGTTTGCCGGCACCGGCAAGGAGATCGGCTGGCCGCTGCTGCGCGACCAGGGCAACTCCGCCTATATGCGCGACACCGGCGACCCGAAGACCGCCGAGGGCGGGCAGATCGAATGGGGCTATTACGAAGAGAACAATCCGCGCCTCTGCCACCCGCGCGATCTCCTCGAAAAGGACCAGGCGCGGCTCTCGCCATCGCAGCGCGACCTCGACATGGAGCAGATCATGGCGCCGCTGGAGCGCGCCATGGAGCTGACGCCGATCCTGGGCGAGCTCGGCTACAATGAAGGCCATTCCTTCAACGGCCTGCTGCAGGTGACCGCCGATGGCGGCCCGTCCATGGGTGAGAGCCAGAAGGTGAGGGGCCTGTGGTACGCCGTCGCCATCTGGGTCAAGGACGGCCCCGGCATGGGCAAGCTGATCGCCGACTGGATGACCGACGGCCGCACCTCGATCGACCATCACGCCATCGACTATTCGCGCTTCTACCCGCACCAGACGCAGGAACAGTTCATCTGGGATCGCTGCACCGAGACGGCGATGAAGGTCTACAATCCGGCGGTGCATCCGCGCGAGCCGTTCTCCAAGGGCCGCAACATCCGCCGCTCACCGTTCTGGGAGCGCGAGAAGGAACTGGGCGGCTATTTCATGGAACTGGGCGGCTGGGAGCGCGCCCATGGCTATGCCGCCAACGAGCATCTGCTCGAAAAATACGGCAACCGCGTGCCGGTGCGCGAGAATGAATGGGACAACCGCCATTTCTGGCGCGTCTCCAATGCCGAGCACCTGACGATGAGCGAGGATTGCGGCATCGTCAATCTCTCGCATTTCTCGATGTATGACGTCGAGGGACCCGACCACGTCGCGCTGCTGGAATGGCTTTGCGCGGCCAAGATCGGCGGCGACAACAACATCGGCAAAGGCATCTACACCCACTTCCTCGACGAGGAAGGCATGGTGCGCGCCGACTTCACTGTCATCCGCATGGCCGATCGCTGTCGCGTGATCGATGGCGCCGACGCCGGCCCGCGCGACTTCCGCTACATGCAGCGCACCGCGCAGGACAAGGGTTTTGATGCCACCGTCACCGACGTGACCGAGAAATACGTGACCATCGGCATCTGGGGTCCCAACGCCCGCACGACCCTGCAGAAGGTGGTCGAGAATCCGGACGGCCTTTCAGTCGAGAATTTCCCGTTCGCGGCAATCAAGCCGGTCAAGATCGGCGGCAAGGATGTCACCGCCTTCCGCATCTCCTATGTCGGCGAGCAGGGCTGGGAACTGCATATGCGTTACGAGGACGGCCTTGCCGTCTGGGACGCGCTGCGCTCGACCGGCGTCATGCCGTTCGGCGTCGAGACCTATGCCAACACGCGCCGTATGGAAAAGAGCTTGCGGCTGCAGAACGCCGATCTCTTGACCGAGTACAATCTGCTCGAGGCCGACCTTGCCCGCCCGAAGGTCAAGGAGAACGACTTCTGCGGCAAGGCAAAGCACCTGGAATATCGCGCCCGCGAGCACCAGCCGGCGATGCTGTGCACGCTGGTGATGACCGACAACAAGGATGCCAAGGGCGTCGCGCGCTATCCGGTCGGCATCATGCCGGTGCAGGATCCCGCGACCGGCGAGACGCTGGTCGATGAGCTCGGCCGCCGTTCGTTCACCACGTCGGTCGCTTACGGCCCGACGATCGGCAAGAACATCGCGCTCGCCTATCTGCCCTGGACCTATGCCCAGGAGGGCCGCAAGCTCAATGTGGAGTATTTTGGCGAGACCTATCCGGTCGAGGTCGCGGGCGTCGGCTACAAGCCGCTCTACGACCCTGAGAACCTCAAGCCGCGCAGTTGAGGGCGCGGACGCGGAAGCACGAACAAAAGCCCGGCTTCGGTCGGGCTTTTTTCTTTTGCGCGGCAAGATTCTCGCATAGCTTTGCGCCCGGGCGGAGTGGGCATCGTGCAACGGTTCGGCTGGGACAGGAAGAACGACGCGTTCGTGTTCAGGATGAAGGGGAACATTCCCGTTCATGTCAGCTGGACTTTTGCTGTTCCCGCAATCCTGCCGTTCCTGCATGAATGGTCGAGGCATCCCAGGGGCGCTCTGACGCGTACGGTCATATTTGCCGTGCTTTTGTTCCTGTCGGTGTTTCTGCATGAACTGGCCCATGTGCGGGCAGCGCGGCGGCGAGGCATCGGCACCGAAAGGATAGACCTCTACCTCTTCGGCGGAATTGCCTGGTTCAAGCCCGGTATGGCTTCGCCCTATGGTTGGGCATGGATCGCGTTCGCGGGACCTTTGGCGAACATCGTCCTGGCGGCGGGCTTTACCGCTTCCTACTATCTTGTTGCCCGGCCCTTATTGCCTGTCGAGCCCGATGGTTTCTTCAATTTGCCGCCTCCGAGGCCGGACACGCTGCTGGAGTGGACGCTTTGGCTTGGCGCGTTGCTGAATACGGTTTTGGCCATTCTCAACCTCCTTCCGGCCTATCCGCTCGATGGCGGGACGATCGCCAGGCATCTGCTTGCGCCGCGCTTTGGCGCCGACACTGCCGCGCGGATCGTCGGCTTCTGCGGCGTCGTGCTTTCGATCCTGCGCTTCGCGGTTATTCTGGCTGCCGCAATAGCCGGAACCATGTTGTGGATTCCCCCGTCCTTCAGGCCGAACTGGCGGGCGTTTCGCGCTACCGGCAATAAGAGGCCCGTTCATCCGGCTTGATGTGCGCTAGGCCAACGGCTTATGTGGCCCATCAGCAGCCCGCGAAAGCAACACGCCCTATGCGCATCCTGTCCGACGCCTTCATTCCCGAACTGCCCAATCGCTACAACGGCAAGGTGCGCGAGAACTACGATCTGCCGGACGGACGGCGCATCATCATCGCCACCGATCGTTTGAGCGCGTTCGACACCATCCTGGCCTCGATCCCGTTCAAGGGGGAGGTCCTGACCCAGACGGCACGCTACTGGTTCGAGGAAACCGCCGATATCTGTCCCAACCATGTGCTGGAATATCCCGACCCCAATGTCGTCGTCGGCACGCGGCTCGACATGCTGCCGGTCGAGATCGTGGTGCGTGATTATCTGGCTGGAACCACCAGCACCTCGATACTGACCAAATACAGGAAAGGCGAACGGAATTTTTACGGACACAGTTTTCCGGACGGGCTGCGCGACAATGAAAAGCTGCCTTCGGCGATCATCACCCCGACCAGCAAGGCTGCCAGCGGCGGCCATGACGAGCCGCTGTCGGAAGCCGAGATCATCGAACAGGGGCTTCTCACTCAGGCGCAGTGGGAGACCGTATCGCGTTATGCGCTGCAACTGTTCGCCCGCGGCCAACAGCGCGCCGCCGAACGCGGCTTGATCCTGGCCGATACCAAATATGAATTCGGTACCGCGCCGGACGGGAGCATAGTCCTTGCGGACGAAATCCACACGCCCGACAGCAGCCGCTACTGGATCGCGGCCAGTTACGACAAGGCGTTCGCAAGCGGCGAGCGGCCGCAGAGTTTCGACAAGGATTTTGTCAGGTCGTGGGTGTCGGCGCGGTGCGATCCCTACAAGGACCCGATCCCGACGATCCCGGACGAGATCGTCAATCAGGCCTCGGCAGTTTATATCCAGGCCTACGAAACGATCACCGGCGCAAAGTTCGTGCCCGACCTTTCCGGCGATACCGTGCTGGAACGCATCCGCTCGAATCTGGCGCGGTATTTCTGACGTCCTGCCCCGGCGGAAATCCGATGCCCGGGAATTCCCGGCTTTTGCACGCGGCGATTTTCGCTTAACCTTTCCGCTATGTCTGCTTATGCCCGCGCAAGGCATACCGTCCCGGGCAGCGCCGCGCTGGTGCTGGCGCTTTGGCTGACACCGGCAGCTTCTCCAGCAGAACCGGTGGATGTCGAACTGGTGCTGGCGGTCGATGTTTCGCTCTCCATGTCGCCGGCCGAGCTCGAGATCCAGCGCCACGGCTACGCGGCGGCACTGACGCACGACAATGTGCTCAAGGCGATCGCCGACGGCGCTTACGGCAAGATCGCCGTCACCTATGTCGAATGGGCCGGCACGACCTGGCAGCGGGTGATCGTGCCGTGGACGGTGATCGCCAACCGCGCCGACGCTGAAGGATTCGTCGCGCAGCTCAACGCCAGCCCGCCGGACAGTGCCCGGCGCACCTCGATCTCCGGGGCGCTGACCTTCGGCAGCGACCTGTTCGCCGAGAGCGGTTTTCAGGGCACGAAGCGCGTCATCGACGTTTCGGGCGACGGACCCAACAACCAGGGCGCGCCCGTTGACCTCACGCGCGACGAGGTGGTCAAGCAAGGCATCACCATCAACGGGCTGCCACTGATGACGCGCGGCGGTTTCAGCAGCGCCTTCGATGTCGCCAATCTCGATCGCTACTACAGCGACTGCGTCATCGGCGGACCGGGCGCCTTCATGATCCCGGTCAACGACTGGACGCAGTTTCCAGAAGCGATCCGCCGCAAGCTAGTGCTCGAGCTTGCAGGTCCCGCTTCGCCGCGATGGACGGCGGAAGAGGCCGAGTATCCGCCGGTCGTGCTTGCCGACGACAAGCCGGCCACCGATTGCCTGGCCGGCGAGAAGATGTGGCGCAACCGCGGCTGGGCGCTGGAAAGCCGTTGAAGCGCGAAGCCGGATTGGACCATCGTCCAGTGCGGCCTCTGCTTCATTGACAAGCCTTTTGGCGTCTGTGAGACAATTCGCGCTCACCAAACAAAAAGGGGAACCACAATGAAAAGAACCACCATTTTCGCGGCGGCGCTGACGGCGGCCGCCGTGCTCGGCGCGCCGGCAATGGCCGCCACGTCGCTCACCATCGGCATCAGTGGCTGGACCGGTTTTGCGCCGCTGACCTTAGCCAAGCAGGCCGGGCTTTTCGAAAAGCACGGGCTCGACGTCACGCTGAAGAAGGTGCCGCAGGCGAGCCGCCCGCTGGCCATCGCCAGCGGCGACCTGCAATGCGCGGCGACCACGGTCGAGACCTGGATGGTGTGGAACGCCAGCGGCGTCACCACCAAGCAGATTTTCCAGCTCGACAAATCCTATGGCGCCGACGGCATCGTCGTGCGCAACGACATCAAAACCGTCGCCGATCTCAAGGGCAAGAATGTCGCTTCGTCGGCGCCCGGCACGTCGCCCTATTTCCTGCTTGCCTGGGTGCTGAACAAGAACGGCATGTCGACCAAGGACGTGACGGTCGTCAATCTCGAGCCGGATGCGGCGGCGCAGGCCTTCCTGGCGGGTCAGAACGATGCCGCCGTCACCTATGAGCCGTTCATTTCGGCCGTCCGCGACAAGACCGACCAGGGCCATATCCTGGCGACCACGCTCGACTACCCGATGGTGCTGGACACCGTCGGCTGCACGCCGGATTTCCTCAAGGCCAATCCCGATGCCGCCAAGGCGCTCGCCGACAGCTATTTCGATGCGCTCGACATGATCAAGAAAGATCCGCAGAAATCCTACGAGATCATGGGCGCCGACGTGAAGCAGTCGGCCAAGGAGTTCGAGGACTCGGCCAAATACCTGAAATGGGCCGACAAGGCGGAGAACAAGCAGTTCTTCACCAAGGATTTTCAGGATTTTTCCAAGACCGCGGCCGACCTTCTGCTGCAGATGGGGCTGATCAAGGAAGTGCCGGATGTGACGACGCTCGCCGACACCAGCGCGGTGGCCAACTGATCGCGCACCACCCGATTGGCGGTGTCAGGCCGCCGATCTTTCTCCTTGAAGCGCGTCGCGATCTTTCAGATATGTTCCCTGCGCTTTGAATTTTTTGATTTTTACGCATGCCTTTGTCCCGAAGCCGGTTCTCGCTTTCGGGAGACATGCCTTAAGGACAGGGCCTGATGCTGCGTCCCTTGCATCCCGTTGCGCCGGGCACGCGAACCGTGCTCGGCATCGCCTTCTTCGTGCTGTTCGTGGCGTTCTGGGCGTGGATCACGCTCGGCGGCCATGTGAACCGGATCTTTCTCGCCGATCCGCTGTCGATGCTGAAGGATGGCTGGCGATTGCTCACCGAGGATCGTTTCTGGCTCGATATCCTGATTACGATCTGGCGCGTGTTCGGCGGCTTCGTGCTGGCTTCGATCGTGGCCGTGCCGATCGGCATCGCCATGGGCGCCTGGAAGCCGGTCGAAGCCTTCCTCGAACCGTTCGTGTCCTTTGCGCGCTACCTGCCGGCATCGGCCTTCATCCCGCTGCTCATCCTGTGGGCCGGCATCGGTGAATTCGAAAAGCTCCTGGTAATCTTCGTCGGTTCGGTCTTCCAGGTCATTCTGATCATTGCGGTCAAGGTCGGCGGCACGAGGCGAGACCTGGTCGAAGCCGCCTATACGCTGGGGGCGACCGACAACGGCATCGTCAGCCGCGTGATCATGCCGGCCAATGCGCCGGAGATCGCCGAAACGCTGCGGCTGGTGCTGGGCTGGGCCTGGACCTATGTGATCGTCGCCGAGCTGATCGGGTCGTCGTCGGGCATCGGCTACATGATCATCAACAGCCAGTCGCGGCTGGCGACCGGGCAGATCATCTTCGGCATCATCGTCATCGGGCTGATCGGGCTTTTGTCCGATTTCGCCTTCAAGGCGCTCAACCGCTGGCTCTATCCATGGAGCCTGGCGTGAGCAAGCTTCTGATCGAAGGCGTTTCGCGGACCTTTGCAGGGGTGCGGGGCGGGCAGCCGGTACGGGCGCTGCAGCCGGTCGACCTCGCCGTCGCGGCCAATGACTTCATCACCATCCTCGGGCCGTCCGGCTGCGGCAAGTCGACATTGCTAAGGATCGTCGCCGGACTGGAGGCGCCGAGCACGGGCCATGTGCTGCTCGACGGCAAGGCGGTCACAAGGCCGGGACCGGACCGCGGCATGGTGTTCCAGTCCTATACTCTGTTTCCCTGGCTGACGGTTGCCGAAAACATTGGCTTCGGCCTGCGTGAACGCAGCATGCCGGTGCGCGAGCGCGACGAGATCGTCGCTTCCTACGTCGATCTGGTCGGGCTCAAAGGTTTCGAGAATCATTGGCCGAAGCAGCTTTCGGGCGGCATGCAGCAGCGCACGGCGATCGCTCGTGCTCTGGCCAACGATCCCGCGATCCTTTTGCTCGACGAGCCGTTCGGCGCGCTGGACAATCAGACGCGCGGGCTGATGCAGGAATTGCTGCTCGGCATCTGGGAGCGGCGCAAGAAGACGGTGCTGTTCGTCACCCACGACATCGAGGAAGCGATCTTCATGGCGTCGCGGGTGATCGTGATGAGCGCGCGGCCCGGCCGCATCAAATCGGAGGTGCCGGTCGACCTGCCGCATCCGCGCCACTATACGCTGAAGACCAGCCCGGAATTCTCGGCGCTGAAGGCGCAGCTCACCGAAGACATCCGCATCGAGGCGATGCGGACCGCACAGACGCAGTCTGCTTAGACGACTGCGTCTCTGCCTGCTTAAGCCGCCAAGAGTTGCTTTCGGTCGACGCGCTCCTGCTGCGGTGAACGGGCGTAGAGCTCGCGGTAGCATTTGGAGAAATGCGAGGCGGAGACGAAGCCGCAGGCCACGGCCACCTCGACCACCGGCATCGACGACTGGATGAGCAGGTGCCTGGCGCGGTCGAGCCTGATCTCAAGGTAATAGCGGGCAGGGGAGCGGCCCATCTCGGTGCGGAACAGGCGTTCGATCTGCCGGCGGGAAAGATCGACGTGGTCGGCGATCTCGATCAGCGACAGCGGCTCGGAAAGGTTCGCCTCCATCAGCTCGATGATGGTGAGCACCTTGGAGTTCTGCACGCCGAGGCGGGCGCGCAGCGGCAGGCGCTGGCGGTCGGTCGGGCTGCGCACGCGGTCGGTCAGCACCTGCTCGCAGACGCGGTTGACGAGGCTCTCATCGAAATCGTCGCCGATCAGCTTCAGCATCATGTCGAGCGCGGCGGTGCCGCCGGCGCAGGTGTAGACGTTCTGATCGACCTCGAAGAGGTCGGCAAAGACATTGGCTTTCGGGAAGGCCTCGGAGAAGCCCGGCAGGTTCTCCCAATGGATGGCGCAGCGCTTGTTGGACAAGAGGCCGGCGGCGGCCAGGATATGTGCTCCGGTGCACAGGCCGCCGACCGCGACGCCGCGATTATACTCCTCGCGCAGCCAGGCGAAGGTCGACTTGTTGTGGTAGCGCTCGACATTGATGCCGCTGCAGACGATTGCCATGTTCGGCCTGTCCGGGCCGCCCATCTTTTTGCGTTCTTCCTCGAGCGATGTGTTGACCGCGCATTCGACGCCATTCGAGGCGCGCACCGGCTTGCCGTCGATGCTGGCCAGGCGCCAGCGATAGGCCTCGTAGCCGAGCATCCGGTTTGCCGAACGCAACGGGTCGAGCGCCGTCGCAAAGGCGATCATGGTGAAATCGGGAATGAGGAAGAACACAAACGATCTTTTGATCGGATGCTTTACGGCATTCACGGGAAACCTCACGCAGCCATGACGCGAACAGGATGTCGCGAACAGCATAGCGACAACAGGAAAAACCATTTCTGTCAATCGGGTAGGTGGCCAAGTGAAGATTAAATTTGCGACACGGGTCGCAAATGGGCAACTCGCACAACCACAACGCGTCGCTACGGGACGACAAGTGCCAGCGCCCAAACGAAAACGCCGCCTCGGCGGAGCCGGGCGGCGTCGAAATTCAGTGTGCTGATTGTCTCAGGCGACAAAGCCGAGGCGGGCAGCGGCGATGGCGCCGGTCTGGCCGGGCATGGTCTTCGCAAGACGCTGACGCTCGAGAGCGGTCGTCAGGTTCATTTCGCGACGGGCGAACAGGCGGGCAAAGAGCTTCATCATCATCTCCATTTGGTTGCTCAGACGGGTCGCCTTCGCTTAAGGAGTGGGGCAGCTCGTTTGCTGGCGCTGATATAGGCTCGCTTCAGCAAAAACTAAATCACAAAAGCGAAGCGCTTGATATGAAAAGCGACATGATTTGCGACATTCTTGGGCAATTTGCTCAAAAATTCCGATTGGTTACAATGCCTTAACTGACTTATTAACCCGCTATGCGGGTAGTTCATATGCGTCATGCAGCGGCTGCATGGCTGGAAAAGTCATTTGAGTGCAAACAAAAGGCCCGCCGAGCTGACGCGGCAGGCCCTCAGAACTCCTTATACACTTGATTACTTTGCTCCGGCCCAGCTTCCCACGCCGAAGCGCAAGCCGGTCTTGGCGTCGGCGGCTTCCGGCCAGCCGATATCCTTCTGCAGTTCGATCGGCAGCGCATGGATGGCGCGTTCGGTCTGGTAGCGGGCACGGGCCGCGCTGAATTCGGTCGCAAGCCGACCGATGGATGACAGGATAGACATTTCTTTCTCCTCTACGCGGGCAGGGAGGCGCCCGGCGATGTGTTAAGTCAGGTCTGTTTCAGCTTCATTTCATATCGATTGCAGGACTGTGTCAGGGTCGTTTGGTGGCTGCTTTGGGCGGCATCCCGCATCGATCGAGTTGACTATGCGCCTGGAGTGATGTTCAATCAAACGAAATGGAATGATCGATCGCATCAGAAAAATTGAAGGCTGACTCCCATGAACGCCCCGCTCAATCATCCCTTGCCGCTGCTTGACCTCGATGTGCTGCGCACCTTCGTGGCGATTGCCGAGACCGGCAGCTTCACCACCGCCGCCAATGCGGTGTTCCGGACGCCGTCGGCTGTCTCCATGCAGATCAAGAAGCTGGAGGACATCCTCGGCCGTTCCGTTTTCGCACGCGACGCCCGATCGGTGACGCTGACCACGGATGGCGAGATGCTGCTCGGCTATGCCCGCCGGCTGTTGTCGATCAACCGCGAGGTGGTGTCTAAGTTCATCATTCCCGACATTGTCGGCGTGGTGCGCCTGGGTTCGCCGGACGACTATGGCGAGCGCGTGTTGCCGCATGTGCTGAAGCGTTTTGCCCAGTCGCATCCGTCGATCGCCGTCGACGTGACCATCGACCAGAGCATCAATCTGCGCCGCCGCATGGACGACCGCGCGCTCGACATCACGCTGCTGACCAATTCCTACAAGACCAGCGCGATCGGCGCCGAGGTGCTTTTGACCGAGCCGATCGTATGGGCCGGCGCCAAGGGCGGCTGCGCGCATCTGCGCGAGCCGCTGCCGGTGTCGCTGTGGGAGGAAGGCTGTGCCTGGCGGGCAGGAGCACTGGAAGCGCTGGGACGCGAGGGCCGCAACTACCGTATCGCCTATATGAGTGCCCATACGGCCGGCCAGCGCGCCGCGATCATGGCCGACCTTGCGGTGGCGCCGCTGCCGAAATCATTCCTCGGCGACGATATGGTTTCGCTGGGCGCCAAGGACGGCATGCCGGATATCGGCACCTACAATCTCGCAATGGTAGTGGCGCCCGACGCCAGCGCGCCTGTGAAGGCCGTCGCCGACCACATCCGGGCGACGTTCGAACTGTTCCGGGAAAGCGGCAAGTTCTGAGCTATTCGGCGGCGGGTGCGGGGCGGGCTGCGAAAGCAGCTTTTGTCCCGCGTTGAGCGCGAACTCGGGCTGGCGTCGGAACGCTCAGGAAATCGACGATAGAGTCGCGAGCGCGCCGCGCTTCGGGCATCTCGATCAGCGGCCAGACGTGGAACATGCCTTCCTCGTAGACCACGTCCACCTCGACGCCGGCGGCCCGCGCCCTTTCGGCGAAGATGAGGTTATCTGGTGTCAGCATGTCGCGTGAACCGGTCAGCAGCAGCGTCTTCGGCAGCACGGAGAGGTCGCCATAAAGCGGGCTGATGTGCCAGTCGTTGCGGTCGAAGCCGGCGCTGTAGAGCCGCACCGCTTCCAGTCCACCCGGAATACCCAGCCACGGATCTTGCCGCTCGGCCTCGAAGACTTCGGGATTTGCAAGCGAAACGTCGAGACCGGGCGAGATCAGCACATGACGCGATGGCGAGGGCAGGCCCTCCTCGGCCGCCATCATGGTCAGCACGACGGCCATGTTGCCGCCGGCGGAATCGCCCATGAAGGCGATGTCCTCAGCGCCGGTCTCCTCGAGCATGCGCCGGTAGACGTTGCCGACCATGCCGAACATGTCATGGAAATCGTGCTCCGGCGCGATCGGATAGACCGGCACGGTGACGCCGAAGCCGAGACGCTCGGCCATCTCGGCGATCAGCCCCCAATGATAGGACGTGATCTGAAAGACAAAGGCGCCGCCATGCATGTAAAGGATGCGCCGGCGTTCGCCCGCTTTCGGGGCGATCTGGTAGACGGGAAAGCCGTCGATTTCGGTCTCGGCGATGTCCAGCCGCGCCTTGAGCAAGGCGGGCGGATGATGGTCCTCGGTTTTGCGGGCGTAAGCGATCCAGCGCTGCAGGTTTTCGGGACTGGAAAAGGCCTTCTTGCGGCTGTGCCGGAGAACGAACGAAACGAGATGGCTTTTCAAACTGGGCATGCGGATACACGGATCTCGGCAAAGCCGACTAAGAGAATTCCCCTGCTATGCGAAGATTGTACCTCAGTTAAAAATGTCAAGGATTCACGCTGGCACATCAGCGTGATCCGATGGTGGCAACGTCAACGCCGCTTCGGCAGGAGCGTTGCGCGCAATTTGTTGTCGCCGGTCGCCGAGGCCGCGTTCCGGCCGCGGCGCTTGCCGAGCAGCTTGCATCTGTCGGCGAAGGTCATCAGCGCGGCGTGCCCAGAAGCAGCTTATGAAGGGCTGCCTGCGGATCGCTCGGCGGCGAAGCCGGCCAGCCGATATCCTTCTGGACATGCGCCGGCAGGCTGTTCAGCGCGCGGATCGCTTTGCTGCGTGAATGGGCCTGCCTGATGGTGACACCGAAGCGGCCGAGATTTCCGAACATCGACATTTTTCATCTCCGTTGAAGTGCAGCGGCGGCCGAGGACTATTGCGTGCATGTCGTTCTCCCAAAACCGCGGAGCACTTTTGGGTGACATGCATGGTATCCGGCCGCCGTTCGATGTCCGTTAAATCGCTCACGCATGTATCGGATCGATTTCACGAAAACAGCGTTTCGGTTTCCGGATCGCCCGAATCCGGAAACATTTGCATACAAACGAATTAAGCCGGCCGGTATGTCGATTTCCATCCGATAACTGCCATCGGCCGTTGACAGCGGCGAGCGGCTGCATTGTTATTGTGCAATGCGATGGGGGATTGTATGCGCTGCAACATAGCGCGATTTGGACCGGAGCATCGTGACGAGCATCCACAGTATTCAGTATCTGCGGGGCCTGGCCGCGTGCGCGGTGGTTTGCTTCCATGTCAGCGAGCAGTTCGGCGGACCGTTCGACGTCGGAGCAGCCGGCGTGGACATCTTTTTTGTGATCAGCGGCTTCATCATGTGGGTGACGACGGCCGGCAGGCCGGCCGATCCCTGGCGTTTCATGGGACGCCGCATCACCCGCATCGTGCCTCTGTACTGGATCGTCACGTTCCTGACCGCGGCGGGCATCCTGATCAAGCCGCAGTTCTTCTACGGCCATTTCTTCAGTGTCGCCAATTTCGTGGGCTCGCTGTTCTTCCTGCCGGTTCTGCAGGAGAACGCGCTGCATCCCATCGTCATACAAGGTTGGACGCTTTGCTATGAAATGATGTTCTACCTCGTTTTCACGCTGGTCCTGTTCCTCGGGGAGCGCCGGCGGTTCGGCGTTCTTACCGGCGCCCTCGTGGCCATCGTCGCGCTGCATTTCGTTTTCCCCACAGGATACGCACGTGCCTTCACCGATCCTGTCGTGCTCGAGTTCGCGGCCGGCGTCATTGTGGCGCGCTTGTGGCTCCAGGGCGCAAGACTTCCGCTCGGAATGGCGCTGGCGATGATTGGCGTAGGATTTCTTTTCCTTGCGGCCAGTCCGTTGTTCGATGCCGACGTGCCTCGCGCCTTGCGCTGGGGGCTTCCGGCCGCACTGATTGTGGCGGGCGCGGTTTTTGCGGAGCGAGCCCGGCCGTTCAAGCCCGCTGCTTTGCCCAGCTTTCTCGGCGATGCGTCCTATTCGATCTATCTATGGCATGTCGTGGCAGGCGTCCTGACGACCGGTATCGTCTTGAGGATCGGAATCCCGGCGGCGTTGCAGCCGGCAACGATCCTGGTCGTCACGCTTGTGTTCTCGGCGATGCTCTATCTGGTTGTCGAAAAGCCGTTGATCGGGCTGCTGCACCCGCAACGCAACAAGGGTGTCGTGAAAGCAAAACGCGCCACGGCCGCCGGGGCCGCGGAATGAGGCCGGTCAAAGCCTCGCTGTAGAGCAATTCCAGGAAAAGTGTGAGCGGTTTTCCGTCCGGAATTGCGTAAAAACAAAGAGATAGGGCGTTTCGCCGTTTCCGTGAAACAGTGAAAGCACTAGTCGCGACCGCGCCGTGCCGCGCGCTCTTCTCGCGAGCGCCGACGC
The DNA here is from genome assembly GCF_033977145.1 of Mesorhizobium montanum. Classification (NCBI taxonomy): domain Bacteria; kingdom Pseudomonadati; phylum Pseudomonadota; class Alphaproteobacteria; order Hyphomicrobiales; family Phyllobacteriaceae; genus Mesorhizobium; species Mesorhizobium montanum. Next base: position 226,101 of record NZ_JAVIJF010000003.1, on the reverse strand, counting down.
GGGGTGGCGTCGCCGGCGGTGCCGTCCTCGCTCATCGCCTTGCGCGGCGGCAGCTTCACCGCGGCCGACAGCTTGGGGAAGGGATCGACCTTGTTCGGTAGCGCCATGGCGTAGACGAAGTGCTCCTGGAACTTCGGCTCGAGCGCCGTCTCGATCTTCTCGATTCGGCTTACCGTCTCCTCGATCTCGCGACGGTAGCCGCGATTGAGCAGCGCCATACGGGCGCCGGCACCGGCGGCGTTGCCGACGGCCGAGACCTTGTCGAGGTCGCAGTCGGGGATAAGGCCGAGCACCATGGCGTATTTCGGATCGATGAAGGAGCCGAAGGCGCCGGCGAAATGGATACGGTCGACATGGTCGGTGTGCTGCTTTTCCATCAACAGCTTGGTGCCGGCATAGAGCGCTGCCTTGGCAAGCTGGATGGCGCGCACGTCGTTCTGGGTGATGGTGATCTTCGGCTCGCCCTCCTTCAGCACGTAGGAGAAGGTGCGGCCGTTGGCGACGACGCGTGGCGAACGCGCGGCAAGTGATCCGTCGACGACACCATCTTCCGAGATGATGCCGGCGAGATACATTTCGGCGACGATCTCGATAATGCCGGAGCCGCAAATGCCGGTGACACCTGTCGCCTGCACGCTGTCGATGAAGCCGGTTTCGTCGGACCATATTTCCGAGCCGATGACACGGTATTTCGGCTCGAGCGTATCGGGATCGATGCGCACGCGCTCGATGGCGCCGGGGGCGGCACGCTGACCGCCGGAGATTTCGGCGCCCTCGAAGGCGGGGCCGGTAGGCGAGGAGGCCGCGACGACGCGCGTCGAGTTGCCGAGCACGATCTCGGCATTGGTGCCGACGTCGACGATCAGCATCATCTCGTCCTGGCGGTGCGGGCCTTCCGACAGCGTCACGGCGGCGGCATCGGCGCCGACATGGCCGGCAATGCAGGGCAGCATGTAGAGCCGCGCGCCCTGGTTGAGCTTCAGGCCGATATCTGAGGCCTTGATGCGCACCGCACCCGAGACGGCAAGCGCGAAGGGCGCGCCGCCAAGCTCGGTCGGATCGATGCCGAGGAACAGGTGATGCATGATCGGATTGCCAACGAAGACGGAATCCAGGATGTCGTTGCGCTGGACATTGCCTTCCGCGCAGACCTTGTCGACGAGGCCGGACACGGCTTCGCGCACGGCAACCGTCATGCCTTCGCGGCCGTCCGGGTTCATCATCACATAAGAGACGCGGCTCATCAGATCCTCGCCGAAGCGGATCTGCGGATTGGACGTGCCGGAGGACGCGGCGACGCGGCCGGACAGCAGCGACACCAGATGCATGGCAATGGTGGTCGAACCGATGTCGCAGGCAAGGCCGTATGCTTCGTTCTTCAGGCCGGGCCACAGCGCGATGACGCGCGCGATGTCACTGTCGGCATCCTTGTGGATGGCGGCGGTGGCTGCCCAGTTGCCCTTGCGCAGGATGCCCTGCACCTGCGGCATAAGGTAGAAGTCGAATTCGAGATTCTTGAAGCCCCAGTCCTTCATCAGGGCGATCTTGAGCCGGTCGACGTCGCCGAGCGGCTTGTGCATGTCGGGCTCTTCGATCTCGACATAGCACATGCGGATCGCCGTATCGCGGGCAATCACCCTGGTGTCGGCATCCTTGCGGATGGTCTGGGCGTTGATGACCGTATCCTGCGGCACGTCGACGACTAGGTCGCCGAGGATCTGCGCCGAGCAGGAGAGGCGGCGCCGCTCGGGCAGGCCGCGCACGCGCTCGTAGCGCTCTTCCTTGGCGCCCTTGGGCGAGATGTGGCCGTTGGATGAGACGATCTTGTGCTTGGCGAAATTGCCTTCCTGCACTTCGATCTGGCAGCGACCGCAAGTGGCGCGGCCGCCGCAAACGCTTTCGACATAGACGCCAAGCTGGCGGGCGGCATCGAGCACGGGCGTTCCAACCGGGAACCGGCCGCGCTTGCCTGACGGCATGAACAGCACGAGCGGATCGGTGATGTTGTGCGGAGGGTTCATGCTGGCACGCGTCTCGATGGCAATTGCCGATGCCGTTTAACGGATCGTTTTACTATTGGGTGGAGTGTCCGTTGGTCCAGGGGCCAAACATGTCGGATCTGCTGCTCTCCGCCGTCTTCACCGCGTTCACCATGGTGCGCGTGATCAAGGGCTCGTGGCTGCGCAATCCGCAATATCTGGCCACCGGGATTCTCGGCGCAATCGTCGGAGCGTTGCTGCTGCATGCATACTGGCCCGCCTATGACGATGATTTCATCATCGGCGGCGTCACCGGCATCTTTGGATCGTGGGCAGGAATGGCGTTGTTCGACGCCATATTGGGCATGGCCTGAGCACAAAGCAGACCTGTCCGACCGCATCGGCGATGCGACCGGTTCGGCGCTGTTTGCGATGCGGCTCACGATTGCACGCTTATCCCCTGGCCATGCGGGCTTCACGGCCGCCGCGCCGACGGCCACCATTGCCGCCGCCTTCGCCCGGCGCGTTGACCGCCGTTGGCGCCGCAACCGCCTGACCGCCTTCGGCCGGCTTGTAGTCCTTGTAGGTGCGGATCCAGTTGGTGCAGTTCTCGTCGGTGCCGTTGAGCACGTTGGCGCCGCGCACGGCTTCCATTTCCTGCGGACGGACCGGGTTCATGATCGCGGAGGTCATGCCGGCGCCGATCACCATCGGGATGAAGGCGGCGTTGATGCCATGGCGGTGCGGCAGGCCGAAGGAGATGTTTGAGAGGCCGCAGGTGGTGTTGACCTTGAGCTCCTCGCGCAGGCGGCGCAGCAGCGCGAACACCTGGCGCCCGGCATCGCCCAGCGCGCCGATCGGCATGACCAGCGGGTCGACGACGACGTCATGCGCGGGAATGCCGAAATCGGCGCAACGCTCGACGATCTTCTTGGCGACGGCGAAGCGGACATCCGGGTCCATCGAAATGCCGGTCTCGTCGTTGGAGATGGCGACGACCGGAACGTTGTATTTCTTGATCAGCGGCAGGATGGCCTCGAGCTTTTCTTCCTCGCCGGTGACGGAGTTGACCAGCGGGCGGCCCTTGGCGACCCTCAGTCCGGCCTCGATCGCGGCGGTGACGGAAGAGTCGATCGACAGCGGCAGATCGACCAGTCCCTGCACGATCTCCAGCGTCTGAACCAACAGACCCGGCTCCGTCTCATTCGGGTTGACCGAGGTGACGCCGGCATTGACGTCGAGCATGGTAGCGCCGCAGGCTGCCTGCTCCAATGCGTCCTTGATGACGGTCTCGAAATTGCCGGCGATCATCTCGGCGGCGAGCTTCTTGCGACCGGTCGGGTTGATGCGTTCGCCGATCACGCAGAAGGGCTGATCGAAGCCGATGACGATTTCTCGGGTCGCCGAGGCGACGATGGTGCGGGTCATGCAATCTCTCCGTAGGGATATAAAGAGTTCTTTATATCGTTATCTGATTTTGTTCAAGCGAATGCGTGCCAGCCGCCGTCAATGCGCGGTCTTCACCATGTCCACCTGGGTTTCGGTCAGGTCGTCGTGCAGTATGTGATCCAGGCGGTTGGCGACGAGCTGGTCGTCGCGGCGGATCTCCCGTTTCCACGGCTGGCGACCTTTCAGCACGCCGGATTCATCGACGATCTCGGCGACGTATTCCTCCTGGCGATAGGCCATCACATGGACGCCGGCGACGCCCGGGATTTCCTTGACCTCGTTGATGATGTCGATGCAGAGCCGCTTGCCTTCCTTCTTCTGGTCCTGCGCGCCTTCCAGCCGCTTGATCACCGCATCGGGGATATGGATGCCCGGCACGTTGGAGCGGATCCATTTCGCCGTCTTGGCCGAGGCCAGCGGGCCGACGCCAACCAGGATGAAGACTTTCTCCGTATGCCCCAAGTCCCGCGCGCTCTGCATGAAGGTCTTGAACATCGGCACGTCGAAACAATACTGCGTCTGCACGAACTGCGCGCCGGCGGCGATCTTCTTGCCGAGATGGATCGGGCGGAAATCGAAAGGCGGCGCGAACGGATTGACGGCGGCACCCAGGAAGAGCTGCGGCGGCGTCGTCAGCTTGCGGCCGGACAGGAACTTGCCGTTGTCGCGCATGATGCGGCAGGTCTCGAGCAATGACATGGAATCGAGATCGAACACCGGCTTGGCGCCGGGCTGGTCGCCGGCCTGCACGCCGTCGCCGGTGAGGCACAGCATGTTGGCGACGCCCATCGCGGCGCCACCCAGCACGTCGCCCTGGATGGCGATGCGGTTCTTGTCGCGGCATGCGATTTGCATGATCGGCGCATAACCCATCCGGGTGAGCAGCGCGCAGATGCCGACCGACGACATGTGGCAGTTGGCGCCCGAGGCATCGACCGCGTTGATGGCGTCGACCCAGCCGTCGAAGATCCTGGCGCGGTTGTAGACGTCTTCCGGATCGGCGCTGTCAGGCGGGTTGAGCTCGGTCGTCACCGCGAATTCGCCGCGGCGCAGCACGCGCTCCAGCCGGCCGCGCGACGTGTGGCCGGGCAGGGGATCGAGCGGCAGGTGGATGCCGGCCGGGTTCTCGTCGCGCTGGCGGGCGTTCATGCCGAAGCTCCGGGGTTCTGCTTCGTTTCACGCGCGGCGGCGGCCTGCGCGGTCACCCTAAGCCAGGCCGAGGTTTCGCGCAGCGACTGATCGACCGGCTTCTGCACGGTAAGGATCTTGTCGCCATTGACCATGTTGCGTGAGCCCTCCCAGGCCTTGACCCAGACGCAAGGCATGTCCGGCTCGACCTCGCAATTGCCGTTGGCGCGCACGCCGCCGCAAGGGCCGTTGCGCAACTGCTTGGGGCAGTTCATCGGGCACGACATGCCGGTCGACGAAAGGACGCACTGGCCGCACATGCGGCAGTCGAACATGAAGCCCTTGACCCGCTTCTCGACGAATTTCACCGGAGCTTCGACGCGGCCGTAGCCGATGCCCTTCCACAAAGGATGCAAGAGCAGGAAAACGTCGGCGAACCTGCCGTAGAACCATTCCAGCAGTCGCGAGTGGCGGATAGACCATAATCTCACAGCAAAGGTGCGCTGGACGCGACGCTGCGGCGACACGTCGGCGGGCTTGTAGTCGGATTTCGGCGCTGCCTTCTTGACCAAAGTGGCCTGGGTAACCGCCGGCCCTTCCTTGACTGGGATCGTCTCAGACATTTTCTTTCCCGCCAGCCTTGACCAGAGCGACCAGCCGCTCGCGGTCATATTTCGTGTCGAGTTCCTGATAGGCCTTCTCGACCTCCGCCTCGATGTCGTCGCCGACCGGAACCGGGTCGGCCTTGCGCCACTCGGCCAGATAGTCGTCGGTGCCGCCGGCGCCGGTGCGCATGGCGCACATGTCGATCGCCTCGGTGAAGCGCAGCGGCAATTCGCGCTTGGCGTTCTGCCGGCCCTTCCTGACGATGACCTGGGCGGGGATGTCGCGCCAGTAGACGACGATCAGATCGGCCATGAATTCTCAACTCCTCGAAGTTGTCGAGCATTGCCGCATGCGCTGTTGGGCCGCTTGTTATGGGACGACGCGCGCGCCTTCAAAAGCGACGCTGTCGATGACGCAAAGCGAATGCTGAATTCCGTTGCCGGCTGATTACCAGACGCGCATGGTCAGGCCGGTCCAGAGATAGACCCAGATCGGCGGATGATACCACTGTTTCGACGGCAGGCCCGGATCGATCGTGGTGAGCTTTCCGGCCAGAGCGTCGCTCACCGCTTCGACGCAGATATCGCGCGAAAACGCCGCCTGGCGCAGCGCGTAGCTGGCAATGGTGTCGCCCGTTTTGGGCTTGCCGCGCGCCTGCTTGAGCACGCCACCGGTGTCGACGCCGGCGTCAACCAGATGCACGGTGGTGCCGAAGTTTTGCACGTCGCCGGACACCAAGGCCCAATAACCGCCATTCATGCCGCGATATTTTGGGGCGATGCCGGCATGATAGTTGAGAACGGGGCAAGGCATCTTCGCCAGCGTATCCTTTGATAGCAGCCTGCAGCCGGCCAGGAGGACAACGCCCGGATTGATCTTCGTGACGGCCTCAAGACATTCCGGCCCGTTGGCGGATGGCACATGGATGATCGTCTGGCCTTGCCGCGGCTCGGTGTCGAGCTTCTCCTCGGCAATCAGTCGCGCGGCGTGGCCGGCAAGGAAGCGCTTGCCGAGCCTGGTCAGCACCATGGTGCCAAGCTGGCCGATGGCCGAGACCCAGCCCTGGCGCCGCGCGCGGCCGATGAGCAAGCGCTTTTTGGATTCAGGGATTTCGAGGACGACGCTAACGGGGTCGACGCGATCGGCGACCGCGTTGACGATGGCCCAGATATGCGAGCCGCCCTCGGTGACGACGACGATTGGTCGCGTACTGGATTTCGACGCCGCCATGGCAGGCACCCGCTCTGAAAAACGGGTCGATGCTATTCGGCGCGGGTTAATCCTTGGTGTGCCCGAAAGCCTTCAGTCAGGCATGAAAGGCCCGGCTCAGCGCTTGAATTCCATGATGTCGAGTTTCGATTCGTAATAGGGCGCGGGGAATTCGATCCGCCACCCGTTGGCACTGTTGCGGAAGGCGTAGCCGACCTGGTCGCTTTCGGGGCCGCTGGCATAAGGTTTGGCCTTGTCGTTGTTCACAGAAAAAGAGCCAAGATAGATGGCGCGCTTCTCGCCGTCGTCGAAGAAGCGGCCGTTGGTGCGCTGCGAGCCGCTGATCTTCGCAAGCCGCCAGCCGGAGCCATCGTCGGTGACCTTGCACTTGAACCAGCCATAAATGACAAGCGGGCTCAAGCCGCCTGCCTTGATGGTGCGGCACTTCCAGTTGCCGGTGAGATCCTTGTCGGAGAAGGCGACAAGCGGCCTGGCGAGCAGCGCATGCAGTTGCTTGACTTCCGCCGGATCGCCGGCCTTGGCCTCATCGAGGGCTGCCTTGCGCGTCTCGCCATACTTATCCAGTCGCGCCTTGTCGGCGGCCGTGATCAGCTTCTGCACCTGGCCATCGGCATGGACGGGCAAAGTGAAGGCGGTGAGGGTGAGGGCGGCAATAAGCAGGCGAGGGGTCATGAACGTGCTTCCTCAAATCAATGGCCGGAACAAAATTTCGTTCTATCGCTGGCGCACAACTTACCGGTTCGCGATCCTCTGTCATCCGTGCTTAACAGCGTAAACTCGGAAAAATGACGGTTTGATCGATGCGGATATTGCTTACGGGATCGTCCGGCTGGCTGGGCAGCGAGCTTGAGCCAAGGCTCAAGGCGCTCGGCCACGATGTCATCGGCCTTGATCCGGTTGCCTCGGCGCGCACCCAAGTCGTCGGCTCGATCGCGGATCGCGATCTCGTCCTGAAGATCGTCCGCGACAATCGCATCGAGGCCATCATTCACAGCGGCGCGCTGCACAAGCCGAACATCGAGCACCGAGAAAATGCCGATTTCGTCGCGACGAATGTGCAAGGGACGCTCAACCTGCTCGATGCGGCGACCAAATATGGCGTCCAGCGTTTCGTCTTCACCTCGACGACGTCGCTGATGATCTCGCAGGCGATCCGCGCCGGCTTCCAGGGTGGCGCGCGCAAGGCAGCCTGGCTGACGGAGGAGATGTCGCCAGAGCCGCGCAACATCTACGGCGTGACGAAACTTTCAGCGGAGCATCTCTGCCGCCTCTATAATATCGAGCATGGATTGCCGGTGGTCGTGCTGCGCACGGCGCGCTTCTTTCCCGAAGCCGACGACATGGCGCATGCGATCGAGCAGTCGGACGCCAACACCAAGGCGAACGAGTTGCTGTTCCGGCGGCTGACTGTGGAGGATGCGGCCGAAGCCCATGTCGCGGCCCTGGAGAAAACCCCGCAACTGGGTTTCGATACCTTCATCATCTCGGCGCCGACGCCGTTCCAGCCGGAGGATTGCGTCGAACTGATCGCCAACGCGCCATCAGTTGTCGCGCGCTATTTCCCGGATTATCCGAGGCTCTATGCCAGGAAGGGCTGGACGATGTTCTCTTCGATCGACCGCGTCTACGATCCGTCGCGGGCGAGGGAGCGGCTGGGCTTTGTTTGCCAGACCAGCTTCGCCGATGTGTTGGCGGCGCTCGAAGCGGGGGCGTGACGGCCTCAGGCAGCGCTCTGTGCCGCCCGCGCCAGTTCCACGGTCAGGTCGCCATAACCGGTCGGTCGGCGCTCATAGGCGAGGCCGAGCATGGCCGCGGCTTTCTCGGCGACCTTGTCAAGCTCCGGATCGTCGGTCTGGGCGAGATAGATCAGCTTCTGGTAGTTGCCGAAATAATCCTTGATCAATTCGGGATGCCGGTCGAGGCCGAGCGGCTTGATGAAAAAAGCCTCGAACTGGCGGCAGAGGAAGTCGGTCATATAAAACGACATCATGTCGTCGTCGGCGACCTTCGCGTAGGTATCCATGCCCTGATAGAAGGCGAAGCAGTGCGGCCCCGCCATGCGCTCGACGCCGTGCTTCTCGATGACGCGGTCGAGCAGGCCGCCGGTGCCGCAATCGGCATAGCCGACGAAGATGTGCCCGTAGCCGTCCGCCTTGGCCTTCTCGATCGCCTTGTCCATGGCCGGCGCGATGCGGTCCGGATAGAAATGGAACTCGGCCGGCAGGCAGGTCAGATCGAGATGGTCGAGCTTAAGCCGTTGCTTGACGGCCAAAACTTCGCGCGCAATCATCCCGCAGGCGATGACGAGCAGCCTGTCTGTTTGATTCGGTTTCGTTTTTTGCGTTTTGGCCAAGTCGAGCCGGCTTTCGTTGCTGCGAGGTAATTTATCTGTCCAGGGAGACACCGTCCATGAAACTGCTACGCATCGCGCCGATGGCCATCCTTGCCTGCGCGCTTGCACTCACGGCCTGCGCCAACACAATTCGGGGTGTCGGCAAGGATGTCAAATCGACCGCAAGGGCGGTCAAGGACACTGTCAACTGATCGGCAGCCCCGTCCATCATCTGGGAACAAAAAAGCCGCGCTGCAAGGCGCGGCTTTTCTCGTCTGTCCATCCTGATGCCTTGGTTCAGGCGGAGGCGCGAACGTTGTGTTTGCGCTTCATGTAGTCCTTGGCGGTCTCGACCGCCACCGCCGCGTCGCGGCAGTAGGCGTCGGCGCCAACGGCCTTGCCGAACTCTTCGTTCAGCGGCGCGCCGCCGACCAGCACGACATAGTCGTCGCGGATGCCCTTTTCCTTCATCGTGTCGATCACGACCTTCATGTAAGGCATGGTGGTGGTGAGCAGAGCCGACATGCCGATGATGTCGGGCTGGTGCTGCTCGATTGCGTCGAGATATTTCTCCACCGCGTTGTTGATGCCGAGGTCGATGACATCGAAGCCGGCGCCTTCCATCATCATGCCGACGAGGTTCTTGCCGATGTCGTGGATGTCGCCCTTGACGGTGCCGATCACCATCTTGCCCTGCTTCGGCGCGCCGGTAGCGGCAAGCAGCGGACGCAGGATGAACATGCCGGCCTTCATGGCGTTGGCCGAAAGCAGCACTTCCGGCACGAACAGGATGCCGTCGCGAAAATCCTCGCCGACGATGCGCATGCCTTCGACCAGGGCCTCGGTCAGCACCTTGTAGGGCGCCCAATTGCGCTCGAGCAGGATTCGCGTGCCTTCCTCGATTTCTTCCTTCAGCCCGTCATAGAGGTCGTCATGCATCTGCTGCACGAGTTCCTCATCGGAAAGCTCGGAAAGGATGATCTCGTCGTCGGACATTTTTCTCGGGCTCCTTGCTGCTCGGAATGACTGCGGCAGCTTAAAAATCGATGCGCCAATACCTAACCCGCGAGGGCAGCGCATCCATAGCTGATTTGCGACTTCCCGCAAAAGGAAAGCGACTGAAAAGTTGGCGCTTTTCTTGTCGATTTTGCGACAGGCGTTGGCGCTGGCGGGCCGTTTCCAATAGGGTGCATGGCTACGATCCGGCAAGAAGCGGCGACGAAGGGCCGCCAAGCCAATTCAGGCCAAGTTATAGGAAGAACGATCATGAGCGATAACGCTGCAGTCGAGCAGGAAGCGTCGGGTGGACGACGCGGACGCGGCGCCAGCGGCGGCGCGGCGGCACGCCGGGCCGCCCGTTCGGGCGGCGGTCCAGGCACCCAGCTCACCTACATCAAGCGCAAGATCAACGTCTACGAGGTCCTCAACGAGGAAGGCCTGGCGCTGATCGAGAAGAACACCGACACGGTGCTTGAGGAAATCGGCATTATTTTCCGCGATGACGCCGAGGCGCTGGCGCTGTGGAAAGAGGCGGGCGCCGACGTCAAAGGCGAGCGCGTGCACTTCCCCAAGGGCCTCTGCCGCTCGCTCTTAAAGACCGCGCCTTCGATCTACACCCAGCACGCACGCAATCCGGAGCGCTCGGTACAGATCGGCGGCAATGCGACGGTGTTCGCGCCGGTCTACGGCCCGCCCTTCGTGCGCGACCTAGACGGCAACCGCCGCTACGCCACGATCGAGGATTTCCAGAATTTCGTGAAGCTCGCCTATATGGCGCCGTCGATCCATCATTCGGGCGGCACGGTGTGCGAACCAGTCGACGTGCCGGTCAACAAGCGCCATCTCGACATGGTCTACAGCCACATCAAATATTCCGACAAGCCGTTCATGGGCTCGGTGACCGCGCCGGAACGCGCCGAGGACACGGTGGCGATGGCCAAGCTCGTGTTCGGCGACGATTTCGTCGAGAACAACACCGTGCTGACCAGCCTGATCAACGCCAATTCGCCGATGGTGTTCGACGAGACGATGCTGGGCGCGCTGAAGGTCTATTCGCGCCACAACCAGGCCTGCATCGTCACGCCTTTCATCCTGGCCGGCGCGATGAGCCCGGTGACGGTCGCCGGCACGCTGACGCAGGTGCTCGCCGAAGTGCTCGCCGGCGCCTCGTTCACGCAGCTGATCCGGCCAGGCGCGCCGGTGCTGTTCGGCACCTTCGCCTCGTCGATCTCGATGCAGTCGGGCGCGCCGACTTTCGGCACGCCGGAGCCGTCGCTGGTCTCTTACGGCGCGGCGCAGCTCGCGCGCCGGCTCGGCCTGCCGTTCCGCACCGGCGGCTCGCTCTGCGCCTCGAAGGTTCCGGATGCGCAGGCGGCCTATGAAAGCGCCAACACGCTCAACTCGACCATCCTTGCCGGCACCAATTTCGTGCTGCATTCGGCCGGCTGGCTCGAAGGCGGTCTCGCCTCCTGCTATGAAAAATTCATGATGGACATCGACCAGCTCGGCATGCAGCAGAAATTCGCCGAGGGCGTCGACCTGTCGGAAAACGGCCAGGCGATGGACGCCATCCGCCAGGTCGGTCCGGGCAGCCACTATCTCGGCTGCGATCACACCCAGGCGAATTTCCAGACCGCCTTCTACCGCTCCAACATCGCCGACAACAATTCCTACGAGCAGTGGCTGGCAGAGGGCCAAAAGACCGCGCCGCAGCGCGCCAACGAGCTCGCCCGCCGCTGGCTGGAAAGCTATGAGGCGCCACATCTCGATCCGTCGATCGACGAGGCGTTGAAGGATTTCATCGCCAAGAAGAAGGGGTCGATGCCCGACGCCTTCACTTGAAAGGAGCCCGAGTCAGGCGGGGCTAAAGTCGCCAACATCATCCACAAGGAAGTCTGGCGGAGCGCTTTCTCTGACCCGGACGAGAAGGGATGACTTTTTCCCTCAGTCCGGTCGGGAAGATCGCGACCGCGCTCGCGGCGAATGGCCTGATCCTTCGAGGCGGCTTCAACTTCGCGGATGGTGAACCGGTGCTTGCCGGACCTTCGGGTGCTCCAGCCAAATCGGTGCTGCTGGTCGGGCAGGCGGGCGCGGCACCCTGGCCGCATTTCCAGCGTTGGCTCAAGAGACAACCGCAACCAATAGCCGATCCGCTCGACACCTGGTCTCGCGAAGTGATCGTTGCAGTGGCGCAAGATTTTGGCGCGCGCGCCGTTTCGCCTTCCGACCGGCCCTATCTGCCATTCCAGCAATGGGCGATGCGCGCTGAAGGGCTGAAGCCTTCGCCGCTCGGCATCCTCATGCATCCGGAGTACGGGCTCTGGCATGCCTATCGCGGCGCGCTGTTGTTCGAGCAGGAGATCGCGATACCCGAAGCTGACGCAGCGATTCACCTTTGCGACGCATGCATCGAGAAACCCTGCCTAAAATCTTGTCCGGTCGGCGCCTATTCGGTGGACGGCTTCGCGCACCAGGCGTGCCTGGCGCATGTGCATGGCACGGGCGGTGCGCCTTGCCGCGCCGGCGGCTGCCTCGACCGCAACGCCTGTCCCTATGGCGCTGAATATCGCTATCCGGCCGATGTCCAGGCTTTCCATATGGTGGCGTTCGCCGAACTTTAAGCGTTCTTCCGAACCGCACGGAAACTTGACTGCGATCGACAGGTTGCCGCTTGCCCTGGCGGGCGTCGCGGATATCTATCGCCTGGCAACCGGCGGAGCGCGCAATGACGAAGCAGGACATCGAGATCAAGACCCAGGACGGCACGGCGAAGGCACGGCTGTTTCGTCCAGCCGCGCCGGCCAAGGCCGGCGTCATCCTCTACATGGATATTTTCGGTCCGCGTCCGGCGCTCGACCAGATGGCCGAGCGCCTCGCGGGGCATGGCTATGCCGTGCTGGTGCCCGATCTCTTCTACCGCTATGCGCCCTATGGCCCGTTCGATCCCAAAACCGCCTTTGCCGAAGAAAAGACCAAGGCTGCGCTGTCGGTGCTGAGCGGCGGCACGACGCAGGGCATGACCATCCGCGACAACGCCGCCTTCCTCGATGCGCTTGCGGCTGAAGGCGTCGGCGGGCCGATCGGCGTCGTCGGCTATTGCATGGGCGGCGCGCGGGCGCTGAACGCGGCCGCGACCCATCCCGACCGCATCGTCGCCGCGGCAAGCTTCCACGGCGGCAATCTGGCCAGCGACGCGCCCGACAGCCCGCACCGCAAGGCTGTGTCGATCAAGGCGCGCGTCTATGTCGGGGTTGCCGGCGTCGACCGCAGCTTCCCGCCGGAACAGTCGGCGCGGCTGGCGGAGGCGCTCAGGGTCGCAGAAGTCGACCACATCATCGAGAACTATGTCGGCGTCGGCCATGGCTGGTGCGTCAGGGACCACAGCGTCTATGACGAGGTTGGCGCTGAGCGCCACTGGAGGCGGCTGACGGCGTTTTTCGGTGAAACATTGGGCTGAGCCATGATCTCTGGGCGGCAGCGCTGCCCCTCATCCGCCCTTCGGGCACCTTCTCCCCGTTCACGGGGAGAAGGAAAATGCGCTGCCGCAAAAAAATCTTTCCATCGCCCCAAGGATTGGTCATTAGCCTTCGTCCAACAGGCAAATGATGGCGATGATGCTGGACGACGGCGATGCCTCCGATGCCGAATTGATCGGGCGGGCGAGGGGCGGAGACAGGGGGGCTTTCGGCACATTGCTCGAAAGGCACTATGGCTTCGTCTATCGCGCCGCCTATCGCTGGTGCGGCAAGAAGGCCGACGCCGAAGACATCGCCCAGGACGTCTGCGTGCGGCTCGGCCGCGCGATCGGCGACTATCAGGGCAGCGGCGCCTTCACGACATGGCTCTATGCCATGACGCTGAACGCGGCACGCGACATGATGCGCAAGCGCGCCCGCGACACAGCCAAGACCGATGCCTTTGGCGCCTATGCGTTGATCGCGGGCGAGGCGTCGGCGGAGGCCGACGATCCGGCCGAGGCGCTGTGGGCGGCGGTGCGGGTGCTGCCCGACAAGCAGCGTGACGCGGTTCTGCTGGTCTATGGCGAAGGTCTCAACCACGCGGCGGCGGCGGAGGTGATGGCGATCTCGGAGACGACGGTTTCCTGGCACATCCATGAAGCGAAGAAACGGCTGAAATTGCTGATGCGTTCAGCCGGGGAAGTGTGACCATGGTCGACGACAACGAACTCGAAAGGCTGCGTGACATCGCGGTACCGGCGCCGGACGGCGAAGCGAAGGCGCGCGCGCTTGCCGCCGCGATGCAGGCCTTCGACCACGACGAAAAAATTTCAACTATCCCCCAAGGAACGTCCGCAAGCCTTCGTCTCACGGAGCGAGCAAGAAAGCTCTGGAGAGAAATCATGCAACGGAAACTCATTGCCACGCCGGCCATCACCGCGCTGGTCGCGCTGCCTATCGCCGGCTACGCCGCTTTTGAGATGTTGAAGGAGCAGCCGCCGGCCGTCGGCGGGAACGGTACGGTCACCGAGACGCTGGCCGACAAGCCGGCGGCGCAGAAGCCTGTGCCGGAACAACCCGCGATCAACGAGCCGCTGGCAGCGGCGCCCGCCAAGGAAAAGAAGGCCGACGCGGACGCCGAGACCCGGGCGAATTCACAAGTGGTACCGGCAGCGCCGGCCAAACCGGCGACCGAGGTCGACAGCCTGCTCAAGCAGGAGGCGGCGCCTGAGGCGATGCCCACGCCCGCCCCGGCGCAGCCTGCTGGCGGCGAAGCCGCGTCGGGCGATGGTGTGGTTCGAATGGGCTTTTCGGCGCCAGGCGATGCGGCGAAGCTCAAACGCGCGGCGGGCGCCATCGGCCAATCCAAGCTGATGGTGCAGCCCGCGCCCATGCCGGCCGATCAGATGCGGCCGCAGGATGAAAACCGCGACCGCATCGAGACCTTCAAGACCAATCCGGTGCATGAGACCGCGCAGGACCCCGTCTCGACCTTCTCGATCGATGTCGACACGGCCTCCTATTCCTTCGTGCGGCGCTCGCTGAAGGAAGGCGCGCTGCCTCAGGCCGACACGGTGCGGGTCGAGGAGATGATCAACTACTTCCCCTATGACTGGAAGGGCCCGGATTCGGCCAAGACGCCGTTCAACTCGACCGTCACCGTCATGCCGACACCGTGGAACGAGCACACCAAGCTGATGCATGTCGCGATCAAGGGTTTCGACGTGAAGCCGGCCGAGCAGCCCAAGGCCAATCTTGTCTTCCTGATCGACGTCTCGGGCTCGATGGACGAGCCGGACAAGCTGCCGCTGCTCAAATCCGCCTTCCGGCTGCTGGTGAGCAAGCTCAAGGCGGACGACACCGTCTCGATCGTCACCTATGCCGGCAATGCCGGCACGGTGCTGATGCCGACCAAAGCGGCGGAAAAGCAGAAGATCCTCGCCGCCATCGACAATCTGTCCCCCGGCGGCTCGACGGCCGGCGAGGAAGGCATCCGTGAAGCCTACAAGCTCGCCCAGCAATCCTTCGTCAAGGACGGCGTCAACCGCGTGATGCTCGCCACCGACGGCGATTTCAATGTCGGCCAGACCGATGACGAGGATCTCAAGCGGCTGGTCGAGAGCGAGCGCAAGACCGGCGTCTTTCTGTCGGTGTTCGGTTTCGGACGCGACAATCTGAACGACCGGATGATGCAGACCATCGCCCAGAACGGCAACGGCACGGCCGCGTATATCGACACGCTTGCCGAGGCCCAGAAGGTGCTGGTCGATGATGCGTCCTCGACGCTGTTCACCATCGCCAAGGACGTCAAGATCCAGGTCGAGTTCAACCCGGCCGCGGTCTCGGAGTACCGGCTGGTCGGTTATGAGACCCGGGCGCTCAAGCGCGAGGATTTCAACAATGACCGCGTCGATGCCGGCGATATCGGCTCCGGCCATTCGGTGACGGCGGTCTATGAGATCACGCCGAAGGGCAGCGGCGGCGAACAGGTCGATCCGCTGCGCTACGGCCAGGCCAAGGTCGACAATGGCGGCGTCGCCAACGCCGACGAATATGCCTTCGTCAAGATCCGCTATAAGCTGCCGAACGAGAACGATTCGAAGCTGATCACCACGCCGGTGACCGCCGCCAATGAGGTCAAGTCCTTCGACGCGGCCGGCGCCGACCAGCGTTTCTCGGTCGCGGTCGCGGCCTTCGGGCAGAAGCTGCGCGACGAGGATCAGACGGCGAATTTCGGCTACGACCGGATCGCGGAGATCGCCAATGCCGCGCGCGGCGCCGATCCGTTCGGCTACAGGGCGGAGTTCCTGTCGCTGGTGCGGCTGGCCTCATCGCTGGAAGGCAACAAGTAGAACATTGCGATTGAAACGAAGGGCCGGCAAGATAATCTGCCGGCCTTTTTTGCGATCGTTAAATTGCGCGGCTTTTCCGGAATATCATCGCAATCAGCTTCCGTTAGTCAGTGCTGATTAGGGTTCGAGGGATCGGCAGTGCGTATCACGACAATCGGAAACGCGAGCTCGACGGCGACCAATGCGCCGGTGCGGGGACCGTCCGCTCCTTCAGCGGAATCCGCGCGCATCAGGAACGATGTCGACGCGGCTCGCAACACGGCGCTTTCGGCGCTCAACAACGACCGTTTTCGCGTGATGCTGGAACAGATCACCGACCCTGGTGCATCGGGTGCCTTGATGACGATAGGCACCGGCAGCCAGGACGGCGTCGTTGTCGATTTCAACACGGCGCTGTCGCGCTACGCCGAAAACAGCAAATAACCGGCCCTGTCAGGCGCGGCTGCGCCTGCGTTCGCGGCGGCCTTCGCTGGTTTCGGCAGTGTTTGCTGTCGCCACCTTGTTGCGCATCGGGCCGATGCGCTCGACGATCGTCTCGACGGTCGGGCGGGTCGACTTGGTGTGCGCGTCAAGCGCCTTGCGCATGGCGGCAAGATGGGCGAACGAGGTGCCGCAGCAGCCGCCGACAATCTTGGCGCCGGCATCGACCGCAAGCCGCACATAATCGGACATCAGCTCGGGCGTGCCGGAATAGTGGATCTCCGCGCCGCGGAATTCCGGAATGCCGCAATTGCCCTTGACGATCACCGTCGCCTCCGGCTTCGCCTCGGTCATGTCGAGGAGCGACGCCAGGATATCGGAAGCGCCGACGCCGCAATTGGCGCCGACGCCGAGCGGAGCCTGCGACAGCCCATCGGCAACACCGTGGATATCTTTCGGCAACAGCCCCATCATGGTGCGGCCGGCGGTGTCGAAGGAACCGGTATAGGTATAGGGCAGGCCGACGCGGATGGCGGCTTGCGCCGCGGCGCGGATCTCGTCGGGCGCCGACATCGTCTCGATCCAGGCGACTTCGGCGCCGCCGGCCTTGAGACCCTCGATCTGCTCGGCAAAGGCATCGACCGCATCGTCATAGGTCATGGCGCCGAGCGGCACCAGCAATTCGCCTGTAGGACCGACCGAGCCGGCGACGATCACCTTGCGGCCGGCCTTGTCGGCGACGGAGCGGGCAATTTCGGCGGCGCGCCTGTTCAGATCGTGAACGCGATCCTGTGCATGATGCAGCTTCAGCCGGTGGCGGGTGCCGCCGAAGGAGTTGGTGAGGATGATATCGGCGCCGGCATCGACGAAGTTCTGATGCAGGCTGGTGATGGTCTCGGGTGACGTCTCATTAAGCAGCTCAGGCGCTTCGCCGGCCTCGAGACCCATCGCGAACAGATTGGTGCCGGTGGCGCCGTCGGCCAAAAGCACGCCCTTTTCGGCAAGCAGCGCGTCGATGGGATTGGTCGCGGTCATGGCCTGAACTTTCCTGCCTGGAATGGCGTTCGTCTTCCGAATTCAAATAACGATATAAAGAAGTCTTTATGTCTAGTCAACGAGTTTGCAGGTGGTACGGCCCTATGCAGCCGGAATGATCTCGACCTCGATCTCGGTGCAGGCGTCGCCATTGGTCGGGTGGTGGTCGACCGAGCAGGCGGTGACGACAAGCAGGAGGTCCTGTTCGGCGCGCAATGTCACGTAACCGCCCGGCGGATTGATCGAAGCCTCGACAACGAGCGTGCCGTCCGGCTGCGGCAAGGAGTTCTGGAAAAGATCGACAGGGTCGGGCGCGAAGGGAAGTTCAATGCCTTCCGTGCCGAGCGCCTTCATCAGATTGTCGCGGCAGTTCGGGTGGTTGGGCAGACCGGCCCTTTCATAGAGCGCGCTGTCGCAGGCCGGGTAGAGCATATCGTGCGGTCCGGGCGAGGCATCCTCGATCAGCGTCAGCATGATCTTGCCTGCGGCGCTGTAGAAATGGTCGCCCGGTTTCGGAAACAGCCGCTCGCTGATGTCGCGGGTCTGCGACGTGCTCAGCCAGTCGAGCCTGCCCTTGGTCGAGAAGGCCCAGAGGTCGGAGACCTGCTGGCCCTTGGGATCGACGATGCGGATCAGATCGCCGCGTCTGACGCGCATCGAACGGCCCGATTGAGGAGGAACAAATGACGTGACGCGGTTCTTGCATGGGTTTTCCTGAAACGATGAGCGGCGGCCAGGCCGACCGCCAAGATGGCATCGATGCCGGCGATCAGACAGAGCCTGACGAGAAGGACATTGCAGCCAGCTTCTGCGTGAAGCTCGCCGCCTCGTGCGCGTTGATGTCGGCGGCCCGGATTAGATTGTCGAAATGGCTGGTCAGTGTGCGGATCGGCTGGGTGGCGCTCAGCACGATATACATGTCGCCGACATAGATCGCGGCGCGATAGGGGCCGAAGATCGTATAGGGGATCGAGTAGCGCATACGGCCGTCATAGAGGAACAGGCGGAAGGTCGGATAAAGGTCGTCGAGCAGCGCTGCCATGTGCAGCAATTGCTTGCGCCGTTCGGCCTCCGGGAAGCGGTCCCAGACGCCGAGGCCGCGGGCGAAGATCTCCAGCGTGTGGCGCGGCATGCAGACCTCCATGTCGGTCTCCGGCCGCCTTGTATAGTCGATGCGGTATTGCGTTTCGCCGGCCTGCGCCTCGCGGCTCTTGTTGGCGATGCCGGCCTCATAGTCGATCAACGCCTCGGTGCGCAGAAGATCGGGAATGCCGGCGGGCACGTAGCGGATCTTGGTGCCGGCCGCCTCCGCATGCCATTTGGCGAGCAGCGTGCGGTCGAAGCCGTCGGGCGCTTCCTCGATCTCCAGGCTCTCGCGGATTTCGCCGGTGACCCCTTCGTCGTGGCTCAAGCCCAGCAGCCAGTCGAGCGACACCTTGAACTCGGCGGCGATGTTGAGAAGCGTCTCGGCGCGGGGCAGGCGGGTCGAGGCGCCCGAGAGCAGTTGCGACAGCGCCGAACGGTCGATGCCGACGGCCGTCGCGAAGGCCGACTGGTTGAGGTCGGACCGTGTCAAGAGCAATTTCAGCCGCTCCCGGAAGATCGTCGACAGATCGCGCTTGTCCATCAGGCTGCTCCTGCTTGCGGGAGGATAATTTTGCGCCGAGGCCGTGCTTGTCGCGGCTCAAGCGTAAATGAATCCTCAATTCTGTTTACAATATATAACATCTGCAGCTAAAAATGCGCACTCGCAACAGTTTGTGCGCTTTGTCTCGTTGATGTAACGGCAGGCTCCTGACACAATGTTGTCAGGAATCGAGGTGGTTCCGGCGACTGGAAGGCAGTGGTCGATAGCATGACGAGCATGAACAAGAGACGTAGCGGCGCACCGGCAATCGAATGGCCGACAGTATTTCTCGCCCTCTTCTGCTACGGCACATGGCTCGCCGCCGGCTTCCTGCTCTGGCCATCCCATCCCCTGATCGCGTTGATCGCCCTGGCGCTGATCCTGGCGCTGCAATCCTCGTTGATGCATGAGGTGCTGCATGGCCATCCGACCCGCAGCGCCAGGATCAACGAAGCGTTCGTCTTCCTGCCGATCGGGTTTGTCTGGCCGTTCCGGCGCTTCAAGACCATCCATCTTCGCCATCATGCCGATGAGCGGCTGACTGATCCGCTGGACGATCCGGAGAGCTATTACCAAGCGCTCTGGATGCATGAGGAACTGCCGCCGGCGATGAAGTTCCTGCTCAAGATCAACAACACCATGGTCGGCCGCTTGATCCTCGGTCCGTGGCTGTCGTCGGTCGGCTTCTTCATCGACGACGCCAAGCAGATCGCCGCCGGCGACAAGGCGATCCGCAAGGCCTGGCTGCTGCATGCCATCGGCATTGCCGTCGTGGCGCCGATCGTAACGTTCGGCTTCGGCATTCCGCTCTGGCTCTACGTGCTGGTGCCGGTCTGGCTCGGACAGTCGCTGATTTCGGTGCGCACCTATGCCGAGCATCAGTGGTCCGAACATCCGGAAGGGCGCACCATCATCGTCGAACGCTCGCCGCTGTCGTACCTGTTCCTCAACAACAACCTGCATTTCGTGCATCACAAGAGCCCGACGGTTGCCTGGTACAGATTGCCGAAGCTGTTTCGCGATCGCCGCGAAGAATGGCTGCGGATGAACAACGGCTATGTCTATCCGAACTATCTGTCGCTGATCAAATCCTATGCCTTCAAGGCCAAGGAGCCGGTCATCCATCCGATGTTGCGTCGCGCGCCGGAACCGGGCCGCGCCTTCAAGCCGCGCGTCAGGGCGCGCAATGTCAGCGGGCTTGGAACAGCACCGGTTCCGGCTGAGCCGCCGAAGGAGTAATCTCGACTTTCCGCGACAGCTTTTTTTGCGGCGGAACGCAGGCGCGCCGAAGGCCGCTTGTCTTTGAAAGCTATTCGACATGAGTGAGTTCGTTGCGGCCCTGCCGATGTATGACTGGCCCGAGGCGCGTGGTGAAGTCGACGCGCAATGGGTGAGGCTGCGCGACGCCTTCCGGCAAAGGGGCATCGATGCGCCGGAGGCAGTCGCTCGCAGCAATCGCGAGTTGCCGGCCGTGCCTGGCGGTATCCTTGATGGCGCCGGAGGACTGATCGCGCCCGACCCGGCGACTCTGCCCCCGGACGAGTTCGATTTTCACCAGCTCTGGCTGAGCCCGGCGATGCTCTTCGGGCAAACCTGCTGGGGGCCGATGGAACTCGGCCTTGCCCGGCATGTGCAGGTGATTGCCCAGCCAAACTACGATGCGTTCGAGGGCGGGCAGGGAGAACTCTATTCCAGCGCGCTGATAATGCCTGCGGATAACGAGCCGCCGGTTGCCTCGCCGCATGACGGCAAGCCCATCATCCCGATCGATCTTCTGCGCGGCAGGCGCTTCACCTTCAACAATCCGGATTCGATGTCCGGGCTGATCGGGCTGACGCGCGACCTGGAGGCGATGGGCGAAAGCCTTGATATTTTCGCCTCGCGCAGCGAAAGCGGCGGCCACCGGTCGTCGATCGTCGCCATCGCCGAGGGCAGGGCCGATATCGCCGCCATCGACTGCGAAAGCTGGGCACTGGCGCAACGTTTCGAGCCGGCTGCGCAGGGCGTGAAAGTCGTCGGCTGGACGGCACGGCGCAAGGGCCTGCCCTATATCACAGCCAGGACCACCCTGGCTTCGATCGTTGCCGCGATGCGCGACGCTGTCGCGGTGGTCGAAGGCGGTGCATCAGAGCAGCCGCTCGTCCAGCGGGTAGGTTGAGAGTTTCTCGTTGCCAGTCTCGGTGATCAGGATCTGCTCCTCGATCTTGACGCCTTCGCGCCCGCCAAGCCTGCCGACATAGCTTTCGACGCAAAGCACCATACCGGGTTCGAGCACGCCATCCGGCGTGTCGGTGGCCCAGTCGCCGGCATGCGGCAGCGTCGGGTATTCGTCCGCCAGGCCGACCCCGTGATAGAGCACGCCGTAGCGTGCAGGATAGCAATCGCCCGGCGGCACGGCCGAGCGCTCGACGAGATCGCGAAAGGAGATACCCGGCCGCATCAACGCGGTGTTGTGCGCGATCTGGTCGGCGGCAATGCGGAACAGGTCGCGCTGTTCGTTCGACGGCTGCTTGTCGCCGCAGAGCCAGGTGCGCGAAAGGTCGGCGCAGAAGCCGTAAGGACCGACGAGATCGGTGTCGAAGGCGACGAGATCGCCATTCTCGATTAGGCGCGATGAGCATTCCTGGAACCAGGGATTGGTGCGCGGCCCCGACGACAGAAGCCGTGTTTCGATCCATTCGCCGCCGCGCGCGATGTTGCCGCGATGCAGCTCAGCCCACAGCTCGTTCTCGGAGATGCCGGGCTTCAGCGCCGCTTCCATCTCGCTCATCGCCGCCTCGCAGGCGACGATGGAACGGCGCATGGCGAGGATCTCGTCCGGCGATTTGATGAGGCGTACATTCTCCATCACGGCTTCGCCATTGCCGACGGAAATGCCGCGGCGAGCGAGTTCCTCGACGCCTTCGGGATTGATGTGGTCGATGGCGATGCGTCGGTTGCCGCCGCCATGCTCGGCAATGAGATCGGCGATGCCGGCGGCCCAGCGGCGAACCTTCTGCTCGGTGAGCTCGCCGCTGTAGAGATACATCCACGATACAGCCGGGCGCACCTCGTCGACGACGCCCGAATGGTCGGACAGGTGCTCGCAGGAAAAATAATCGAACAGCACCACCGGCCCTTCGGTGGCGACGAAACAATGGCGTGTCGGGTTGTGCGCGACCCAGAGTTGCATGTTGGTCGAGTCCGTCGCGTAGCGGATGTTGACCGGGTCGTAGAGCAGGGCGCCGGCGTAGCCGCGGCGCTTCAGCTCGGCGCGGATACGATCGAGCCTGTATTTGCGCATGGCGGGCAGGTCGGGCGCGGCGATGCCTGCCGCGGCCCATTCGGCTTCGGCTATCGCGCCATAGCCCAGCACATGCTGGTTGAGCGCGGCGGCTTTCTCGCGAGAGGCCTCGCGCAGCGCTTCGACCGAGCCGGGTTCGAAGGGCATGATCTTGCGATGGCGACCAAAGCGCTGCTTATCCATGGGTCCCCCGACGCCTATTGCGCCGTCAACTTGTGAAGCCTGGTGATCGTGACCTGGCGCGGTTCGCCCCCCAGCAACTGCGGCACCGCGATGCGCCGATGGATCGTGTCCATCCCATAGCCGGCCTTCGCGATCCTGTCGAAAACGACCGAGGGAGGCTCTTTGTCGCTCATCAAGACAAGCACTGCCGGCTCGCGGATCGACCGAGTGAAGTCGGGTATCTCGTCGTCGAGCACGATAAGGTCGGGATCGATCAGGCGCAGATTGCCGATCCAGAACCAGCTCGAAACCACGGTGCTGACCGGCCCATCGGCGGTGATCTGGCGGTAGAGCGCCGGATAATCCATCTGCACGATGCGACCGCGGCTCTCGCCGCCGTTCAGGTGCATGTACCAGCTTACCGGGAGCACAAGCACGGCGAGGACAGCACCGACGAAGACGACGGTGCCTTGCGTTTTGCGGCCCTTTTCCCCTCTGGCGTCCAGACGCATGGCCAAGGCTGCAGGCAACAGGATGAACAGGGGAAGCATCCAGCGGTCGCGAAACTGCGTCACGCCACCGGCCAGAACCAGCACCAGCGTGACCAACAGACCGAAGATTATGCCGCGCCACAGCAGCTTTTCAGGCCAGGGGGCGGGCAGCGACAACGGCGCCGGGCTATTGCGCGCCAGGACCAAGGCGACGGCAAAGATCGTGACGGGCAGGGCGGCGAAGTTGAG
Source organism: Mesorhizobium montanum (assembly GCF_033977145.1). Taxonomy (NCBI): domain Bacteria; kingdom Pseudomonadati; phylum Pseudomonadota; class Alphaproteobacteria; order Hyphomicrobiales; family Phyllobacteriaceae; genus Mesorhizobium; species Mesorhizobium montanum. The sequence continues at coordinate 202,801 of NZ_JAVIJF010000003.1, read as the reverse complement.
GATCGCCCTGGCCAAACCGACGAAGCCGAGCGCCGCCGTTTCCGCTGCGCTATCGCCCTCGGCGACGCCAAAGCCGCCGCTGTGCGACAGGAAGTCTTGAGGGTGCATGAGGCTCCAATAAAGCGTCGGCAGGCAGGCAAGGATCGCCACCGCCACGCTGATCAGGAAGCGGCGGTCCAAGATTGCTTCACGCGTTTCGCGAACCGAGAGGGCTGCCAGGAACAACGCGGCAAGGAAGATGACGATGTTGTATTTCGACAGCATCGCGGCCGCCGTCGCCAGGCCGAACAGCGCATAGGCAATGGCCGATCGGCGTTTCTGCACCTCGACCAGCGCCAAAAGCAGCACCGAGGTGAAACAGAATATGGCAACCGAGTGGGTGAGGGCGTGCTGCATCTCCCAGAAGATCTGGGGAAACAGGAGCAGCCCGAACATGCCGGCGGCAGCGGCGCGGTTCGAATAGCCGAAACGGCGGATGGCGGTGAAATAGGCGGCCAGCCCCGTGGCCAGCAGGCCGTATTTGACGATCTTGAGGGCAAGGACGCTGGTTCCGACCAACGAGGCCGCAAGCATGGCGAGCCAGGTGTATAAAGGCGGCTGCGAGCTGCCGTAGCCGGCAGCCAGGAACCGCATTTCCATCAGTTGCTCGGCATCGTCGACGCCGACGCCGGTCTCCGCAACGTGGGAGAGCAGCGCCATCGCCATGATCTGGGTCAGGCAGTAGAGGAGGGCAAAAGCGACCGCGGCGCTGAATGGACCGACCCGTTCATCGCAGAGCCAATCGGTCCACTTCTCTAGCTGCCGCAAGGGGATAGTCTTCTCATGCTGATGCGCCGGTAGTGGCTTGACCATGCCATAACAACCGGCACGATCCAACAATTGCCGACACGTCAGGTCCGCATCTTCTCGCCGCTCGGGTCGAAAGGCGGCTCGACATTGATGCGGGCCGGGCGACGGTGGCCGAGGATCTCGATTTCGAACAGGCCGGCGCTTTCGTCCTCGGCAAGGGCTGCAGGCACATAGCCCTGCGCCATCGATTTCTGGACGTAATGCGCATAGCCGCCCGAGGTCACCCAGCCGACGACGCGCCAGTCGCCATCGACGATGCCGCGCACCGCGGAAGCGCCTTCGGCGGCCTTGGATCCGCGCACTTCCTTGCCTGACATGTCGAAGCGGGGCGCGCCATAGCCATGCGGCTTCTCAACCGTGCCGTAGTCTTTGCTGACCTTGGCCCAGATCGGCTCGTCGCCCATCACGTCGGCATCGATGGCATCGACGATAAAGGAAACGCGGCGCAGCTTCGGCCCGTCGGCCTGTTCCTTGGCCGAGGCCTCGCGGCCGATGAAGTCGTTCTTCTCGAGCTTGATGAAGCGGTCCATCGAGCCTTCGAACGGGCCGTAGATCGGGCGAAGCTCGCGGAACCAGGTCGGGAAGTTCTTTTCGAGGCGCATCGACAAAAGCGCGCGCATGCCGAAATCGACGACGCCGGATTCCGCTCCGGCCTCCTTGATCGCCTTGTAGACGAGGCGCTGATAGGCCGGCGCCATCCAGATCTCGTAGCCGAGATCGCCGGTATAGGTGATGCGGTTGACCATGCAGGGCGCGCCGCCGACCGCCATCTCGCGGAAGTCCATGAAGCGGAAGGCCTTGGTCGAGATGTCGACATCGACCAGCTTCTGCAGCAGGTCTCGCGATTTCGGTCCGGCGATCGACAGGCCGACCAGCGTCTGGTCGAAGCGGTGGATGCGCACCGAACCATCCTTCGGCAGGTGCTTCTCGAACCAGCGCATATGGTATTTCTGCGCGGCCGAAGAGCCCCAGATCATGAAGCGGTCTTCCCCGTCCCTTGGGCCGGCCTTGGCGATGGTGAAATCGCCGATCAGCTTGCCGAACTCGTTGACCATCGGGGTCAGCACGATACGGCCAACCCTCGGCATGCGGTTGGTCATCAGCCGGTTGAGGAAATCCTCGGCTGCAGGTCCCGACACCTCGTATTTGGCGAAGTTGGCGATCTCGGTGACGCCGACGTGATCGCGCGTGGCGCGCACTTCCTCACCGATCGGGCCGAAATCGTTCGAGCGGTGGAAGGAAACGATGTCCTTGGGTTCCTTGCCCTTCGGCGCGAACCACAGCGGGGTTTCGAGACCCCACGAATCGCCCATGACCGCGTTGTTGGCGAGCATGGTGTCATAGAGAGGCGTTGTCTGCGCCGGACGGGCGGCGGGCAATTCCTCGTTCGGGAAGCGGATCGAGAAGCGCCGCGAATAGTTCTCGCGCACCTTGGCGTTGGTGTAGCGCAGGCTCGCCCATTCGCCGAAGCGGGCGACATCCATGCCCCAGACGTCGAAGCCCGGATCGCCATGCACCATCCAGTTCGACAGCGCCAAGCCAACGCCGCCGCCCTGGCTGAAGCCGGCCATGACGGCGCAGGCGCACCAGAAATTGGTCAGGCCCTGCACCGGACCGACCAGCGGATTGCCGTCGAGCGCGAAGGTGAAGGGGCCGTTGATGATCTGCTTGATGCCGGCCTTCTCGATGCCGGGGAAATGCTTGAAGCCGATCTCCAGCGACGGCGCAATGCGGTCGATATCGGGCTGCAGCAGTTCATGGCCGAAATCCCAGGGCGTGTTGACCGGCGACCAGGGCTTGCAGGCCTTCTCATAGGTTCCGAGCAGGATGCCGTTGCGTTCCTGGCGGGTGTAGATCTCGCCCTTGAAGTCGAGAACGCCGATCATCTCGCGGCCGGTCGACTTGTTGAATTCCTCGACCTCCGGCATCGGCTCGGTAAGCAGGTACATGTGCTCCATGGCCAGCACCGGCAGTTCGACGCCGACCATGCGGCCGATCTCGCGCGCCCACAGGCCGCCGCAATTGACGACATGCTCGGCGTGAACCGTACCCTGTTCGGTGACGACGTTCCAGGTGCCGTCCGGCTGCTGCGTCAGGTCGACGACGCGGTTGCGCAGCACGATTTCCGCGCCGAGTTTCTTGGCCGCCTTGGAATAGGCGATGGTGGTGCCCGAAGGGTCGAGATGGCCCTCGACCGGATCCCACATGGCGCCGACAAAATTCTTCTCGTCCATCAGGGGGAACATCGCCTTGGCTTCCGAAGGCGTGATCAGCTCGGTGTCCATGCCGAGATAGCGGCCCTTGGCGTGCGCCAGCCGCAGGAAGTCCATGCGCTCCGGCGTATCGGCCATCATGACGCCGCCGGTCAGGTGCAGCGAGCAGGACTGGCCTGAGATCTCCTCGATCTCCTTGTAGAGCTGGACGGTGTAGGCCTGCAGCTTGGCGACGTTCGGGTCGCCGTTCAACGTATGGAAGCCGCCCGCCGCATGCCAGGACGAGCCGGAGGTCAGCTCCGAGCGCTCGATCAGCATGATGTCGGTCCAGCCAGCCTTGGCAAGGTGATAGAGTACCGAACAGCCGACGACGCCGCCGCCGATGACAACCGCTTTTACGTGGGATTTCATGAAGATAGGTCCGTTTTTAAAGAGATTGAGTTTTTAAGAGGCCCCCCTCCGGAGGGAGAGGAAGGGCGCCAGCTGGAATCGCCTCGCGCCTTTCCTCTCCCCCGTCGATCGGGGGAGAGGTGTCGAGCAAAGCTCGACGGAGTGGGGGTCGACTATTCATCGAACCGGTATTGCCTATTAAAAGTCAGTCGGCGCGCCGCCTTCGGCGCGGCGCTTTTCGACGAAGTCGTTGAGTTCCTCGCGGATGGCCGGATCCATGTATGGCTCCTCGTAGGAGGCAAGGCGCTCCTTCCAGACCTTGTTGGTGCGTTCCATCGCCGTCGGCGAACCCGCCTCGGCCCACGTCTCGAAGTTGCGCCAGTCGGAGACGATCGGCGCGTAGAAGGCAGTCTTGTAGCGCGCTTGCGTGTGCGGGGTGCCGAAGAAATGGCCACCCGGGCCGACCGACTGGATGGCGTCGAAGCCGAGCGCATCCTCGGAGAGGTCGAGCGGGGTCAGATACTCGGCCACCATCTGCAACAGGTCGATGTCGAGGATGGTCTTTTCGTAGGAGCAGCGCAGGCCGCCTTCCAGCCAGCCGGCACCATGCATCATCAGATTGCCGCCGCCCTGGATCGCGCCCCATAGCGAGAATACGCTTTCATAGGCGGCCTGCGCGTCGACCGTGTTGGCGGCGCAGGTGTTGGATGTGCGGTAGGGAATTTGATAGCGGCGGGCGAGCTGGCCGCCGACGAGCTGTGCCTTCATGTATTCCGGTGTGCCGAAGGCCGGCGCGCCCGACTTCATGTCGACATTGGAGGTGAAGCCGCCATAGCCGACCGGCGCGCCCTTCTTCACCATCTGGGCGAAGGCGATGCCGGAGAGCGCCTCGGCGTTCTGCTGCACCAGCGCACCGGCGACGGTGACGGGCGCCATGGCGCCGGAGAGCGTGAACGGCGTGACGATGACGACCTGGCCCTTGCTCGACATCTGGATGATGCCTTCCATCATCGGCACGTCGAGTTTGAGTGGCGAATTGGTGTTGATGATGGTGAAGACCGATGGCTCCTGCATCAATTGCTCGTGGCTGATGCCGCGCGCGATGCGGGTGATCTCGATGCCGTCGACGTTGCGCTCCTTGCCGAGCGAATAGATGTGGAACACCTTGTCGGTCAGCATGGCGAGGTCGCGGATGCATTCGAGGTGCCGGACCGAAGGATGGATGTCGATCGGCTCGACCGGATAGCCGCCGGTGCAATTCAGGATGTTGTGCATTTGCGCCAGCCGCAGGAAGTTGCGGTAGTCGGCCTGGTTGCCGGGCCGCCGGCCGCCGTCGAGATCGGAACAATTGGGCGCCGAAGCCATCATCGACAGGATGACGTTGTTGCCGCCGAAGCGCAGATTGTGCGCCGGGTTGCGGGCATGCAGCGTGAATTCCGACGGGCAATGCGAGACAAGCTCGAGGATCATGTCGCTGTCGAAGCGTACGCGCTCGCTGCCTTCACGCACGTCGGCGCCATGTCCCTTCATGATGCGGCGGGCTTCGTCGTGCAAAACGTCGACGCCGATCTCCCTCAGCACGCGCAGCGAGGCGAGGTGGATCGATTCCAATTCGTCGTCGGACACCAGCTTGGTCGGCGTCAGCGGGTTCTTCAACTGCCGGAAGGCGGGCTGCTCGAAGGCGGCCGAGCCGCCGGCGCGCTTGCCCGCGCGGCCGCCACGGCGGGCGCGATCGGTTGCCAGTGCCGGTTCGGCAGGATGAAGGGCGGCGGTCATGCGAAGCCTCGTGAGGATGCGAAAGTGGCCGGCATAATGGACCGGCGGCAATGCGGCTGGTAAAGAGGCGGCGACCACTAGGGCGAGGGAAGCGACATGCCGGAAGGGCAGGCGGTTGAGGCGTACGCACGCCGTTTCCAGCCGACATCGGGCGCCGACGATTCAACTGCGAGCCACATGACCGCTTCCCTTTCACAAGGCCGCCGTAACAGGCTGCTGCAGCGTCGGCGCTCTTGACAGGGACTGGCTGGAGCATCCGCTTTCACCCTCCGTGGGCCTTACGGCAACCGGCCACAACGGCTAAGTCCTCCGAACGATTGGAGCAGGAACGATGGCTCTGGCGGGTTCGGAGAGTGGCGAGAGGATGCAGTGGGCCGCGATCACCGATGTGATCGCGACCGTGTCTGTCTTCGCCATCGCGCAAGGGCTTTCCTACCCGCTGCTCAGCTTCATCCTGCAGCGCCAGGGCGTGTCGCCGGCGGTGATCGGGCTGTCGGCGGCGATGACGCCGGTCGGTTTCATCCTGTCATCGCCTCTGATCCCGGAACTGGCCAGGCGGTTCGGGGCAGGGCGCACCGCTCTCACTTGCGCCGCGCTCTCGGCGCTGGTGCTGGCGCTGATCGGATGGACGCAAAATGTCTACCTGTGGTTCCCGCTGCGCTTCCTGATCGGCGTGGTGACCAACCCGCTTTATGTCTTGAGCGAAATCTGGGTGATCGCTCTGGCGCCGCCGGCGCGGCGCGGTCGCGTCATGGGCATCTATTCGACCATCATCTCGGCGGGCTTCGCGGCCGGCCCGCTCTGCCTGCTTGCCGTCGGCACCGAAGGCTGGCCGCCTTTCCTGGTCGGCATCTTCGCTTTCCTTTTCTGCGGCGCTTGCCTGGCCTTGGTGGTGAAGCGCCTGCCCAAGGTCGACGAGGCCGGGAACAAGGTCTCGGTGCTTGGCTTCATGCCGCGCGCCTGGCTCCTTTTGTCGGCGGTCGTCGTTGCCGCCGGTTTCGAGCAGGCCATTTTGGCGCTGCTTCCCGTCTACGGCACGCATCACGGCATTCCCGAGGCGCGCATGTCGGCGCTGCTGTCGGCGATGATTGCCGGCAATATCGCCATGCAGGTGCCGCTCGGGCTGCTCGCCGAAAGGCTGACGGCGCGCTTGGTGCGCTTCGGCTGCGTGGCGGTGACGATCCTCGGATGCGTGCTTTTGCCGGCGCTGATCGAGACGCCGGCGATCTGGGCCTGCATCTTTATCTGGGGCGCCGTTTCCTATGGCATCTACACGATGTCGATCATCGAGCTCGGCGAACGCTTCACCGGCTCGGCGCTGGTCGCCGGCAATGCCGCCTTCTCGCTGATGTGGGGTGTCGGCGGCATCATCGTGCCGCCGCTCACCGGTAGCGTGATGGATGTCATCGGCGCCTCCGGCCTGCCGGTCACGCTGGGTGCGATCTGCGCGGCGCTGGCCGCGACCACGGTCATTCGAAGACGGGTCTCATAGGGAGATCGCGTTCTCGGAGTCCTTAAAGCGCGTCGCGTCGAAACGGATTCATGCGACGCGCTTTAAGGCTTTGTTTGATGCATGTCGTTGTCGCAAAACCGAGGTCACTTTTGCGCGACATGCATTAGTTGCCCCGCTGCCGGAAGATTGCCCAGAGATCGCAATCGGCGTGTCGCTCTTGCGGATGCGTTCTGAGCAGCAGATCCCGAATTTCGACCACGCGATCGAAGTCGTCCAACAGCCCGACACTGGATAGCTCCGTGTTCGCGAACACGTCCGGAAAGCCGCCGCAATTGCTCAAGGCGCTGTTGCCGACATCCTTGTCCATTAGGTCGTAGCCCAGGAATGCAAACCCGTCCCACGCAAGCGAGCGCACATCGACCGATGGCCTGCGGATCACGCCAAGGATGTTGAGATCGCGCGCATCGGCCAATTCCGAAAGCAGGAAATCCAAATCGACAAAGAAATTGAGCATGTTGTCTTCATTGACGATGTGGGGCCAGTAGCTCTCCTTGGTTTCAGGGAGCGCGAATGCGCAAAGCATCCCATCAAGCGTGACGACTTCGGTCAATTGGATGAGGCCCGACCACTCGATGTATTCCTTCCATTCGGTGCCGTGGGACGGACCAAACTTCTCGGTGGCTATGTAGAGACGTTGCATAGGTTATTCGCCTTGCATGGCGATTTTCGGAGCTTCCTTTTTAGACGCTCCGATTGAATGTCGGTAGCGCCATGCCGATGTTTGTGGCACCCAGCAGGCAGATTTCGGAGACGACATGACCCAATCGAGCGTACAAAAGCAGCAAGCTTCAACCGACGACCCTTTCCTCTGGCTGGAGGACCGCAACAGCAAGCAATCTCTCGACTGGGTTCATCGCCAGAATGCTCTGACGGTCGCCGAACTGCAGGGCGATCCTTCCTATCAGGACACGTTCGAAACCGCGCTCGACCTGATGACCGCCGAGGACAATATGCCGGTCGGGACGGCGCTTGCCGGCTACGTCTATAATTTCTGGCAGGACAAGACCAACGCGCTTGGCTTGTGGCGGCGCGCTACGGTCGCATCCTACAAGACCGACAAGCCGGACTGGGAGACGATCATCGATTTCGACGAGCTCTCGGCAAAGGAGGGCGTGAAATGGGTGTTCGGCGGCGCCAGCCGGCTCTATCCCGATTTCGACCGCTGCCTGCTCTACATGTCGCCAGACGGGGGCGACGCCAGCGAGATGCGCGAGTTCGACATCGCGACGAAATCCTTCGTCGAGGACGGGTTTCGCGCGCCGGCCTCGAAGTCGGGTTTTTCCTGGCTGGACAAAGACACAGTGATCGTCTCGGCGGCTTTCGAGGAAGAAGACAAGACCCAGTCCGGCTATCCCCGCGTGATCAAGCTCTGGCGGCGCGGCGCCAAGCTCGAGGAGGCAACGCCGATCTTCGAAGGCGAGAAGCATGACCTCGCGGTCGGTGGCGGCGTGGAATATGACGGCGACAAGCGGCATATGCTGCTCGGCAAGACGCTCGACTTCTTCACCTCGCACAGTTTCCTGCGGCTGGCGTCGGGCGAGAACCGGCGTATCCCGCTGCCGGACGACGCCACCGACACGGCGATCTTCAAGGGCCAGCTCATCTTCGGCGTGCGCAGCTCCTGGACGGCGCCAGACGGCACGCGCTGCCTGCCCGATGGGCTCTATTCGGTCGATTTCGACCGTTGGATCGATACCGGTACATTCGGTCCGTTCGAACCCGTGCTCGAGCCCGCGCATCGCGTTTCGATCGCCGGGCTCGCCAGGACGCAGGACCGGCTGTTCATCAACCTGATGGACAATGTGCGCGGCAAGGTCATTGCCTGCGACCGCACCGCCGATGGCTGGTCGCTGAAGCCGGTGGCGCTGCCCGACAACGGCAATGTCGGCATCAGCCATGTCGAGCATTTCGGTTCGAGCGTGTCCTTCTCCTTCACCGATTTCCTGACGCCGAGCTCGATCATCTGGTCTGACGACAATGCCGAGGCGCTGGCAACCGTGAAGTCGCAGCCGGCCCGATTCGATGCCTCGCCTTATGTCTCGGAGCAGTTCGAGGCGCGCTCGAAGGACGGCACGATGATCCCGTATTTCGTGGTGCGGCGCCGCGACCAGAAGGGGCCGGTGCCGGCGCTGCTCTACGGCTATGGCGGCTTCGAAGTGCCGCTCTTGCCCGGCTATGCCGGCATTCGCGGCAGGCTCTGGCTGGACAAGGGCAACGCCTATGTCCAGGCCAGCATCCGCGGCGGCGGCGAGTTCGGTCCGGCCTGGCACCAGGCCGCGCTCAAAGGCAAGCGCCAGAACGCCTTCGACGATTTCGCGGCGGTGGCCGAGGATGTGGTCCGGCGCGGCGTCACCACGGCGGCACAACTCGGCATCCAGGGCGGCTCGAATGGCGGCCTGCTCACCGGTGTGTCGCTGACGCAGCGCCCGGATCTGTTCGGCGCCATCATCATCGACGTGCCGCTGCTCGATATGCTGCGCTACACCGAATTGCCGCCCGGCGCCTCGTGGATCGCGGAGTATGGCGACCCGTCGAAGCCGGAGGCGGCGGCCTGGCTCGGCGCCTATTCGCCCTATCAACATGTCGCGGTCAATGCTGCCTATCCGCCGGTGCTGTTGATGACGTCCACCGCGGACGACCGTGTCCATCCTGGCCATGCGCGCAAGATGGCGGCGCGGCTGCAGGAGGCCGGTCATGGCGGGACGCTGTTCTTCGAAGAGACCGAAGGCGGCCATGGCGGACGCGGCGACCGCCGGCCGCAGGCGGCACAGACGGCGATGCGCTACATGTTCCTGCAGCGGGCGCTTGCCGGCATGGCTTGAATTCTGGGCCTCAGGCGGCATAAGCTGCCGCCATGATCCGCATCAGCACCTCTGGCGCCTTCGGGGTCGCGGTGACGCCGTCACCGCGCACGCTGCGTGCCGAGCTTTTGCGGCTGTGCGCCCGCATCGGCTATTCACCGCCCGCCTTCCTCTGACGAATCCGCCCCCGGCCGTTGCCGGATTGATTCAAGAGGAAAGATCAAATCCATGACCTATCAGAATTATTCGCTGAAGCAGCTTCAGCAGATCGATGCCGCGCATCACCTTCATCCCTTCACCGACCACAAGGAGCTGCGTGAGACCGGGTCGCGCATCATCACCCATGCCAATGGCCCGTTCATCTACGATGCCGACGGCACCGAAATCCTCGACGGCATGGCGGGCCTGTGGTGCGTCAATGTCGGTTACGGCCGCGACGAACTGGCCGAGGCCGCCTATGCCCAGATGAAGGAGCTGCCCTACTACAATTCCTTCTTCAAATGCTCGACGCCGACCCCGGTGCTCTTGTCGAAGAAGCTGGCGGAGCTGGCGCCCAAGCATGTCAGCCAGGTCTTCTACGGCTCGTCCGGGTCGGAGGCCAACGACACGGCGCTCAGGCTCGTGCGCCACTATTGGGCTCTTGAGGGCAAGCCCGAGAAGAACCGCGTCATCTCGCGCAAGTCGGCCTATCACGGCTCGACGATCGCCGGCACGTCCCTCGGCGGCATGGAGCCGATGCACAAGCAGCTCGGTGGCGCGGTGCCCAACATCGTCCATGTGATGATGCCCTATGCCTATGAGCTGGCGCTGCCCGGCGAAAGCGATCATGATTTCGGTATGCGCGCGGCGAAGGCGGTCGAGGACGCGATCCTCGAAGCCGGCGCCGACAAGGTCGCCGCCTTCATCGGCGAACCGGTGATGGGCGCCGGCGGGGTGAAGATCCCGCCAATGAGCTACTGGCCGGAAGTGGAGCGCATCTGCCGCAAATACGATGTGCTGTTGATGCTGGACGAGGTCATCACCGGCTATGGCCGCACCGGCGAATGGTTCGCGGCGCAGACTTTCGGGATCGAGCCCGACACCATCACCACCGCCAAGGCGCTGACCTCGGGCTACCAGCCGCTGTCGGCGCTGCTGGTCGGCGACCGTGTGGCCAAGACGCTGGTCGAGAAGGGTGGCGAGTTCTATCACGGCTATACCTATTCCGGTCATCCGGTGGCCTGCGCGGTGGCGCTCAAGAACCTCGAGATCATCGAGAAGGAAGGGCTGGTCGAGCGCGTCAAGAACGACACCGGTCCGTATTTCGCGCAGGCGCTGCAGGAACAGATCGCCGGCCACAGGCTGGTCGGCGAGGTGCGCTCGATCGGCCTGATGGGCGCGATCGAGATCGTCAAGGACAAGGCGACCAAGGAACGCTACCTGCCGTCGGGAAGTGCCGCGGTCGTCGTGCGCGACCACGCGATTGCACAAGGCTTGATGCTGCGGGCCACCGGCGACACGATGATCCTGTCGCCGCCGCTGATCTGGACGCGCGACACCATCGACATGGCCTGCGAGCGCATCGCCAAGGCGCTTGATCTCGCCGATGCCGATTTGCGGAAGCGCTAAGCAGATTTACTCCGGGCGCTCCTCGATCGGGCGCCCGGTCCATCCCTTGACGTCTCGCGTGCTGCTTTCCGAACGCAAAAACCGCGTCCCGACGGGAACGCGGCTCTGCCAGATACGCATGGCATTTCGCTACAGGAATACTTGCGAAATTTACGGGCTCCGGTACGCGAGACCTGATCCGGAGCGCCGGGCAGACGCGATGTCCGCCTCGCAATCCGTTTTAAAGGCACATCGTTACCGGTGCGTTAGCGAGACCTTAAGCAAATCTAAATTTGCCGGCTTCACATCGGAAAATCTTGAAAATAACCTTTGAAAAGCAGTGGCTTAAGTCGGATTTCCGCGCAGGAAATTAATAATGCCGGAAAAATCGGCGCCAGCGTTCCCTTGCGCGTTGAACAAGGCGTAAAGCTGCGTGGCTTCAGCGCCGAGCGGGGTCACGGCGCCCGCGCCAAGTGCTGCTTCCTGCGATAATTTCAGGTCTTTCAGCATCAGGGCCGCGGCAAAGCCCGGCTTGTAGTCGCGGTTGGCCGGTGAAGCCGGAACCGGGCCGGGGACCGGGCAATAGGTGGTAAGCGACCAGCATTGGCCCGACGAGGTCGAGGCGACGTCGAACAGCGCCTGATGCGACAGGCCGAGTTTTTCGGCCAGCACAAAGGCTTCGGCGACGCCGATCATCGAGATGCCGAGAATCATGTTGTTGCAGATCTTGGCGGCTTGGCCGGCGCCGTCGCCGCCGCAATGGACGACGCGTCCGGCCATCGGCTTTAGGACCGGCTCGGCAGCGGCAAAAGCCTTATCCGAGCCGCCGGCCATGAAGGTGAGGGTGCCGGCCGTGGCGCCGCCGGTTCCGCCGGAGACCGGGGCGTCGATCGACGGGAGACCATGCTTGGCGGCAATGGCATGCGCCTTGCGCGCCGATTCGACATCGATGGTCGAGGAATCGATCAACAGCGCGCCCTTCTTCGCCTTCGGTGCGATGTCTTCGTAAACCGACAGCACATGCTTGCCTGCAGGCAGCATGGTAATCACCACGTCGGCATCCTTCACTGCGGCGACGGCATTGGCTATGACGGTAACGCCATGTTCTTTCGCGACAGTGAGGTTCTCCGGAACCAGATCAAAGCCGTTAACAGTGTGCCCCGCCTTGACGAGGTTGGCGGCCATTGGATTGCCCATGTTGCCCAAGCCGATGAAGGCGATCGTCGTCATAGCAGCGCTCCGTGATTTGGTAGGCAGTAGGCAGTAGGCAGTAGGCAGTAGGCAGTAGGCAGTAGGCAGTAGGCAGTAGGCAGTAGGGGTCTATTCAGGTGCGAGCTTGATAATAAGCTGGCGAAGCATTTTTCCGACGGCTTCTGTGGCTGACAGCATATGATGAACCTCATCACGAGCGGCCAGGCCGATGCGTTCAGCGATCTGGAGATGCGTCTCAAGCTCCTTTAGAGAGCCTTGGGCTATCCTGAGAAACTGCTGGTAAGAGCCGGTGTTATCTCGGCCGTAACCTTCCGCAATGTTTGCAGGGATAGATGTGGCTGAGCGGCGAATTTGGCTGGTCAGCCCATACAATTCCTCTTTTGGCCATACCTTGGTCAAGGCGTAGGTAGCGACGGCCAAATCCATGGTCTGCTGCCAGACGATCAAATCCTTGTACGAGTTGATCTTACCGGTCATCTTTCCCTACTGCCTACTGCCTACTGCCTACTGCCTACTGCCTACTGCCTACTGCCTACTGCCTACCTATCAACGCCCGCGCGATGATCACGCGCATGATCTCGTTGGTGCCTTCGAGGATCTGGTGGACGCGCAGGTCGCGCACCAGCTTCTCGATGCCGTAGTCGTGCAGATAGCCGTAGCCGCCATGCAGCTGCAGCGCATCGTTGGCGATATCGAAGCCGATATCGGTGACGAAGCGCTTGGCCATCGCCGACCATTTGCCGGCGTCCGGCGCCTTGCGGTCGAGCTTCGAGGCGGCGGCGTAGAGGAAGATGCGGGCCGCCTGCAACTCCGTCTCCATGTCGGCCAGCCTGAACTGCAGCGCCTGGAACTGATTGATCTTGGAGCCGAAGGCCTTGCGCTCAGAAGTGTAAGCGAGCGCCTTGTCGAGCGCCGACTGGGCTCCGCCCAGCGAACAGGCGGCGATGTTGAGGCGGCCGCCGTCGAGCCCCGCCATGGCGATGCCGAAGCCGGCGCCTTCCGCAGCAAGCAGGTTCCCGGCCGGCACCTTGCAATCCTCGAAGATGACCTGGCGGGTCGATTGCATATGCCAGCCCATCTTGTGCTCGTTGGCGCCGAAGGAGAGGCCCGGCGCATCCTTGGGCACCACAAAGGTCGAAATGCCCTTCGGACCGTCGGCGCCGGTGCGCGCCATCACGACATAGAGGTCGCTGTCGCCGGCGCCGGAAATGAACTGCTTGGCACCGTTGAGCACATAGTCGCCGCCGCTCTTGACCGCGCGCGTCTTCAACGCGGCAGCGTCCGAGCCCGAACCGGGCTCGGTCAGGCAATAGCTCGCCAGCCATTCCATCGAGGTCAGTTTCGGCAGGAAGCGCTGGCGCTGCTCATCGGAGCCGAAGCGGTCGATCATCGAGGCCGCCATGTTGTGGATGGAAATGAAGGAGGAGAAGGCCGGATCGGCATGGGCGAGCGCCTCGAAGATCAGCACCGCATCCAGCCTGCCGAGCGCCGAGCCGCCGACATCGTCGCGGACGTAGATGCCGCCCAGGCCGAGCGGCCCTGTCTCGCGGATCACATCGGCGGGGAAGTGTTTTGCACGGTCCCAGTCGAGCGCGTTGGGCGCGACGCGATCCGCCGCGAAGGCCTGGGCCATCTCCTGGATGGCGCGCTGTTCCTCGTTGAGTTCGAACTGGCCAGTGCCCGCATCGACTGCCGCGTCCATGGCGTGCTCCCTGTCGTTTATAGTTTTTGGCTTTGCGCGCCGTTTAATCTAGACCAATGATGCCGCCGCGCAAACCCGGCTTCCCGCGGACCGGTTGTGCATGGATTGACCAACGGAGCCTTGCGTGCCGACAATTTTCGATGAGTTGCTGGACCGGTTCCACGCCTATCTCGCCGGCGTCGACAACAATCTGGTCGCGGACGAAGTCGCGCGCATTAGATGGGATATGCCTGCCCGTTCTCTCGAGCCGCGCGCGCTTGGCTGCCTTAGCCATCTCGACCGCATCGCCGAGCTTGCATCGACGGACGCCAAGCCGCTGGTGCAGTTCGTTGCCGACCATCGCAATATGTTGCGCTGGGGACAGACCTATACCGCCGCCGATTTCGGGCAGGGATTCATCGACAATTACGGCTGGCTGGAAGTGTTCGGCACGCGCGGGCACTTCGTCAATGACGAGGTCGCGGCCGGCCTTTTGATCCTCGGGCCTGACATCGCCTATCCCGATCATCATCACATCGCCGAGGAAATCTATATTCCGCTGACCGGCGGCACGGAGTGGCGGATGGGCGAGGGCGGTTTCCATGTTCGCGACGCCGGCGCGGTCATTCACCACGCCTCCAACGTCAATCATGCCATGCGCACGGGCAAGGAAGCGCTGATGGCGCTCTATCTCTGGCGCGGCGGGCCGCTGGCGCAAAAGTCGACCATTGGCTCAGGGGGCCGAGGCTGATGGCCAAGGCGATTATGTTGCAGGGCACCGGCTCGGATGTCGGCAAGACCGTGCTGGTGGCGGGGCTTTGCCGGGCCGCGAAAAAGCGTGGGCTGAAGGTCAGGCCATTCAAGCCGCAGAACATGTCGAACAATGCCGCCGTCGCCGACATTCCCGGCGACGACACCTCCGGCGCCGGCGAGATCGGCCGCGGGCAATGGCTGCAGGCGCTGGCCTGCGGCGTTCGGCCGACCGTACATATGAACCCGGTGCTGCTCAAGCCGCAGAGTGATATCGGCTCGCAAGTGGTGGTGCAGGGCAAGGTGCATGGCGAGGCGCGGGCGCGCGACTACCAGGCGATGAAAGCCGGATTGATGGACGCGGTGCTCGATTCCTGGGCCAAGGTCTGCGAGGGCGCCGACCTGGTCATCGTCGAGGGCGCCGGCTCGCCCGCCGAAATCAATCTCAGAAGCCGCGACATCGCCAATATGGGTTTCGCGACGCGCGCCAAAGTGCCGGTGATCCTTGTCGGCGACATCGATCGCGGCGGCGTCATTGCCTCTGTCGCCGGCACGCATCTGATCCTGCCTGAGGAAGACCGGCGCATGATCGCCGGCTATCTCATCAACAAGTTTCGTGGTGATGTTTCGTTGTTCGACGACGGGATAAGCGCGATCGAAAAGTTCACCGGCTGGCGCTGCTTCGGCGTCGTGCCGTGGCTGAAGGCGGCCGGTCGGCTGCCTTCAGAGGATTCCGTCGTGCTCGAACGCCTCGCTTCCGGCGAGAAACGAGCCTTGAAGGTGGCGGTGCCGATGCTGGCGCGCATCGCCAATTTCGACGATCTCGATCCGCTGAAGGCCGAGCCGCAGGTTGAGGTGGTGTTCGTGCCGCCCGGTAAAAGGCTGCCGGAGGATGCCGGGCTGGTTGTCGTCCCCGGCTCGAAATCGACGATCGGCGATCTGCTCAAATTTCGCGAGAACGGCTGGGATCGCGATCTTCTCGCCCATCGCAAGCGCGGCGGCCATATCGTCGGCATCTGCGGCGGCTACCAGATGCTTGGTCGCATGGTGCGCGATCCGGATGGGATCGAAGGCAGCGCGACCGAGGCTGAGGGCCTCGGCCTGCTCGACATCGAAACTGTGATGGAGCCTGAAAAGACCGTGCGCAATTCAAGCGCGCATTCGGTGCAGTTCGGCCTGCCGCTCGAAGGCTATGAGATTCATCTCGGCCGCACCACCGGCCCGGACACGGCGCGACCGTCAACGGTCCTCAACGGCGCCGCGGACGGCGCGGTTTCCGCCGACGGCAAGGTGATCGGCACCTATCTGCACGGGCTGTTCTCCGCCGACGCTTTTCGCGCCGCGTACCTCGCGAGCCTCGGCATCAGGGATGGCGGCATCGATTACCGCGCCGACGTCGAGAAGGCGCTGGATGAGGTCGCGGCCGAGTTGGAGAGGCATCTCGACTGCGACACGATATTCACCCTGGCACGGTAGCCGCCGAAGCGTCTTCAAATCAAAAGCGCCCGGCAGGGCCGGGCGCTTCGAGTTGCCTAAGATGCCAAAGTGCTGTGGGCTCAGGCGCCGCGCATCAGGCAGCCGGCGGCAAGCACGATATAGGCGATGAGCATAATCCAAACTGACGCAAGCGGAATGAATGCAAGAATGCCAAGAGCGGCGAGAAGGCCGATAACGGCGATGACCAACGAAATAATAAACACGATCTGGGTAGGTGCACTGAGATTCATGTCTAGTCCCTCCAACATGATTCGCACGTCGACATCCTATCAGGCGCGCCGTCACACACCAATTAGCTGGCGTAAGGGATTGGCCGGGTCGGCCAGCAGCTTCGCCGCCAGCGCCAGGCAGACGACGACAAGCAGCGGCTTGATCAGCTTCGCGCCGGTCCGGATCGCCAGGCTCGCGCCGACACGGGCGCCAATGAACTGGGCTACGCCCATCATCAGACCGATCTTCCAGTCGATGACGCCGACGGCGGCGAAGACGACGAAGCCGCCGATGTTGGAGGCGAAATTGAGCAGCTTGGTGTGCGCCGTCGCCTTGAGCACGCCATAGCCGGCAAGAGTGACGAAGGCGAGCATATAGAAGGAGCCGGCGCCGGGGCCGAAGACACCGTCATAGAAGCCGACCAGCGGCGGGATGATCAGGCCGAACAGGAAAGGCGACAGCCGCTCGGCACGGTCGACGTCGTCCATGTTCGGCTTCAGCGCGAAATAAAGCGCGATGGCGATCAGAAGCAGCGGCAGGAGGGCGCTTAGGAAATCGCCGGGAACGACCGTCGCCAACAGGGCGCCGACCGCGCCGCCGACAAGCGCCAGCAGCGCCGACGGCAACTGGCGGCGCAGGTCGACGTGGCCGTTGGCGGCATAGTGGATGGTGGCCGAACCGGAGCCGAACATGCCCTGCAGCTTGTTGGTGCCGAGCGCGGCGACCGGCGAAAAACCGGCGAGCAGCAGCGCCGGGATCGTGATCAGCCCGCCGCCGCCGGCGATCGAGTCGACGAAGCCGGCGGCAAAGGCCGCGGCGATGAGTATGAGGACGGTCTGCAGGGTAGGGTCGATCATCAGGCAAGGTCGCGGCGAGGAGAGCCGCAGCTTGCATCACGCTCGACCAGTTTGCGCAAGGCCAATTCCGCGCTAGATCGGTTCGCCGTTTCACGCCGAACCGCACTATCCTTTGCTTTGGCGCATTCCGAACGGAAAACCGCTTCACACTTTTCGTGGAATTGCTCTAACAATCAGATGGAATCGCGGAGGGAGGCTGATGGCGATGGCGCTGCTTGACCAGATACGTTCGATCTTCGACGGTGACCCGGGGGTGCGCAAGGTGGCGGACGATCCTGTGCTGTCGGCGGAATTGCTCATGCTGTTCCGCATGATCCTGGCCGACGGCTCGGTGTCGGAGAGCGAGATGGTCGTCTTCCGGCGCATCTGCAAGGAAGCCTTCGGCATTGCCGAGACCTCGATCGACAGCGTCATCGAATATCTCAACGACTATGGCTACGAGACCAACGGTTCGCAGGCGATCGCGCTGTTCCGCGATCTCGATGTCGAGCGCCGAAAGCTCCTTGCGCGCCACATGGCGGAGATCGCCAAGGCGGACTCCAAGCTTGCCGAGAGCGAGGTGAAGCTCCTGCGCCGCACGCTCGACCTGCTCGATATCAGCCCGGTCGATTTGGTCAAACCCGAGAGCTGAAAGCGGGCCGGTCGTCTATCCTTGTTCCTGCATGCGCCGCGCGATGGCGCGGTGGAGGTCGGGTGCCGCCCCGACCAGCGCCTGCGCCGCTTCCGAGCGCGGATGGTCGAGCACATCAGCGGCCCGGCCGCGCTCGACGATCTTGCCTTCATGCATGACCAGCACCTCGTCCGCCATGGCGCGGGCGACCGTCAGGTCATGCGTGATGAAGAGATAGGCGATGCCGAGCGTCTGGTTGAGCTCGGCGAAAAGGTCGAGGATCTGGGCGCGGATCGAGACATCCAGCGCCGAGACCGGCTCGTCGGCCACCACGAGCTTGGGTCGGGTGATTATAGCGCGGGCAATCGACAGGCGTTGGCGCTGGCCGCCCGAGAATTCATGCGGGTATTTGTCCATGTCGCGCGGACCGAGCCCGACTTCATCGAGCGCATGCGCGACCATCTCGCGGCGCTCGGCCTTCGCCGGCTGCTTTTCGAGAAGATGCAGCGGCTCGGCTACCAGCTTCTCCACCTTCTGGCGCGGGTCGAAGGAGCCGTAGGGATCCTGGAACACCACCTGCATGTCGCGCCGGGCCGGCCTCAGCGCCGGCTCAGGCTTCCCCGTTATGGCCTCGCCGCGAAAGCGGATCGTGCCCGCAGTCGGCTTGTCCAATGCGAGGATCATGCGGGCGAGGGTGGATTTGCCGCAACCCGAGCGGCCGACGAGCGCGACCGATTGGGCAGGCTCAATGGTGAGCGAGACATCGTCGACGGCGCGGATCGGCTGCGCCGGCCGGAACAGGGATATGCGCCGTCCCGGATAGTCCCGGCCAACGCCTTCGACTTCGAGCAACGGTTTTGCCGACCCGGCAAGGTGTGGTTTCGGCCGCGCCGGCACATGCATGGAGGCCAGCGCCAGCTCGCGCGTGTAGGGGTGGAGCTGTTCCGACAGGGTGCGCGCCGTGTCGCCCGCTTCCATAACCTCGCCTTGGCGCAGGATAGTCAGGCGATCAGACATCTCGGTCACCACGGCAAGGTCGTGCGAGATGAGCAGGAGCCCCATGCGGTTTTCGCTGACCAAATCGCGCAGAAGGTCGAGGATCTGCGCCTGCAACACCACGTCGAGCGCCGTCGTCGGCTCGTCGGCGATAAGAAGTTTCGGCTTCAGCGCGCAGGCGATTGCGATGACGACGCGCTGGCGCTGGCCGCCGGACAGTTCGTGCGGGTAGCGCGACAGCGGGAATTTGGCTTCCGCCAGCCCGACGCGGTCGAGGATTTTTCGCGCGCGGTCCTCGGCTTCGGCGCGGCCCGCTTTGGTGTGCCAGCGAATGCCCTCGGCGACCTGTTCGCCGATGGTCTTGACGGGGTTGAGCGCCGTCATCGGTTCCTGAAAGACCATGCCGATATCGTCGCCGCGCAAGGCGCACATCTGGTCCTCGGTCGCGGCAAGGATGTCGATGCCGTCGAAGGCGACGCGCCCGTCGGCGCGCGCGAGATGCGGCAAAAGCCGCATGATTGTCAGCGCCGTCATCGACTTGCCGGAGCCGGATTCGCCGACCAGGCCGACAACCTCGCCGGGCGCGATGGCGAGCTCGACGCCTTTCAGGATCGGGGTGCCGCCGATCGTCAGCGACAGGTTCTCGATTTCGAGCAGGCTCATCGCTGCCGCCGCGATTTCGGATCGAGGATGTCGGCGATGCCGTCGCCGAGCAGGTTCAGCCCAAGCACGGTGATGACGATCGCCATGCCCGGAAAGATCGCCATCCAGGGGGCGGTCATCATGCGCGTCTGCGCGTCGAACAGCATTCGGCCCCAGCTCGGCATCGGCGGCTGGGCGCCGAGGCCGACATAGGAAAGCCCGGCTTCGGCGAGGATGCCCAGCGCAAACTGGATCGTGCCCTGGACCAGCAGCAGGGTCGCGATGTTGGGCAGGATGTGCTCGATGCTGATCCGCGTCATACCCTTGCCGGCGGCGCGCGCGGCCAGGATGAATTCGCGTGGCCAGATGGCCAGCGCGCCGGCCCGCGCGACGCGGGCGAAAACCGGAATATTGAAGATGCCGATGGCGATGATGGCGTTGACGGCGCCCGGGCCGAAGATCGCGGTGATCATGATTGCCGAAAGCAGCGCCGGAAAGGCGAAGACGAGATCGTTGACGCGCATCAGCGCCTCGTCGACCATCCCGCCGCGCGCGGCGGCGAAGGCGCCAAGCGGCACGCCGATGGCCATGCCGATGCCGACCGCGACCAGCGCCACGGCGATCGAGTTGCGGGCGCCGACCATGATCATCGACAGGATGTCGCGGCCGAAATGGTCGGTGCCGAACCAGTGCGCCAGCGAGGGCGCCTGCGTCTTGTCGGCGATCACCAGCCTGGTGACGTCATAGGGAGTCCAGACGAAGGAGAGGAGCGCGACGGCCACGATCAGCAGCGTGATGATGAGCCCGATCAGGAAGGAGCGGTTGCCGAAGGCCTTGGCCAGCACGCCGGCAATGGTTTCTTCGGGCAGGTCGATGCGCATGCTCATTGCCGGCCTCTAAGGCGCGGGTCGACGATGGCGTAGGAGAAATCGACGATGAGGTTGATGACGATCACGGCGGCGACCAGCAGCATGACGATGCTTTCGACCACGATCAGGTCGCGCTGGGTGATGGCCTGGAACACCAGCCGGCCGAGGCCGGGCAGGTAAAAGACATTCTCGATGATGATGGTGCCGGCAAGCAGGAAGGCGAATTGCAGGCCGAGAATGGTGACTACGGGGATCATGGCGTTGCGGAGCGCATGGCGCCACAGCACGGCGCGATAGGGCAGGCCCTTGGCGCGGGCGGTGCGGATATAATCCTCGTTCAGCACCTCGATCAGTGCCGAGCGGGCGACGCGGGCCAGGATCGCGGCCTGCGGCAGCGCCAGTGCGATCGCCGGCAAGAGCAGGGACTTCAGCGCCGGCCAGATGCCCGCATTCCAGCCTGGGAAACCGCCGGCGGGAACCAGATGCAGCCAGACGGCGAAGAGGTAGATCAGCATCAGCGCGAACCAGAAATTCGGCACGGCGACGCCGAGTTGGGCTGCCCCCATCGCCAGCGTATCGCCGGCACGGCCTTGCCGGCTGGCGGAGAACACGCCGACCGGGATGGCGATGACCGTGGAGAGCGCCAGCGCGATCAGCGCAAGCGGCAGGGAAACGGCAATGCGTTCGCGGACCAGGTCTATGACGGGAACCGAATAGGTGTAGGAGCGGCCGAAATCGAGGCTGAGCAGCCCGCCCGCCCAATGGAGATAGCGCAGCACCAGCGGCGCATTCAGCCCCATCTGGTTGCGCAGCAGCTCGACCTGGTCGGCGTTCGCATTCATGCCCAGCATCAGGCGTGCAGGATCTCCGGGCAGGATCTCCATGACAGCGAACACCACAATGGAGGCCAGCACCAGCGTGAGGGTCGCGATGATCAAGCGCTTGAGGAGGTAGGCGGTCATGGGAGGCGATCAGGCGATCGCACCGGTCTCAATCCGTCCACTTCACCTTGGTCAGGTCATCCGCCTCGATCGGCCAGTTCGTCCACATGCCCTGCAGCTTGGCGTCCCAGACGCCGATCTTCGGCAACTCGAACAGGTAGACCGCGGGCACGTCGTGCGCGAGAATCTTCTGCGCCTCGCCCAGCAGCTCCAGCCTCTTGTCCTTGTCAACCGTGGCGCCGAGCTCCTTGATGACATCGTTGAACTTCGGATTGTCGTATTGGAAATAATAGCCGGGCCGTGAATAGATATCGATGTCGTTTGGCTCGACATGGGAAACAATCGTCAGGTCGTAGTCCTTGTTGGTGAAGACCTGGCTCAGCCACTCCGCCCATTCGACCGGAATGATCTGCAGATTGACTCCGATGTCCTTCAGTTGGGACTGAATCACCTGGCCGCCGTCGCGTGCGTAGGGTACGGGCGGCAGCTTGATCGTGGCCGAAAAGCCGTTCTCCAGCCCCGCTTCCTTCAGATACTGCTTGGCCTTGGCGATGTCGTGCGGATAGACGCCGGTGAGATCGACATAGCCCGCATCGCCTGGCGAAAAATGAGAGCCGATCGGCTTTCCAAGACCGTTCGAGGCTGCGTCGATGATGGCACTGCGATCGATCGCCGAGGCGAGCGCCTGCCGCACCGCAAGCTTGTCGAAAGGTGGCTTCTTGTTGTTGATCGACAGGATTGTCTCGCCCTCGGTAGAGCCGATAACAATGCGGAAGCGCGGATCGGACTGGAGCTGCCCGAGCGCGTCCTGCGCGGGCATGTTGGCGAAAGCCTGGATGTCGCCCGAGAGCAAGGCGGGAACAGCCGCGGCGGCGTCGGGAATGATGCGGAATGTCGCCTTGTCGAGCGCGGCCGGTGTGCCCCAGTAGTCCAGGTTCTTGATGAGCGTGATCTCGGAACCCTTGGCCCAGTGATCGAGCTTGAACGGACCGGTGCCAATCGGCTTGTCCTTATTGCCGTCGGCCGATCCTTTCCCCACGATCACCGCCGCGACCTGGCCCATGTCGTAAAGGAAATTGCCCTGCGGACCGTCGAGAGTGACCTTGACCGTCGCTGGATCGACCGCCGTGACATCGGTGATGTGCGCAAAGAGCGGCTTTTGCGGATTGAGCGTATCCTTGGCGCGCGCCCGGTCCAGCGAGAATTTCACGTCGTCGGCGCTGAAGGCCGAGCCATCGTGGAACTTCACGCCGGAATGCAGCTTGAACGTGTAGACCTTGCCGTCGTCGGAGACGGCCCAGCTCTCGGCGAGACTGCGTTGAACCTGGCCGTTGTCGTCGATGCGTGTCAGCCCTTCAAAGACATTGGCATAGGTGACTTCGCCAATGGCAGCGGCCGCGCCGGCGGTCGGATCGAGATGCGGCGGCTCGAGCACGATGCCGAGTGTGAGATCGGTGCGCGCGGCAGAGGCCGACGTGGCGGCGGCAAGCGACAGGACGGCCGCGGCCAGGATGGTCTTCCACAGTTTCATCGCTGAACTCCCATTGCTTAAACGTGCTCAAGCCGGCGGATAGAAGCGTGATTTCGCGTGCGAGTAAATTGCGTTTCGTGCTGCCGGACGGCGCCAAGCGGAATGTTTTTGCGGATCAGCCGGTCGTGCCGCGCAAGAGCACGTTGAGACCGATCGCCATCACCTTGGCCGATTCCACCATGTCGCCGATGCCCACCCATTCGTCCGGCCGGTGGGCGAGGTCGAGGATACCCGGGCCATAGGCGATGCAGTCATAGAGGTGGCCGATGCGCGCGATGTGCTTCTGGTCGTAGGTGCCGGGCGAGATCACATAGTCGGGCTCGCGATCGAACACCTCCATGATGCCCTTAGCGACAGCTTTCACCACCGGTGCGTCGCGCTCGGTCATCAGCGGCAGCACCTCCATCAGGTCGCGGATCTCGTAATCGAATTTCTTCCGCTCGCGCTTCAGCCGCTCGAGGATGCCGGTGACTTCGCCTTTGACGGTCGCGATGTCCTCTTCGAGCAGGAAGCGTCGGTCGATGGTGAGCCGGCACCAATCCGGCACGTTGGGTGAGGGAAGCCCCGGCCGGAAATCCTCGGTCTGGCCGCCATGGATCGAATTGATGTTCATGGTCGAGCGCCGGGCGCCTTCCGGCACCACCGGCATGCGCGTCATCTTGCGATCGAGCGCCGGGAACAATTCGTCCTCGAAGGCCCGCAGCACGGCGCCCATATGGCGCACCGCATTGTCGCCGAGGAACGGCATCGAGCCATGCGCAATTTCGCCCTTGGTCTCGATCTCGGCCCACCAGACGCCACGGTGGCCAAGGCAGATGCGATCCTTGTTCAATGGCTCCGGGATGATGACATGGTCGACTTTCGGCTTCGAGAAATAGCCGAGCCTTGCCAGGTGGGCGACGCCACCGAAACCGCCCGATTCCTCATCCGCGGTGCCCGATATCTCGATGGCGCCGGGGAAGTCGGGATGGACTTCCATGAAGGCTTCCGCGGCGATGACCGAGGCCGCCAGACCGCCTTTCATGTCGCAGGCGCCGCGGCCATAGACCTTGCCGTCCTTCACCACGCCGGCAAAGGGATCTACGGTCCAGCCGTCACCAGCCTCGACCACGTCGATATGCGAGTTGAAGTGCACGCAGGGGCCGGGCGAGCGGCCGTCGAAGCGGGCGACGACATTGACGCGCGGGTAGCGATCGCTGTCGCCGGGCGTGCCCTCGGCGCGGATAAATTCGG
The DNA here is from genome assembly GCF_033977145.1 of Mesorhizobium montanum. Lineage (NCBI taxonomy): Bacteria > Pseudomonadati > Pseudomonadota > Alphaproteobacteria > Hyphomicrobiales > Phyllobacteriaceae > Mesorhizobium > Mesorhizobium montanum. Next base: position 178,643 of record NZ_JAVIJF010000003.1, on the reverse strand, counting down.
TCTCGAAGCCGAGTTTGCCGAGGCGCGCGCCAAGGAATTCGGCGCACGGCCCGTAGGCTTCACCCGGCGGATTGACGGTCGGGAAGCGGATCAGGCCCGCGGTCAGCGCAACGAGGTCGTCGACCCGATCCTCGACCGCCTTGAGAAGTCGTTCATTCATTCGGCGGATTGAAGAAGGAACGCGGCGCTTTTGCAAGCAGCCAGTCGCTCATTGCCACACGACGATCCAGGCAATGGCCCAACGCTCCACCTAAACTTCAAAGGGTGCGTGCCGCGGCGGCAACTATACCGGGAAAATCGTTCAAATTCGCCGCATTGGATTGGCCGATTCGTCAACGAGTGTGTGGTACTTAACGCATCTGCCGGCAGAAAGATGGAAAAATCGCGTCAATGGCAGGGGGCAATCAAAGGGGTTTGATCGCATGAAAAAGTTCGTTCTCATGGCAATCGTGCTGGCAACCGCGTTGTTCGGCATGTCTGTCGCAAGCCGGGCGGCCAACCTGGTCGCCAATATCGACGTCTCGTCGCAGACCATGACCGTCAGCCAATACGGTCAGGTGGTCTATCGCTGGAGCGTGTCGACCGCGCGCAAGGGCTACTTCACGCCGCGCGGCAGCTACCGGCCGCAATGGACCGCCCGGATGTGGTATTCGCGCAAGTATGACAACTCGCCGATGCCCTATTCGGTTTTCTTCCACGGCGGCTACGCCATTCACGGCACCGGGGCGGTCAGAAATCTTGGGCGTCCGGCGTCGCATGGTTGCGTGCGCCTGCATCCGGCCAATGCCGCGACCTTCTATGCGATGGTCAAGGAAGCCGGCTTCGGCAACACGCGGATCGTCGTTGCCAACTGATCCGATGCGGCAGAGCCGGCCGGTTACTGGCCGGCTGTCGCCTTCGCCTGCCCGCGCTTGCGGCTACGGCCGCTGATTTCCCAGCGCTTGTGGAACCACATCCACTGTCCAGGATCCTCGCGCACCCAGCGTTCGACCACATCGGTGAGAAGCTGGGTGGTGGCAGCGACGTCGACGGTGCCATCTTCGGTGCGCGGCAAGGTCAGCTTGTCCTCGATTTCGAGACGGAAGCGGTTGCCCGGCAACCTGACGCAGCGGGCGGGGTAAACATCGCAGTCATAGTGGCGGGCAAGCATGCCAAGCATCGGGTTGCTCTGGGATAGGCGGCCGAAGAAGGTCGTTTCCACACCGCCTGAAAATTTCTGATCGACCAGCACGCCGATATTGCCGCCATTCTCCAGGATGGCGGCAAGGGCGAAGGATGCGCCGGTGGCGGAGGGCAGCAGCCCGCCCATCGAGGAGCGGCGGGTCGACAGAATGTAGTCGGCGAGGTAGGGATTGTTCGGCGGACGAAACAGCGCCGTGATGCTCATGCCGAAAGTGGCGGCGGCGACCGGCAGCAGCTCGAAATTGCCGAGATGACCGGTGAACAGGATGTGCGGCCTCTTCTCGCCGGCGATCTCGACGAAATGCTCGATGCCGCGAACCTCGACCCGGCCCGGCTTCGAGGCGTTCGGATCGAAGTCGAACAGCGCGTCGAGGAAGATGTACTCAGCCGCGAGGCGAGCCATGTTGCCCCACATGTCGAGCGCGATGGCTTCGATCTCGGCGTCGCTCTTTTCCGGATAGGCAAGCCGCAGATTATTGATAGCCACGCGGTGGCGTCCGACCATCGGACCGATGCGGCGGGTGATGCGGTCGGCGAAGTTGAGCGCGCTGTCCGGCGGCAGAAGGCGCAGCAGCGAGAGCAATACCATAGCCAGTCGCGCGACCAGCCAGTACTCCATCTGGCGCAGCCGCCGGCCGTAGCGGAACATGAAGTCCCGGCGGGCTTTCCTGAACACCTTGCCGACCATCCGCCTTTCCTGGAATTGCTTTAGGAAACGCGCAGGATGATCTTGCCGAACACGTCGCGGCCTTCCATGCGCTTCAGCGCCGCGTCGATGTCGTCGAAACCCACCTCGGTATCGATCACCGGGGCAACGAGGCCGGCCGCCATCTTCTGCATGGCATTGGCCATGTTCTCCATGCGGCAGCCGAAGGACCCGAGCAGCTTCAGCTGCTGCTGGAAGAGCTGCATCAGGTTGACCTGCGTCGACACGCCCGAGGTCGACCCGCAGGTGACAAGGCGGCCGCCGCGCTTCAAACAGAGCATCGAACCGGCAAAAGTGTCGGCGCCGACATGCTCGAACACGACGTCGACGCCCTTTTTCTTGGTCAGCTTGCGCACGATGCCTTCGAAACGGTCCTCGCGGTAGTTGATGACGTGATCAGCGCCAAGCGCCTTGGCCTTGTCGATCTTGTCGTTGGAACCAACCGTGGTGATGACGGTGCAGCCCATCTTCTTGGCCAATTGGATCGCGGCGCTGCCGATGCCGGAGCCTCCGGCATGAACAAGTATCGTTTCACCGGGCTCGAGTTTCGCATTGTCGAAAAGCATGTGCTCGACCGTGCCGAAGGTGACGGGCGCGACAGCGGCGCCGATCTCGGACACGCCCGGAGGAGCAGACACGAGAAGGCGTGCCGGCAGGTTGATCTTCTCCTGGGCAAAACCATCGAGATGGAAGCCGTGGACGCCCGATACGTGCTCGCAGAGATTGTCGCGGCCTTCGCGGCAGGCGCGGCACAGACCGCAGGTGCGTGCGCCGTAGATCGACACCAATTGTCCCGGCAGCAGATTGGAGACGCCGGGCCCGACCGCCTCGACCTCGCCGGCGGCTTCGGCGCCGACGACCAGCGGCAGCTTGCGTTTGGCAAAGGCCATGCCGCGCCAGCCCCAGACATCGATATGGTTGAGCGCCACCGCCTTGATGCGGAGCGTCACTTCGCCGAGCGAAGGGGGCGGAGGAGGAGGCAGGTCCACCGTTTCAAGGCGGCGGTCCTCGATAAGTTGCAATGCGCGCATACGGCCTGTCGGGTTCTGAACTAAAACGCGGGTGCGCTTTAGTTCTTTGTTTTATGCATGTCGTCGTCGCAAAATCGATTTCACTTTTGCGCGACATGCATTGGCGGAAAAAGCCCGCTTAGACCGGTTCCCGCGCCATGACAAGGCAGGTGTTCTGACCGCCGAAGCCGAAGGAATTCGACAGAACGGTGCCGACTTCGGCGTTGCGCTTCTTGTTCGGCACGACATCGAGCACGATCGCCGGGTCGGGATTGTCGTAGTTGATGGTCGGCGGGATGACGCTTTCGCGCATGGTCATCAGCGAGAAAGCGGCCTCGACCGCGCCGGCGGCCGACAGCGTGTGGCCGATCATCGACTTGTTCGAGGAGATCGGCATCGAGCCGATGCGCTCGCCGAAAACGGTCGACAGCGACAGGTGCTCCATCTTGTCGTTTTCCGGCGTCGAGGTGCCGTGCGCGTTGACGTAGTCGATCTCGTCTTCGCTCAGGCCCGCATCGGCAAGGACGGCGCGTACCGCGGCGATCGCGGGCGAAGCGTCGGGCTTGGAGCGGGTGCGGTGGAAGTCGTCGGCCTTTTCGCCACAGCCGCGCATGATGCCGACGATCGTCGCGCCGCGCGCAAGGGCTCCTTCCAGCGATTCCAGCACCAGCGCGCCCGAGCCTTCCGCCAGCACGAAGCCGTCGCGGTCCTTGGAGAAGGGCTTTGAGGCCTTCTCGGGAATGTCGTTGTGGGTGGAGAGCGCCGACAGCAGCGAGAAGCGGATCAGCGCCTCGGCCGTGGCGGATCCGTCGGCGCCGATCGACAGCGCCTTGTCGCACTCGCCGCGCCGGATCGCCTCGACGCCGAGCTGGATGGCGGTGGCGCCGGATGCGCAAGCCGTGGACAGGGTGATCGGCAGACCGCGCGTGCCGAAGCGGTCGGCCAGCCGGTCGGCAATCGAGCCGAACTGCGTGGTTTCGAAGATGTCGAGTTCCTTCAGTCCGCGCGCGACCCTCAGCAGCCTTTCGGCGCCGTTATCCTGCTTGTCGGAATTGTAGAGCGAGAAGCGGTCGGCCCAGTCGAGCTCGACCGGCGGCGACGCCAGGAACAACGGTCCGCCGAAATCGCCGGAATCGAGACCTGCCTCCGACACCGCCTCCTGGGCCGCTGTCTCGGCCAGCTCGTAGGTGAGCGGGCTGGCGCCCTTGGAACTCGACGGCAGGAAATCGACCATGCCCGAGATGCGGGTGTTGAGGTGGTCGACGGGAAAGCGGGTAATCGGATGGATGCCGGATTTGCCCGAGGTCAGCGCCGCCCAATTGTCGGCCTTGCCGACGCCGAGCGAGGTCACCACGCCGATGCCGGTGACGGCAACGATCGGCCTGCCCATGTGGTCGCGGAGATTGGCCATGCTTACGTCTCTTTCTAGAGCATCTCAGCATTTCACGGAAACGCCGAACCGCTCTACTTCCTTGTCTTTACGCAAGTCCGGACTGAAAGCCGTTTCACGCTTTTCCTGGAATTGCTTTAAGCGGCTTTAACCAGCCCAAGGCCCTCGAATTGGTGATAGCCAATGGCTGTTGCAAGGACGGTTGCGGGAGCACCTTCGAATTGCCGTTCCACTGTGGCATCGAAGACAGGGTAACCGGCCTTTCGGTCGACGGCCATTGCCGCGAGTGCAACGGCGAAGGGGAACTGCGCTTCCTTCATGTGACCGGTCAGCGTCGAGAATGCCCGCGCGGCAAGCGCCGGGTTCGCGTCGAATGATGCCTTCTCCGCCGCTGTTGCGGCGTGGGCGCCGGAGGCGGCGGAAATCGTGAGCAGTTCGCCATCGGGAAGGGCGGCCTGCTTCAGCAGCATGGCGATCTCCGCATTCAGTTCGCCGCGCCGGCGCCTGGCGCGGCCGGAAACGACGGGGCCAAGCTCGGCGTAGATCTTGCGGCCGCGGCTTTTCGCATGCGCGCGCTGCTCCAGCACCAGGAAGGCGCCGCCGGAGCCCGTCACCACGCCGCCGCCTTCGCTGCCCTGGCGTTGCCAGACCGGTTTCCACGGACCGCGATGCAGATAACCGGCTAGCTCATAGCCGAGCAGCATGTCGGAATGCTCGGTCTGGAAGGCGCCGCCGACCAGCACATGGGTCGACTGCCCGGAGCGGATGCGCGCGGCTGCCGTCTCGACGGCGGAAACGCCCGCGCCTTCTTCGCCCATGAAGGTGCGGGACGAGCCGGTGACCTTGTGGACGATCGAGATGTTGCCGGCGAGCAGGTTGGAGAGCTGGGCGAGGAACAGCGTCGGCCGCAATTCCGTGGTCAGCTTCTCGTTGAGCAACACGTCGCGGTCGTTGCGGCTTTCGGAGGCCGCAAGGATCGCGGCGTCCACGGCTTCGTCGCGTTCGCCGCCGCCGGCCGCCACCACCATGTCCATGGTCGCGCAAAGCTCGTCATTGCCCTTGATGCCGGCGTCGTCCAGCGCAAGGCCGGCGACATAGGTGCCGAGGCGCTGCCAGGTTTCCATCTGCCGCTGGTCGCCGCGCTTGGCGATCTGCAGGTTCCAGTCGATCTCGGGCAGGGGATGGATGGTATAGGGCGCGAAACGCTCAGCCTCGAGCACCGGCTGGAAACCAGGCTGCGTAAGCTTCCGCCAATGCGCGTCAGGGCCTTCTCCCAGCGAAGAGACAAGGCCTATGCCGGTGATGACGACGTCGTGGGAACTGTCGTGAGAACTCATGGTGGCTGTTTTGGGGTCAGCTGGCTGGGCGCGTCAAGGGCCGCGCCCGAGCCGGTTCAGGCGGTCTTGGCCGCGACCAGAGCGTCGATCTTGGCGCAGAGGTTCTTCATGACGAAGTAATCGTCGGTGGAAGCCTTGCCGTCATTGACTTCCTGTGTCCACTTCTCGAGCGGCACCTTGATGCCGAATTCCTTGTCGATGGCGAAGACGATGTCGAGGAAATCGAGGCTGTCGATGCCGAGATCGTCGATGGTGTGGCTCTCCGGCGTGATGGTGTCGATATCGATCTCGCTGGTGTCGGCAATGATCTTGGCGACTTTCTCGAAAGTGGTGGACAAGGGCTTTTCCTTCGGTTGCGGGCGGAATCTGTCCGCATCTTGTTCGGGCGCTGTCTAATCGGTTTTTCCCGGCAGGAAAAGGCCGAATGCGCCGGCCGCAGATGGGATACCGGCTTTGGGAACGCAATCCAAAAGCAATGCACCGAGCTTCTTGAATTGCGTTTGCGGACGCTGCCGGTGGCATTTCTGCAACAAATGCGCCTTAAAATGAATAACCGGCCGTCAGAAAGTGACGCGTCCCAGCACCTTGAGGCCGTCCCCCTCCGGCGCCACCACGACGGCCTCACCCTCGCGCGGCGCCACGCCGGTGAGCGCTTCGATGTCTTCGAGATGGGTGACCAGCACCAGATTGTCGGAACCGGAATAGTCGCGGATCTCCTTCATGATCGCGGCGATCTGCGCGGCTTTCGCGGCGGGATCGGCTTTCAGCAGATCGAGCGGCGCGAAAGGTTGCGGCTCAGATTCGAAAGCGATGCGGGCGGTGTCGAGGCAGCGGCAGTAGCGGCTGGAGAGCACGTGACCGATCGGAGCCGCGCGGGCCGCGAACAGCGCGCCGATGCGGCTTGCCTGCTGCTTGCCGCGCTCCGACAGGTTGAGCTGGGTCGCGCAATTGTCGATGTCGAAATTCGCCGGGTCGGTAGCCCCGGTGACGAAGGTATGGCGAAGCAGCACGACATGGCCGCCGTCGCGCAGCAGCGCCCAGCCGGCGTCGGTCGCGTGGGCAAGGCTCGGAGCAGCAGCCAGGAGAAAAAGCGCCAGAACAATTCGCAGCATCAGAAGTCCTTTGGCGGCCCAGCGAGGCCAAGGCCGTGATTGGCATATAGGGACCGCAAAGCCGGCCGGAAAACAAGCGGAGGAGCCGGGGAGCGCCGCATTGCGCCGATTGCATGGCGATCAGGGCTCGCCTATCACGGGAAAAATGTCTCCGCCTAAAAAATGACGCCGCTCACCGAAACCGTCCTTTTCGTCTTCAGCCTCGTGGCGCCCGGCTATCTGGCCGGGCTCACCGGCTATCTGAAGCCGGCGAGCGGGGAGGGCCTTTCCGAATTCGCCGTCAACGTGGCGATGCCGCTGCTTCTGTTCCAGACCATGGTCAAATCGGATTTCCATGGCGTCACGCCGTGGTCGCTGTGGGGTGCCTATTTTGCGGCCGTCGCCATCACCTGGGCCGTGGGCCACCTGGTCACGACGCGCGTCTTCGGCCGGGATGCACGCGCCGGCATCGTCGGCGGCGTGTCCTCTGCCTATTCCAACATCGTGCTGCTCGGCGCGCCTTTCATCCTGGGCATATTCGGCGCCAGCGGCTTCGAGGTGATGTCGCTGCTGGTCTCGGTCCACCTGCCGATCATGATGATGGCCTCGATCGTACTGTTCGAGATGTTCGGACGCGGCAGCGGCGAGACGGTCCATCCGCTGCGCGTCGTCAAAAGCTTCCTCAGGCGGCTGTTCATCAACCCGTTGATCATCGGGATCCTGGCGGGGCTTGCCTGGCGCCTCACCGGCGCGCCGCTGCCGGACCTTGTCGAGCGGCTGGTCGACACGCTCGCCGACACGGCCGGGCCGGTGGCGCTATTCGCCATGGGGCTCAGCCTGCGGCGCTTGGGCATCTCCGGCAACATCCGGCCGGCGCTGGCGCTTTCGGGGCTGAAACTGTTCCTGATGCCGGCGCTGGTGCTGGCGTTCGTCTGGCTGCTCGGCCTGCCGCCGCTGACGGCCAAGGTCGCGGTCGTCGTTGCGGCGATGCCTTCGGGCATCAATTCCTACCTGATCGCCGTCCAGTTCAACACCGGCCAGGCGCTGGCTTCGAACCAGATGACGCTTGCCACCGCAAGCGCGGTGCTGACCACATCGTTCTGGTTGACGGTGGTCGTGCATATCTTCGGATAGGCGTCGATAAGCCGACACGCGGGTCGCTTTTGCTGGCCCAACCCCTATATGCCATCTTGTGATTGCTTGCCCGCCTTTCCCTAGGTAAGAGCAATGCGCCGGCGTGCGGCTCGTCAGCACGCTCCAACGGATATCCAGAAAAACGGCCCGATCAGCGCGCCGAACGGAGGCCAGACCATGCTTCAGAAAACCAGCCATTTCATGCGCCAGGCCAATCTCATCAACGGCGAATGGGTGCAGGCCGACAGCGGCCAGACCATCGACGTCAACAATCCGGCAACGGGCCTGAAGATCGGCACCGTGCCGAAGGCCGGCAAAGCCGAAACCCGCCGCGCCATCGAGGCGGCTGGCGAAGCTTTCAAGAGCTGGCGCAAAACCACCGCGCTCGAGCGCTCGAAGCTTCTGCGCAAGCTGCACGACGCGATGATGGATAATCAGGACGTGCTGGCCGAGCTCTTGACCATCGAGCAGGGCAAGTCGCTGTTCGAATCCAAGGGCGAGATAGGCTCTGCCGCGGCCTATATCCTGTGGTTCGCGGAGGAAGGCCGACGCACCTATGGCGACATCGTGCCGTCGCCGTGGGGCGACCGCCGCATCCTGGTGACCAAGGAGCCGGTCGGCGTCATCGCCGCCATCACGCCATGGAATTTCCCGTCTTCGATGTTGGCCCGCAAGCTCGGCCCGGCGCTGGCCGCGGGCTGCACGGCGGTGGTCAAGCCGGCGACGCAGACGCCTTATTCGGGCCTGGCCTGGGGCGCGCTCGCCGAAGAGGTCGGCTTCCCCAAGGGCGTCGTCAACATCCTGACCGGTGCCGCCGGCGAGATCGGCGATGAGATCTGCGCTAATCCGCTGGTGTCGAAGATCACCTTCACCGGCTCGACCGAGGTCGGCAAGCTTCTCATCCAGAAGTCTTCGGTGACCGTCAAGAAAGTGTCGATGGAGCTCGGCGGCAACGCGCCGTTCATCGTCTTCGACGACGCCGACATCGATCGTGCCGTGACCGGCGCGATCACCGCCAAGTACCGCAATTCCGGCCAGACCTGCGTTTGCACCAACCGCTTCCTGGTGCAGGCCGGCGTCTATGACAAGTTCGTCGAGAGGCTCGCCGCTGCCAGCAATGCATTGAAGGTCGGTTCCGGCCTCGAGGAAGGCGTGCAGCAGGGGCCGCTGATCGACGAGAAGGCGGTGGAGAAGGTCGAGGAACTGATCGCCGATGCAACGTCCAAGGGCGGCAAGGTCGTCGTCGGCGGCAAGCGCCATGCGCTCGGCGGTTCGTTCTTCCAGCCGACGGTGATCGCCGACGCCACCCCGAAAATGCGCTTCATGAAGGAAGAGATTTTTGGGCCGGTCGCTCCCGTGTTCAAGTTCGAGACCGAGGAACAGGCGATCGCTTTGGCCAACGACACCGAGTTCGGCCTTGCCTGCTATTTCTACACCGGCGATCTCGGCCGTGCCTTCCGGGTCATGGAAGGGCTGAAATACGGCATGGTCGGCGTCAATGAAGGCCTGATCACCACCCCGGAGGCGCCGTTCGGCGGCGTCAAGGAATCCGGCCTCGGCAAGGAAGGCGGACATCAGGGCATCGAGGACTACCTCGACACCAAATATGTCTGCATCGGCGGCCTCGGGCTCTGATAGCAGTCCACGGATCGGGGCAGGCGTCTGGATCAGTTCACCGTTTCGTTGAAACGGTGAACTGATCTATCTCTTTGTTTTGACGCAATTCCGGACGGAAGGCTACGGCGAAGTCGCCGAGCCCGACCGTGTCACACTTTTCCTGGAATTGCTTTAGCCTGCCCTTGCCGGATGCCACGTGGCCGGCCTAAATCCACGGATCGGGAAATGACATTTCGGGCATGGCGATGAAAGACGGCGAGGTCTTCGGCACGACGCAGGCGGGTGAGGCCGTGCGCCGGTTCACAATCCGGGGAGGCGGCCTTACCGCCAACATCATCGGCCTCGGCGCGATCGTCCAGGATCTGCGCCTTGCCGGCCACGACGCGCCGCTGGTGCTGGGTTACGACCGCTTCGAACCCTACGAGACCGATCGCGCCTTCTTCGGGGCGGTCGTCGGCCGCTTCGCCAACCGCATCGGCGGCGGCCGTTTCACCATCGCCGGCAAGCGCTACCAGACGGAACGCAATTTTCTCGGCAAGCACACGCTGCATGGCGGCTCGGAGGGCTATTTCCACCGGCCATGGACCGTCTCATTGCACGGCCGCGATTTCGTGACGCTGACTTTGCACGACCCGGATGGCGCCATGGGCTTTCCCGGCGCGCTCGATGTCACCTGCACCTACCGGCTGAAGATCCCCGGCACGCTCAGCATGGAGCTGACGGCAACCTGCGAGGAACCGACGCTCTGCAATCTCGCGCAGCATTCCTATTTCAACCTCGACGACGGCGGGGCCGGCGACATCCTCGACCACCGAGTGATGCTCAATGCAGGCGCTTACACGCCCGTCGATGACGAGATGATCCCGACCGGCGTGGTAAAGCCGGTCGACGGCACGCCTTACGATTTCCGGCAGGCGCGGCCGGTGCGCATGGAAATGGAAGGCGAGCAGCTTCGCTATGATCTGAATTTCTGCTTGGCCTCCACGCGGGGACCGCTGCACCAGGCGGCCTGGGTGCAAGGCGCCGATTCCGGCGTCGAGATGGAAGTCTGGACCACCGAGCCCGGCCTCCAGCTCTATATCGGCCAGTATGTGGCGCCGACATCGCCAGGGCTCGAGGGTCACCGCTACAAGGCGTTTTCGGGCCTCTGCCTCGAAGCGCAGACCTGGCCGGACGCGCCGAACCGGCCTTATTTCCCACAAGCCACGCTATGGCCGGGGCAGATCTATCATCAGGTGACCGAGTATCGGTTCCGTTTGCCCTAAGTTTGTCGATATTGAAGTAATTCGCGCCTAAGCTTCGACGGCGTTTAACTATCGAAGGCCGTTCTGAGTGTCTCGAATGGAGCCAGCGCGCCGCGAACCTGAACAACCGCGGCGGCGACGCGATGCGCGCGGCGTGCCGCATCGGCGGGTGCGTGGCCGGCAAGCCTGGCGGCCAGATAGCCGCCGTTGAAGGAATCGCCCGCGCCCGTTGTGTCAACGGGGGCGGCCACATGCACCGCGTCAACGGTTTGCGAAGCGCCGTTCAGCGTAATCAACGCCGGCTGCTCGCCGTTCTTGACCACGACCTCGCCGATCAGCTTGCCGAGTCGCTCGGCCGTTGCCTGCGGCGTCGGATCCCCGAACAGCATCTGCTCGTCCGGAAAGGTCGGCAGCGCGATGTCGGCGACGGCGAGCGCCTCCAGGACCGCGGCTTGCGCCGCCTCGCGGCTTGGCCACAGACGCGGCCGGTAATTCGGGTCGAAGGCGACGAGCGAGCCGGCCTTGTGGGCGGTCGCCACGGCCGACAGGAGGGTTTTGCGCGCGGCCGCATCCAGAATTGCGAGAGTGATTCCGGAAAAGTAGACAAGCGCTTGGTTTCCAAGGTTTTTTGTCAGCGCAAATGGGTCGGCGGCAAGCTGGCGCGCTGCCGCGTCGCTTCGCCAGTAGGTGAAGGCTCGCTCGGCTCCGGTGAGCGTGATGGCGTAAAGGCCGGGGCGTGCGCCGGCAATGACCGGACTGTTGCCAATCCCTATGCCGTTCTCGGCGAAGAACGCGATCTGGTCGCGCGAGAAGGGGTCGTCGCCGAACGCCGATACGTAGGTCGCGGGCCGGTCCGGGCTCAACGCGTGCAATGCCCAGAGCGTGTTGAAGGTGTCGCCGGCAAAACCCATGCGCCAGTTCGAACCGGTCTGGCCCGACAGTTCCAGCATGCATTCGCCGATCGACGCGACACCATTGGCCATGCGGGCTTATCCCTTCCTAAGACTTTGTTGCTGTAGCTTTTTGCGGCCGGCAGCGCCATGCTTGGCGAAGGCCGAATTTTGCGCCAGAAGCGATTTCCCACAGGCAGGGCGGGACGCGATACGCGGCCCGTGACGTTAGCAGCCGAAGAGGAACGGGTTTGGCATCGATATGGCGTTACATTCTTGCGGGTCTCGGTCTGGCTGCCCTGCTGGTCGGTATCGTGGCCGCCGTGTATCTGACGCTGCCGCAATCGGCGCCCGGTCCGGACATTTCGCGCTCGAAAAAGACGGCGAACGGCTTGTTCGTGGCGAGCTTCGAGCCGGAGCGCGGCGTCATCCGGCAGGGCGAACTGCAGTCCTGGCTGCTGACGCTGAAGACCGCCGCCGGCGTGCCGGTGGAGGGGGCGGCCATTACCGTTTCCGGCGGGATGCCGCAGCACGATCACGGCCTGCCGACCAGTCCGCAGGCGACCGATTATCTGGGCGATGGGCGCTACCGCATCGACGGCGTGAAGTTCACGATGAGCGGCTGGTGGCAACTGCGCTTCGCCATCTCGGCGGCGGCCGGTTCCGATTCCGTTCTTTTCAACATCGTGCTGTGAGCGGGCGATGAGGCGTCTGGCGAGCGTCGTAAGCCTGCTGGCCTTGGCCGCTCTCGCCTTGCCGGGCGGCTGCGGCGAGCCGCAGTTCAGCGACGCCGAGAAGAAGAACATTGCGTCGCTGGCGCTGAACACGCTGCCTTCGCTCAAACCGGACACCACCAACCAATATGCGGACGTGCCGGCGGCTGCGGCGCTTGGCTCGACGCTGTTCTTCGATGCCGGCATGAGCCGCGACGGCACGGTCTCCTGCTCGACCTGCCACAAGATCGACCGCCAGTTCCAGGACGACCTGCCGCAGGCGGTCGGCGTCAGCCGCACCGACCGGCGCAGCATGCCGCTGGCCGGCGTGGCGCGCAATCCTTGGTTCTTCTGGGACGGACGGCGCGACAGCCTGTGGGCGCAGGCGCTGACGCCGCTTGAAAATCCGCTCGAGCAGGCAGGCAACCGGGCCGCCTTCGCGCATTACGTCAAGAAGCGGTTCGGCGAGCGCTATGAGCGCATCTTCGGACCGCTGCCCGACCTTTCGACCGTCCCGGCCAATGCCAGCCCGCTCGGCAGCGACGCCGAGAAGGCAGCGTGGAACGCCATGTCCGCCAGCCAGGCCGACGACGTCAATCGCGTCTTCGCCAATATCGGCAAGGCGATCTCCGCCTTCGAGCGCTCGATCGAGCCTACGCAGACGCGCTTCGACCGCTTTGCCATCGATCTGGCCACCGGCGCAGCGCCGCAAGGCGACGCCGCGTTCTCGCCCGAGCAAATTCTCGGATTGAAACTGTTCATCGGCAAGGCCAATTGCGTGACCTGCCACAATGGCCCGCGCTTCACCGACAACTCCTTCCACAACACCGGTGTGCCGCCGGTCGACGGTCTGCCGCTGGACCGTGGCCGGGTCGATGCGGTGGCGCAGGTTCAGGCCGACCCGTTCAACTGTCTCGGCAAATTCCGTGACGGCGACGAAAGCGCCTGCCGCGAGCTGCGCTTCATGGTGAAGGACGGGCCGCAGATCGTGCGCGCCTACAAGACGCCGTCGCTGCGGGGAGCCGCCACGCGGCCGCCTTACATGCATGCCGGACAGTTTTCCACGCTCGACGAGGTAGTGGCGCATTATTCGAAGGCGCCGCTCAGCGTGGAAGGCGTGTCGGAGGTCCACCCGCTCGATCTGTCCGATCGCGAGCGGGCAGCGCTGGTGGCGTTCCTGAAGACGCTGTCAGAATAAAGGGGTAGGAGGTGATCCCATGAACCGAAAAACAGTTCCCGTCGAAGATGCTGCCGAGGACTGGTTTAACGACCCGGAATTTGTTGCTGAATTCGAGGCCTTGAAGACGGAATTCGCGATTGCCGAGGCGTTGATCAGAACCAGCGAGGAGATCGATCAGATGAGGGAGCCCCGCACTCGTGGCGCGCGTCGCTTCGCTCCTTGCTCCGCCATAGAATGACGAGGCTGGGGCGGCTTCAACCAATCCCCGGCGTTTGCGCCGACTTCACGGACATGAACGGAAAATCTTGCACCAAGATAAACGGCAACCTTTCAAAATCCTTGTGTCGGGGAACTACTTGTCCTTGACCGTCTCCATCGCCACGAAGGTCGAGGTCTGGGCGACATGGGGCAGGGCCGAGATGCGCTCGCCGAGCACGCGGCGATAGGCGGCGATGTCGGTGGTGCGGACCTTCAACAGATAGTCGAAGCTCGACGCCATCATGTGGCATTGCTCGATCTCCGGCACGCCCTGAACGGCGCGGTTGAAAGCATCGAGCGCCGCCGAGCGCGTGTCCGACAGCTTCACCTGGACAAAGGCGACATGGCCTTCGCCCATGCGTTCGCGATCGATGACGGCGCGGTAGCCTCTTATGTAGCCGTCCTTCTCCAGCCGCCTCACGCGCGCCTGCACCGGCGTCTTCGACAGGCCGACCTTGGTTGCCAGCTCCGACATGGAAAGCCGGCCGTCGCGCCCAAGGGCGGCCAGGATGTTGCGGTCGATGCGGTCCAATTGGTCTTCGGTCATCGATATAGCGGTTCAATTGATTGAGAATTGAGCTATATGATAGCTCAAACGGACCATTCCGTCGATTTCTTTGGACCGACCGAAATTCGCAGCTGTGCTAGCTTGCGCCATTCGGTCCGGTGGCCGCCAGACCGCTCCCTAACGCTCGCTTTCATGGATCCGACATGCCGCTCGATGCTATCCGCCAGCAGATCCGCGCCAACTACCTGCCCGACGAAGACGAGGCGGTGAAGCGCCTGTCTGCCACGGCGGGGCTTTCGGCGGAGGAGCGCAAGGCGATCTCGGCCCGCGCCGCCGATCTGGTGCGCGCGGTACGCGGCTCGACCGACCCCAGGCTGATGGAGGTTTTTCTCTCGGCCTATGGCCTGTCGACCAAGGAAGGCGTGGCGCTGATGTGCCTGGCCGAAGCGCTGTTGCGCGTGCCCGACACCGAGACGATGGACGATCTCATCGCCGACAAGATCGCGCCGCACGACTGGTCCGCGCATTCGGGTGGTTCGAGCTCGATCTTCGTCAACGCCTCGACCTGGGCGCTGATGCTGACGGGCCGCGTGCTCGACGAAGGCGAGGGCGGCATCGAAGGCACGCTGCGCGCCATGGTGAGAAGGCTCGGCGAGCCGGTGATCCGCAAAGCAGTTGCAGCGGCGATGCGCGAGATGGGCGAGCAGTTCGTGCTCGGCCGCAGCATCGCCGAGGCGGTCAAGCGCGGCCGGCCGATGACGCAGAAGGGCTATCTTTACTCGTTCGACATGCTGGGCGAGGCAGCCCGTACCGAGGCCGATGCGCTGCGCTATCACAAGGCCTATGCGGATGCTATCTCGTCGCTCGATTCCGGCTCGAACGGCCCCGACATCCGTTACAATCACGGTATTTCGGTCAAGCTCTCGGCGCTGCATCCGCGTTACGAGGTGGCGCAGCTGGAGAAAATGCTGCCGGTGATGGCCGAGCGGCTTTTGTCGCTGGCGCTTGCCGCCCGGCATTCGCGCATGGGCCTCAACATCGACGCCGAGGAGGCCGACCGGCTGGACCTGTCGCTCGACGTCATCGAGAAGGTGTTGGCCGAGCCGGAACTCGCCGGCTGGGACGGTTTCGGCGTCGTCGTTCAGGCCTATGGGCCGCGCGCGGCATTCGCCATCGACTGGCTCTACGCGCTGGCCAGAAAATATGACCGCCGGATCATGGTGCGGCTGGTGAAGGGCGCTTATTGGGACACGGAGATCAAGCGTGCGCAGACGCTCGGGCTGACCGGCTATCCTGTCTTCACCCGCAAGGTGAACACCGACGTTTCCTATCTCGCCTGCGCGAAAAAGCTGCTGTCGATGACGGACCGCGTCTATCCGCAGTTCGCCACGCATAATGCCCACACCGTGGCTGCCATCCTGTCGATGGCGAAGGATCGCGACAGCTTCGAGTTCCAGCGCCTGCACGGCATGGGCGAAGCGCTGCATGAGACGGTGCGCAAGGCCGAAGGCACGCGCTGCCGCATCTACGCGCCGGTCGGAGCCCATTCGGACCTGCTCGCCTATCTGGTGCGGCGGCTCCTGGAAAACGGCGCCAACTCCTCCTTCGTGCACCAGTTGACCGACGAGGAGGTCGAGCCCGAGGAGATCGCGCGCGATCCGCTCGCGACTATCGAGACACAGGGTCCCGCCGCCAATCCCGCTATCGCGCGTCCCGCCGTGATCTTTGGCGCCGGACGCCGCAATTCCAAGGGCTTCGACATCACCGATCCGGTGACGCTTGCGGCCGTCGACAAGGCAAGGGCGGAGTTCGCAGCAGCGGACCGCTGGCACGCCAAGCCGGTCACACGCGCCGCCGGCTACGGCAAGCCGCGCCAGATCGTCAATCCGGCCAAGCCCGACGAGGTCGTCGGCACGGTGCATGAGGCGGCGGCCAAGCAGGTGGCGACCGCCGTGCGCTTTGCGGTCGATGCCCAGCCCGCCTGGGCAAAGCGCCCGGTTGCCGAGCGCGCCGCGATCCTCAACCGCGCCGCCGACCTCTATGAGGCCAATGCGGCGGAGTTCTTCGCCCTTGCCACCCGCGAGGCCGGCAAGTCGCTGGCCGACGGCGTCGCCGAAGTGCGCGAGGCGGTCGACTTCCTGCGCTATTACGCCGCCGAGGCGGCGAATGCCGAGGCGGGCACCCAAGCGCGCGGCGCGATCGTTTGCATCTCGCCCTGGAATTTCCCGCTGGCGATCTTCACCGGCCAGATCGCCGCGGCGCTGGTCACCGGCAATTCGGTCATTGCCAAGCCCGCCGAGCAGACGCCGCTGATCGCCTTCCGCGCCGTCGAAATGCTGCGCGAGGCCGGCGTGCCGGAGGATGTCATCCAGCTTCTGCCGGGCGACGGCCCGTCGGTCGGCGCGCCGCTCACCGCCGACCCGCGCATTGCCGGCATCTGCTTCACCGGCTCGACCGAGGTCGCCAAGCTGATCGAAAAGCAGTTGGCGGAAACCGCGGCGCCCGACGCCATGCTGATCGCCGAGACGGGCGGCCTGAATGCGATGATCGTCGATTCCACCGCGCTGCCGGAGCAGGCGGTGCGCGATATCCTCGCCTCCGCCTTCCAGAGCGCCGGCCAGCGCTGCTCGGCGCTGCGCGTGCTCTACGTCCAGAAGGACGTCGAGAAGAAGATGCTGGAGATGCTGAAGGGCGCGATGGAAGCGCTCAATATCGGCAATCCTTGGGCTATCTCGACTGATGTCGGTCCGGTCATCGATGACGAGGCGCAAGCCTCGATCAGCGACTATTGCGCGAAGAAGGGACTGGAGGGCCGGCTGATTGCCAGGTTGGAAGCGCCGAAGAATGGCCGCTTCGTCGCGCCGCATGTCTTCCGCGTCAAAGGCATCGAGGAGATGGAGCGCGAGGTGTTCGGCCCGGTGCTGCATGTCGCGACCTTCGATGCCGATGAGATCGACGCGGTGATCGCCGCCATCAACCGTAAGGGCTACGGCCTGACCTTCGGCCTGCACACCCGCATCGAAGGCC
Source organism: Mesorhizobium montanum (assembly GCF_033977145.1). Classification (NCBI taxonomy): domain Bacteria; kingdom Pseudomonadati; phylum Pseudomonadota; class Alphaproteobacteria; order Hyphomicrobiales; family Phyllobacteriaceae; genus Mesorhizobium; species Mesorhizobium montanum. The sequence continues at coordinate 161,356 of NZ_JAVIJF010000003.1, read as the reverse complement.
GTGTCCAGCATTTCGTCGACGGCATCCATGCTGGCAACATCTATGTCAACCGCAACCAGATCGGCGCCGTCGTCGGCTCGCAGCCTTTCGGCGGCGAGGGGCTTTCGGGCACCGGGCCAAAGGCCGGCGGGCCGCATTACCTGCGCCGCTTCCGCAAGGGGCCGGAAGCCGGCACCGAGGTTGGCGAAGGCCATAAGGTGACCGCGACCGAACTTGCCGACAATCTGCCGGATCCGTCGCTCGGCGGCTGGTCGACGCGGCCGGATCGCGTGGCGATCTTGAGGAAGCATCTGCGCGGCAAGGGCGCGGCGGCAATCGCTGCCGCGGCAAGTCTCGATTTCGGCCAGGTCGACCTGCCCGGACCGACCGGCGAGGCCAACACGCTGTCGCTGTCGCCGCGCGGCCGCGTGCTTTGCCTTGGCCCCGACGCAGAGACGCTGCTTTCCCAGACGATCCAGGCACTCGCGGCCGGCAATGCCGTGCTGGCGGTGGCGCCGGGTGCGCCTGCGGCGCTGTCGGCGCTCACCGGCAAGGGCCTGCCGCTCGCGGCCATCGACGGCCGGCCCGATCCGGTCGAGGCGCGCTCGCTGCGCGTCGATGTCGTCGCCTTCTCCGGCACGCCGGAAGCGGCGCGAATCGTGCGCAAGGTGATTGCCGAGCGCTCCGGGCCGATCGTGCCGCTGGTCAGCGAAGTGCTCAACCCGGCGGCCTACGCCCATGAGCGCGCGGTCTGCGTCGATACGACAGCGGCAGGCGGCAATGCCAGCCTGCTTGCAGCCGCGTAATAGGCAGAAAGACCAAGAGCCGCCGCCGAGCTATAGCGGCGTCTCAGGCGCCTTCGACGACTGAAAACCCTTCGAACTGCGGATGGCCGAGATAGTGCACCTTCGAGCCGCCGGCATTGCGGTGGGCGGCGCGGAAATTCTCGGACTTCGTCCAGGTGACGAAATCCTCCTGGCTTGCCCAGACGGTGTGCGAGGCGAAGAGCGTGTAGCCGTCGGTCTCGTTGACGGGACCGCGCAGCAGATGAAATTCCCTAAAGCCCTGCATTTCGGAAAGGCTGGAATCGCGGTTCTTCCAGACGTCCTCAAAGGCCTCTTCGGAGCCGTTCTGGACCTTGAAGCGGTTCATGGCGATGTACATTGGTTTCCTTTCGAAATGGACGATTCCGACATTCGAGGCGGCCTCAACGGCAGGCTCTAAAAGGGGCCGATCCGCGCTTTGAACAGCCAACTCGACCTTCCCGTCTCGGGTGGAATGGGAGGGAACGGGGCTTGCTTGCGCACCAGCGTCAAAGCGAATTCATCGAGCTCGGCGGATCCTGAACTTTCGGCGAGCTGCAAGTCGCTGATGCTGCCGTCGGCCGCGACAATGAAAACCACCCTGGCATTGTTGCGAGCTTGCGCCTGGACCGATTTCGAAACGCGACGGTTGGCACGGGCAAGCTTTTTCTGAATTTCACCGCTATAGCGCGATTCCAGGGCATTGCCGGCAGCGGCTTTTATCTTGCCCTTGCTGGCGATGACCGGCGCATCGCGTGTATCGCCATCCGCCGTGCCACGCGGTTCAACGGTTTGGCTTGGCCCTGCCGATCCGGCTGGTGCGCTCGATCTCGCGCTTGGCACCGGTGGCTGCTCGGGCTCGGCAGGGCGCGCTTCGGCGCTTTGTGGCTTGATCGCGGGCGTCGGTTCGCTGGCCGTGGGAACACTCTGACCATCTTGGCGCGGTGTGGCGGCAGGCAGGATATCCGGCGCGGAGGCGGGGTGCGGCGTCTCAGCCGGCGGAGTTGGCTGGACGGCCTGAGGTTTCGCCGGCTGCGGATCCGCCACCAGGGTTACATCCACCGCGCCGGACGCCTGATCCTCCAAGGCGCTGCCCGTGGCGTTGGCGCCGGACTGGTCGGTGCCCTCGGCCTGAATGGCGTCTGTGGAGTCGAATGTCCCGGCAGGTGCGATCAGAAACGCCGCCGCCGCGGCGCCATGGAGCAGGCCGGAGACGATGATCGCCACCGGCCATCTGCGATGCCCGGCCAATGGCCGCGGCTGCACGAGCTGCTCGGCCGGCGTGACCGCCAATTCGCTGCCTGCGTCGGAGGGGTGATCGATGTCCTGCATATCTCGCGCCGAGACCTGCCGTACGTGACAAGGAATTGTCAAATCAAGATCGGTTGCCAGCCGGACCTGGAGCTGGGGCCGGCGCGGACTGCGCCCACGCCGGCACCGGGCCAAGCGACATCGCCAGCGCCGAGGTCAGGAGGCGAAGCGATATCGTCAAGTCGGTCATTCCTCAGCCCCCAAGGCGCATGGTTGCCGCAAGCTTCAGCGTGACGCCCGGTTCGTAGAGGACGGCGGTCGTGCTTCCGTTGAGCGGGTTGGTGTATTTGACGTCGAACAGATTGTCGGCGCGGAAGTCGAGCTTGAGATTGCCGGTCGCCTGGTAGCTGGCGAAGGCATTGACCAGCGTATAGTCCTTGGCCACCGGATTGCCCTTGGGCTTGCCGTTGTACTGCACTTCGCCGCCGACGGTCAGCTTGTCCTCGAGAAAGCGCAAGCCAAGCTGCGCCGTCACCTGCGAGGAGGGGATGGTGGCCAGATCGGCCCGCTCGCCTTCGTAGGAGATGGTGTGGCCGTTGATGATGGAGGCCGACAGCCCCGCATAACCCCAGCCCGCGTCGTAGACGCTTTCGAGCTCGAAGCCGTCGATCTTGGCCTTGGCGAAGTTCTGGTATTGGAAGCAGATCGGAATGCCGGGGCCGAATGGGCAGCCGCTGGTCGGGTCGAAAGGCGAGAGCGTCACGCCGTCGATATAGTCGTCGACATTGTTGTTGAAGTAGGCGGCCTTGAGCCGCAGCGCATCGCCGCCCTCGATGATGTCGTTCTGCTTGTAGTTGACGCCGAACTCGACGGTCTTGCCGGTCTCGGGCTTCAGGTTCGGGTTGGGCAGGAACGGGAAGCTGACGCCGGCCGGATGGTTGCCGCTGATGAGCGTCTCCGTCAGCGAGGGCGAGCGATAGCCTTCCGCATAGGTGCCATAGAATTGCAGGCCGGTCAGGCCGGCACTTTCGAAAGGCGTGACACCGACGGTGATGCGTGGCGAGACCCGGTCGCCGGATGTCTGGTGCTCGGAATCCTTCAGGCTGTAATTGTCGTAGCGCAGGCCGCCAATGACTTCGAGCCATTCCCAGGTCAGCTTGTCCTGGACATAGGCGCCGGAGACGTTGCGCTTGCCTGATGGCGTATAGAAGCTGTCGCCGCCGGCTGTGCCGCCGGTCTCCGCATCGTCGCCGACCCAGTCGCCGCCATAGGTCAGTTCATGCGCGACGCTCGCCGTCTCGAAACGCGACGTGTTCCAGATGTCGATGCCGGTCGTGCCGACATCGAAGGTGGACAGCGAGCCGACCGGCAGCACCACGGGCAGGCCGGTGACCGGATCGAAGCGGTTCTGCGGGACAAGCGTCGTCAGGTCGAGAACCGTCTTGTTGTAGGAGGCGTTGATGTGGAGGTCGAGCCAGCTCTTGGCCTCGTCGGTGATGTTGTAGCGGGCGGTGAAGGTGTTCGACTTGAGGTCGACGTCATTGGCCGGCACGCCGCCGCTGGTCTCCGTCCAGCCGTCGCTGGAGCCGATCCAGCCGAGCTTCAACTCGCTGTTTTCCGTCGGGCGGATCGAGGTCTTGAGCAGGCCGCTCAGCACATCGAAACCGGTGTCGGCAACGGTGTCGCCGCCGCCGTTCTTGTAGTTGTCGTAGTCGCGGTAGACGATGTTGCCGAGCGCGTCCCAGTTCTCGTTGATCCGGTAGGCGCCGGTGGCGCTGGTGGTCCAGCCCTTGCCGTTGCTTTCGTAGCGCCCGGTCAGCGAGGCGGCCCAGGTCTCCTGCGGCTTCAAGAAATCCGCCGCGTCCTTGGTGTCGAAGAAGACGACGCCGCCGATGGCGCCGGAGCCGTAGGTGTTGGCGACCGGGCCGCGGATGACATCGACCGACTTGATGAGCTCGGGGTCGACATAGAAGGTCGACTGCGTGCCGTGGTCCGAGCGCTGGAAATCCTGCCGGGCGCCGTCGACGATCACCGCGACGCGGCCGAAATCCTGCAAGCCGCGGATGTTGATGCTCGAAGAGACGCGGCGCGCGTCGGCCTGGACGGTGACGCCCGGCACGCCGAGCAGCATTTCGTTCGGCGTGGTCGCCATGCGGCGGTCGAGCTGTTCCTGATCGACATGGCTGGCCGAAGCCAGCGACTGGATCGCCGTTTCGCCGGTACGGCTGATGATGAGGATCTTGTCGAGAAGGGTGACATCGCCGGAAGCCTTCTCGTCCGCTTTCATCGTTTGATCGGACTGCTGCTGGTTGGGCGCCGGTTGCGGGGCCTGCTGAGCTTGCGCGGCCGGCGCGCCGAGCGCGATCGCCGCCGCTCCGGCCATCGATGCGGCGATTGCCTTTGCAATCGATCGGAAGCCCGGTCCCGCACTATCGCCCGCCAGGCCCGTCCGTCCCCAAGTCACCAACCCCATGCCCCAACTCCAAATTTCAGGCTCGTAGCTGGCTGGCCAGGGGCTCGCTCGAAATTTTGATCATGTCCGGCGTCTTAAATGTTGACTCATTTAGTCCGGTAATGCACTGACTAGTAAACATGACTATTCTAGTCAAGAATTTAATCGGCATTTCACGAGGCAGCCGGCAAGTGGCCGGCAGAGCAAAGGGACCGACCCGATGAACACGCACAATCCCAACGATTTCCGCTATCGCGTCCGCCGTCCAGACGACGCGCAGATGCGCTACGAAAGAGTGCCGATGGCGGTGAGGACGCTGTCCAGCAACACGCTGTTCCAGGGCGAGCACGAGATCGGCATCGAGCATCATGGCGCGCTTTACCGCCTGAAGATTACGCGCCAGGGCAAGCTGATCCTCAACAAGTGATCGGAATCGGCAGGCGTTAGACGAGCAGAGATCAGGCATTACAGGTGGACGACATGGACCAGCGCGTTAAGCCTTCGCCGGAAGAGATCCGGCGGGCAGGCCAAGACAATCCGAAAATGCGGGAGCGCGATCTTGCCGCTCAACTGGGCATGTCGGAAGCGGAACTGGTCGTGGCGCATTGCGGCGTCGGCACTGTCCGCGTCGAGCCGCGCGTCAACGATCTGCTGACCGGCCTCGAGGCGGTCGGCGAGGTGATGGCGCTGACCCGCAATGAAAGCGCCGTGCACGAGAAGATCGGCGTTTACGACAAGGTCGTCACCGGCAATCACAACGCCATGGTGCTGGGCGAAAACATCGACCTGCGCATCTTCCCGAAGGTCTGGGCGCATGGCTTTGCCGTCGAAAAGCGCGACGGCGGCGAAATCCGCCGCAGCCTGCAGTTCTTCGATGCCGCGGGCGAGGCCGTGCACAAGGTGCACCTGCGGCCGGCGTCGAACCTCCATGCGTACCAAAAGCTGGTGGCGAGCCTCGAATCGTCGAACCAGGAGCCGACCGCCGCGATCCTCCTAAGCGCCGCGGAAGGAGAGGGGGAAGCGCAAGGGTCGGATGCCTCGATCGATGATTTGCGCGACCGCTGGAGCAGGATGACCGACGTGCACCAGTTCTTCGGCATGCTGAAGACGCTGAAGCTCAGCCGCCGCGAGGCGGTGCGCATGGTCGGCCAGGACTATGCCTGGCTGCTCGACAATGACGCCGTGAGCGCCATATTCCACCACGCGGCGGAAGGCGAGACGCCGATCATGTGCTTCGTGGGCAATCGCGGCTGCATCCAGATCCATTCCGGCCCGATCAAGTCCGTCAAGCCGATGGGGCCGTGGATCAATGTGCTCGACGAGACCTTCCACCTGCATCTGAGGACCGATCACATCCACGAAGTCTGGGCGGTGCGAAAGCCGATCAAGGACGGCCATGTCACCTCGCTCGAGGCTTATGACGCCAATGGCGGCATGATCATCCAGCTCTTCGGCAAGCGCCATGAGGGCGAAAGCGAGCGCGAAGACTGGCGCTTGCTGGCCGAGAACCTGCCCCGCATTGCCAATCCGACCGCTGCATAAGGCAAGACTCAATGCGTGTTGTTGTCCGTTTTCGTCCGGCGCTTGCGCCGATGCTCGGCGTCTTGCTTGCGTTCACCGCGCCGCCGGCCGGGGCCAACGAACGGGTGGCCGTCTTCTCCGACACCTCGCGCATCGCCTCCATAGGCGGCTCGATCACCGAGATCGTCTATGCGCTCGGCGAGGAAGGCCGTCTCGTGGCTCGCGATTCGACGAGCTATTTCCCACAGGCAGCGCTCAAGCTGCCCGATGTCGGCTATATGCGGGCGCTGTCCCCGGAGGGTGTCCTGTCGGTCAATCCGACCGGAATCCTGGCGTTGCATGCCAGCGGCCCGAAGGAGGCGGTCGACGTGCTGAAGAAGTCGAGCGTGCCTTTCATCGAGGTGCCCGAGCACTACAGCCATGAAGGCATCGTCGAAAAGATCCGCATTGTCGGCAAGGCGCTCGGCGTCGACGCCAAGGCCGAGAAGCTCGCCGTGGAGACAGATAAGAAGCTGACGGCGGCGGAAAAACAGACGGCCTCGATCAAGAAGCGCAAACGCATCCTGTTCGTGCTGTCGGCACAGGGCGGCAAGATCCTTGCCGCGGGCAGCGACACGGCCGGTGACGGCATCGTCAAGCTTGCCGGTGCGGTCAACGCGGTCGAAGGTTTTTCCGGCTACAAGCAGATGTCGGACGAGGCGATCGTCACCGCCAGGCCGGACGTGATCCTGAGCATGAAGAATGCCGGGCCGCCGATCTTGGGGGACGAGCTGTTCGCCAACCCGTCAATCGCCTCGACGCCGGCGGGTGCGACCCGCAAGGTGATCAGCATGGATGGCGGCTACCTGCTCGGCTTCGGGCCGCGCACGGCCGATGCGATCCACGATCTCGCCGTCTCGCTCTATGGCAATCAGGTCACGGACTGAGCGGCGATGACGGAACAGTCCATTGCCGGCGCCGCGGGCAGGGTGATGATAGCCGATGGCGATCGCTCGGCACAGGCAAGGCTTGTCATCCTGCTTTTGTGCCTGGCGCTCGCGCTTTCCGTGGTCCTGTCGCTGACGTCGGGCGCTTCCGACGCGTCCGCCATTCGCGTCATCCGCGACTGGTTTACGGGCGCCATGCCTGCCGATGCGGCGCTTGCGGCCCGCGACCGGCTGATCGTCTATGACATCCGCATGCCGCGCGTTCTACTCGGCGTGCTGATCGGCGCCGCGCTCGCCGTCTGCGGTGCGGTGATGCAGGGGCTGTTCCGCAATCCGCTCGCCGATCCCGGCCTGATCGGCGTGTCCGCCGGCTCCAGCCTCGGCGCGGTGGCGATCATTGTGCTCGGCGCCACCTGGCTTGCGCCGGTTACGCTGGCGCTTGGCACACTCGCGCTGCCGCTGGCGGCATTCCTCGGCGGTCTCGCAGTGACATTCCTGCTTTATGCCATCGCCACGCGCCAGGGCAGGACGTCGGTCGCCACGATGCTGCTTGCCGGCATCGCCATCAGCGCGCTTTCCATGGCGCTGACCGGCGTCCTGATCTTCATGGCCGACGACCGGCAGCTGCGCGACCTGACCTTCTGGCAGCTCGGCTCGCTTGCCGGCGCGACATGGCCGAAGATCGGCACCGTCGGGCCCGTGATCGTGCTGGCGCTGGCCGCGATGCCGTTCCTGGCGCGCGGCCTCAACGCGCTGGCGCTGGGCGAGGCGACGGCGGGCCATCTCGGCATTCCGGTGCAGCGGTTGAAATACACGGCCATCGTCGGCGTATCGGCGGCGGTCGGCGCTTCGGTCGCGGTCAGCGGCGGCATCGGCTTCATCGGCATCGTCGTGCCGCATGTCTTGCGCCTGGCGATCGGCCCGGACAATCGCTATCTGCTGCCGGCGTCGGCCCTGCTCGGCGCTTCGCTGCTTCTGCTCGCCGACGCGGTCGCCCGCACCATCGTCGCTCCGGCCGAGCTACCGATCGGCATCGTCACCGCGGTCGCCGGCGCGCCTTTCTTCCTGTGGATCCTGCTGCGCAAGCGCGGCATCGTCGATTTGTGAGGTCCCGATGATCGAAGCGCGCGACATCTCGGTGGCGATCGGCGGCAAGCGCATCGTGTCGCATGTCGACTTCGCGGCGCGGCCCGGCGCGGTCGCGGCCATCGTCGGGCCGAACGGCTCCGGCAAGACGACTCTGCTAAAGGCGCTGACCGGCGAGCTTGCCTATAGCGGCACCGTGGCGCTCAATGGCCGCGACCTGTCCGCCATGAAGCCGGTGGAGGCGGCAACTCTGCGTGCCGTGCTGCCGCAAGCCACAGCGCTGTCCTTTCCCTTCACCGTGCGAGAGATCGTGCGCCTTGGCCTGATCGGCGGGCGCTCCGGGGTGCTGCCCGGCGAGGATGCGCACCTGGCGGAGCGGGCGCTGGCGCGTGTCGACCTCGACGGGTTTGCCGGCCGTTTCTACCAGGAGCTTTCCGGCGGCGAGCAGCAGCGCGTGCAGCTTGCCCGTGTGCTGTGCCAGGTCTGGGCGCCGGTGCTGGAGGGCAGGCCGCGCTATCTTTTCCTCGACGAGCCGGTTTCCAGCCTCGACATCAAGCACCAGCTCATCATCATGAATATCGCGCGCGATTTCGCCCGGCGCGGTGGCGGCGTCGTGGCGATCCTGCACGACCTCAACCTGACGGCGATGTATGCCGACCGCATTTTCGTGCTGCATCGTGGTGAGCTGGCTGCCGCCGGCTCGCCGCGAGACGTGCTGAATGACGAGTTGATCGAAAAGGTGTTCGACTGCCACCTGAAGGTCGGCGCGCTGCCTGCCGGAAGCGTGCCGTTCGTGTTGCCGCAATCGGCTGCCTAAGCAGCGGGCGCGCGCTGCTCCAGAAGGTCGATGCCGAGCAGATGGCGCACGTTCGGACGCGCAGCGACGAGGTCGGCGATCGTGTAGCGGGAGAGCACGGCGAAGAAGGCATTGAGCGCCTCGCGCAACGCCGAATTCAGGGCGCAGCTGTCGACCAGCGGGCATTCGGCGGCATCGTTTTCGAAGCATTCGGCCATGGCAAAACTCTCTTCGGTGACGCGCACGACATCGAACAGGTTGATCTGCTCGGCCGGGCGGCCGAGCCTCACGCCGCCATTGCGGCCGCGAACGGTCTCGACCAGGCCGGCCTCGACCAGCGGCTGCAGGATCTTGAACAGGAACAGTTCCGACACCGAATAGGCGGCGGCGATCTCGGGGATGCGGCTCAGCCTGTCGCTATTTGCGGCGCAATACATCAGGATGCGCATCGCATAATTGGTCTGGCGCGTGAGCCGCATGGTATCCTCGCGAAATATTAGCTTGAGCCGAATATGGCCCATAGTTTGGAACAATTCCAGACTGGACCGCCACATAGCTGAATAATCGTGTCAACTTTTTGTGCAGCCGGTGCGTATGTTAGCCCGATATGCCGTCCCAAGCTTCGAGCGGGCGTTTCACGGACCCAGGCACTAGATAAGTGCAGGTGCAAACAGGGAACGGCCTTTCCATGTCACAATCAGCTCCGGCTCTCGCGCCGGTTCGATTCGACGCCGACGCACAGGCAAAGCTTTCGGCATTGCGGCGGACCAAATTCATCGCCGCCGCAGCGCTCGCGCTCTGCGTGCTCGTCTTCGCGCTCGCCAAGTCGTTCCAGGCCGCCTATCCGTGGCTCGGCTTCGTAGCGGCCTTCGCCGAGGCGGCAACCATTGGCGGCATCGCCGACTGGTATGCCGTGGTGGCGCTGTTCAGGCGGCCGCTCGGGCTGCCGATCCCGCACACCGCCATCATTCCGGAGAACCAGCACCGCATCGCCGACAATCTCGGCCGCTTCATCGAGGCCAATTTCCTGGCGCCGGAGCCGGTGCGCGAAAAGCTCGCCGAGGTCGACTTCGCCGCTTTGGTCGCCGACTGGCTGGCCGATGCCGAGCGCGCCGCCGACCTGTCGCGATTCGTCGCGCGGCTGGTGCCGCAGACGCTGACGGCGGTGGAGCAATCGGGCCTGCGCGACTTCGTCACCAGCCGCATGCTGGAGCAGATCGAAAAGGTGCCGCTGGCGCCGCTTGCGGCGGATCTGCTGTCGGCGCTGACCGACGACCGCCGTCACCAGAAGCTGTTCGACGAATTCACTCGGGTCGTCGGGCGTTTTCTCAACGACGAGCAGGCGCTGGCGACAATGCGCGAAAAGATCCGCGAGGAATTGCCGTCGCTGTTCAACCTGTTCCGCGCCGATGCCTATCTCTTGAAGAAGATCGTCGCCTCGGCGGGTTCGTTGCTCGATGAGGTGCGGGCCGATCCCGATCACCCGATGCGCGCGGAATTCGATCGCTTCGCACTGGGCTTCATCGAGCGGCTCAGGACCTCGAAGCAATATGCAAGGAGCGCCGAGAAGCTGAAGCGCGATTTTCTCGGTCGCCCGGAGGTGAGGGCACTGGCCGGCGATGCATGGACGAGCCTGCGCCTGTTCATCGAGCAGGACGTCAATGCGCCGAATTCGACGATCCGCGAGCACCTCGCCAACATGTTCGTCGAGGTCGGCCGGCATCTGGCCGACGACGCTCAGATCAGGGCCGACATGAATCAGGGCTTTGTCGTGGCGCTGGCCTCGTTCGTCGAGAGCCAGAAGAGCGGAGTGTCGAAATTCGTCGCCGACCAGGTCAAGCGCTGGGACCTGGCGCAACTGACGCGGCTGATCGAGACGAACATCGGGAAGGACCTGCAATATATCCGTTTCAATGGCATGGTCATCGGTGGACTTGCCGGCCTGGCGCTCTATACGGCGGAGCGGCTATTTCTGGTCAATTGACGCGGGCTCAACGCGTACTATTCTCCCCTGGAGCGGTTCACCGTCCCACGGAGACGGCGAACTGCTCTATCTCTTTGTTTTACGCAATTCCGGACGGAAAACCGTGACACACTTTTCCTGGAATTGCTCTTGAGGGCGCCGCAAAGCGGCAAAACGGGAGGCAGAGCATGGCAAGACAACCGGATTCCGACTCGTTCCTCGACATGTTCAGCAGGTTCGGCCGCGACCTCAAGCTGCCGAATGTCGATGTCCAGTCGATTCTCGATCACCACCGCAAGAACCTCGAAGCGCTGGAAAGATCGGCAAGAGCAAGTGCCGCCGGCGCATCCTCCGTGCTGGCGAGGCAGCATGAGATGGTGCAGAACGCCATGCACGAGATCACCCGGATGGCGCAGAACTACCAGACGCCCGGCAATCCGCAGGACCTGATGAGCAAGCAGGCCGAATTTGCCCGCAGGTCGTTCGAGACGACGCTGAAGAATGCCAGCGAAGTGGCTGACCTCGTGCGGAAATCCAACACCGAATCGGTCGAAATCCTGCGCGACCGGATCAGGGGTGCAATGGCGGAAATCCGTGCCGGCTATGAAAAGAAATAGGTCATTCGGCGATTTCGGACCCACCATCGACTGACATGCGATGCAACCGGCCCAAGCGCGGCGCGTTCTCGGCTTGCCGTAAAGCATCAACTCTACCGGCGAGAATCGCGAAGCAGCGAATTGACAGAGGCTGCCGCTTCATGGTCGGGAGACAGGCAAGAGTGATGGGAAAGCCGGAATGACGGAAACACGGCGGAAAACGCCGCCGACCTTCGAACAGTTGCGCGCGATGTCCGGACAGGAGCTCGGCGTGTCGGACTGGACGACGGTCGACCAGCTGCGAATCGACCAGTTCGCCGAATGCACGGGCGACCATCAGTGGATCCATGTCGATCCCGAGCGGGCAAAACGGCATAGCCCGTTCCGCACCACGATCGCGCATGGCTATCTGACGCTGTCGATCATCGGCGCGCTGGCGCTGGAGATGGGCATCGTACCGGAAAACACGCAGGCCGCCTTCAACTACGGCTTCGACAAGGTGCGCTTCCTGGCGCCGGTAAAAGCCGGTGCGCGCATCAGGCTGCGCACGACGCTGCTCTCCATGGAGGATCGCGGTCCCGGCCAGTATCTGATGAAAGCCGAGAATACCGTCGAGATCGAAGGCGAGCAGAAACCGGCGCTGACAGCCGAAACGCTGGTGATGATGTATGAGCGCCGCAAGCGGGCCTAGGATCTACCGAGATTCGGGTCAAGCCGAGCGAGGGTGACGGCTTTGCGGCGCGACGCCGCGATCGCTTTTTCCAAGACCTTGAAGATGCGCTGATCTCCGCATTGCGCGACGTTGAAGCGCATGAAGCGGCCGGCGGTGTGCGACAGGCTGAAGGCGTTGCCGGGCGCCAGCACGACATTGTCCGAGAGCGCATGGCGGGCGACATCGGCGGCGTCGATGCCGTCAGGCAGCCGGCACCACAGGAACATGCCGGCAGGCTGATCGATCCATGGCACGATGCCCATCGTTTTCAGCCCGCCGGCGGTCTCGGCCATGGCGCGCGACAGGCGGGTGCGCAACTGCTCGACATGCTTGCGGTAGCTGCCGTCCTTCAACAAGGTCAGCACCAGTTCAGAGGACAGCCGCCCGCCGCCGAATGTCGTGGCGATCTTGAGATCGGTGAGGCCTTCCATCCAGTCGACTGGTGCTGCGATGAAGCCGCATCGCACCGAGGCCGACAAGGTCTTGGAGAAGGAGCCGATCTGGATGACGCGCTGCAGCCCGTCGAAGGCCGCGAGCCTTGGGGCAGGGGTATGTTCGAAGTCTGCGAAGATATCGTCCTCTACGATGGTGAGGTCCGCCTGGTCGGCGAGCTTGAGCAGTCGGTGTGCGGTGACCGGCGACAGGATCGCGCCCGTCGGATTGTGGATGCCTGAATTGGTGATGTAGAGGCGCGGCCGGTGCTCGGCGAGGGCCTCGGCGAAGAGCTCGATATCCGGTCCCGAAGGCGTGACAGTAACGCCGACCACCTTGGCCTGATGGGCGCGAAGCAGCGCGTGAAAGTTGAAATAGCAGGGATCGTCGACCAGAACCGCATCGCCTGGCTCGAGCAGGAAGCGGCACAGAAGGTCGATGGCTTGGGTGCCGCAATCCGTCAGCATGATCTGGTCCGGCGAGGCTTCGACGCCATGCTCGGCCATGCGCCGCGCCAGCAATTGGCGCAGCGGCGGCAGCCCGAGCGGCGTGCCGTAGTCGGCAAGCGCTGCATCGTCCGCGCGGGCAGCGGTTCTGAGCGCGCGGCGCAAGCCGGCCTGCGGCATCCAGGAGGCCGGCAGCCAGCCGCAGCCGGGCTTCAGCATCTCTTCGCCCGCCTCGAGCGATTGCCGCGAGACCCAGAGCGGATCGACGGCCCGGTCGAGCCGCGGGCCGATCTCGGCCAGCGACAACGGCGCAAGCTGGCCGGCGGCGTAGAAACCCGAGCCCGGGCGCGAGCGGATGGTGCCTTCCGCCGCAAGCCGCTCATAGGCTTCGACCACGGTCGATTTCGAAACCTGCATGGATTTGGCCATGGCCCGTATCGACGGCAGGCGGGCTCCGGGCGTCAGCGTGCGCGCCGCGATCCGCTGGCGGATCGTCGCCATGACGGTTTCGACGAGGGTTGCGCCGCTGGCATTTGGGCCTTTTGCATCCATCTGTACTTTCCCGAAGACCATTACAGTTTTTTGGAATTGTACCCTATTGTCTCTGGTAACGCCATGGCCTGCCCCGGTACGGAAAGTGCAAACGGAGCAGATGATGGAAAAGAGTTTTGACGGCTGGCTCAGCGGCTTCATCGGGGTGCTGATCTTCAGCGGGTCGCTGCCGGCGACCCGGGTGGCGGTGATGGATTTCGACCCGACCTTCCTGACGTCGGCCCGGGCGGCTATCGCCGGCCTTCTGGGGATCGCGCTGCTGCTGCTGTTTCGCGAGAAGCGTCCGGAACAGAGCGACCTCGTTTCGCTGGTCATCGTTGCGCTGGGCGTTGTGGTCGGCTTTCCTTTGCTGACGGCGCTGGCGCTGAAGCATGTCACCTCGGCGCATTCCATCATATTCGTCGGCTTGTTGCCGCTGGCGACCGCGATCTTCGGCGTCGTGCGCGGCGGCGACCGTCCGCGCCCGGCCTTCTGGCTGTTCTCGTGCCTGGGCAGCGCTTTGGTCGCTGGCTTTGCCCTGACGCAGGGCGTGACCGCGTCGCCGGTCGGCGACGGCTTGATGCTGGCTGCCATCATCGCCTGCGGACTGGGCTACGCCGAAGGAGCCAAGCTGTCGCGCAAGCTCGGCGGCTGGCAGGTGATCTGCTGGGCACTGGCGCTGTCACTGCCGGTCATGCTGGCGCTGACCTTTGCGACGCTGCCGCCATCCTTCGCCGGCGTTGGCTCCGGCGCGTGGATCGGCCTTGCCTATGTTTCGCTGTTCAGCATGCTGATCGGCTTCATCTTCTGGTATCGCGGCCTCGCCCAAGGCGGCATCGCCGCCGTCGGGCAGTTGCAACTGCTGCAGCCCTTCTTCGGCCTGGCGCTGGCGGCAATACTGCTGCACGAGCAGGTCAGCCCGCTGATGGTCGTCGTCACGCTCGGCGTGGTGGCCTGCGTGTTCGGGGCGAAGAAGTTTTCAAAACCAGGTCCGCCGCTGCGCACGGCCGAGCAATGACTGCGCCGTTTCCTACCGAAACTTCGTCACCACCCCGATGCCGATGCCCTCGAAGCCGCCCATCGCCATCAGCGCCGCGGGTGCTTCCTCGAGGCTGATCTTCTTGCCGACCAGCAATTCAGGCTTGAGCTTGCCGGTGCGGATCATGTCCATCATCGCGGCATAGCGGTAGGCCTGCATGCCGTGGCTGCCGAGGATTTCGAGCTCGAAGGCGATCACCTTGTCCATGGGTACTTGCGGGCGGGCATGCTCGCCCAGCATCAGCCCGACCTGAACGTGGCGGCCGCGCCGGCGCAGATTGGCGATCGAGTTGAACGAAGTGGTCGGATGGCCGAGCGCGTCCATCGACATATGCGCGCCGCCATTGGTGATCTGCTTGACGGCCTTGACCACGCTCGGCGTCGTCGACGCGTTGATCGTCGCCACCGCGCCGATCTTTTTGGCGAAGTCCAGCTTCTCGTCGGTGAGGTCGATGGCGATGACGTTCGCGCCCATGGCGCTGGCGATCATGATCGCCGACAGGCCGACGCCGCCGCAGCCATGCACGGCCACCCATTCGCCGGGCGTCACCCGGCCCTGGTCGACGATAGCGCGGAAGGAGGTGACGAAGCGGCAGCCGAGACTGGCGGCGGTGGCGAATTCCATCTCCTCGGGCAGGCGCACGAGATTGGTGTCGGCGTGCTCGATGCCGACATATTCGGCAAACGAGCCCCAGCCGGTGAAGCCCGGCTGGGACTGGTGCTCGCAGACCTGGTGATTGCCCGACGTGCATTCGAAGCAGCGCCCGCAGCCGACGGCGAAGGGGACCGTCACGCGATCGCCGGCCTTCCAGCGGCTGACCTGCTTGCCGGCGGCGACGACGACGCCCGCCAGCTCATGTCCGGGAACATGCGGCAGGGTGATGCCGTCGTCATGGCCCATCCAGCCGTGCCAGTCGCTGCGGCAAAGGCCGGTCGCCTCGACCTTGATGACCACGCCGTCGGCGGCCGGTTTCGGGTCGGGCACGGTCTGGATCGTCGGCGCCTCGCCGAATTTCTCGAAGACGACAGCTTTCATAGGAGGTCCTTCAGCGTGTTATTCGGCATCGATCTGGTTCTGCGGCGCAGCCTTCTGGAACGCCGGCAGCGCCATGCAGGCGGCGTTGATGCGCGCAATTACCGGGTAGGGCGTCATGTCGACGCCGAAGCGGGCATTGTTGATGACCTGCGCGGCGAGGCAGATATCGGCCAGGCCCGGCGTATCGCCGTGACAGAAGAGGCCGGTCTCGGGCGAGGAGGCCAGAATCTTTTCAAGCGGCTGGAAACCTTCGTTCACCCAGTGGCGGAACCAGTTGACGACATCCTCGTCGCCGGCGCCGAACAGGGTGCGCAGCGAAGTCAGCACGCGCAGATTGTTCACCGGGTGGATGTCGCAGGCGATCATCTGCGCCAGCATCCTGACGCGGGCCCGGCCCAGCGCATCCTTGGGCAGCAGCGGCGGCTCGGGCGCGATCTCGTCGAGATATTCGATGATCGCCAGCGATTGGGTCAAAAGTGTGCCGTCGTCGAGAACCAGCGCCGGCACCAGCCCTTGCGGGTTGACCGCGAGATAGGCGGCTTCGAGATGCTCGCCATGGCGCAGATGATGCGGCACATAGGTGTAGCTCAGACCCTTCATCTCCAGCGCAATCCGCACCCGATACGAGGTGGAGGAGCGGTAGTAGTTGTGAAGGACGAGGTCGCTCATCGCCTCGGCTGCCCGATGGTCACCTCGACGGCGCCGATGCCGTCGACGCCGCCTGTGATCCTGTCGCCCGCCTGAACCACGCCGACGCCGGCCGGCGTGCCGGTGAAGATCAGGTCGCCGGGCTGAAGCTCCACCGCCTCGCTGCAGATCGAGACGATGTCGGCGATCGGCCAGATCAGTTCGGCAAGGTCGCCGTCCTGCTTCACCGCACCGTTGACGGCGAGCCAGATGCGGCCTTTCTCCGGATGCCCCGTTTTCGCGGCCGAAACCAGCGGGCCGCAAGGCCCGGATTGGTCGAATGCCTTCGACCAGTCCCAGGGACGAGCCGCCTTCTTGGCCTGATCCTGCAGGTCGCGGCGGGTGAGGTCGACGCCGACGCCATAGCCCCAGACATGGGCGAGCGCATCGGCTGGCGGAATGCGGAAGCCGGCCTTGCCGATCGCGACGACCAGCTCGATCTCGTGGTGCAGATTCGAGGTCAGCGGCGGGTAGGGGATCTCGGCGCCGCTGTCGACGACAGCGTCTGCCGGCTTCGTGAAGAAGAAGGGCGGGTCGCGCTCGTCATTGCCGAGCTCGCGGGCATGCGCGGCGTAATTGCGGCCGACGCAGAAGATGCGGCGTACGGCAAACCGATCCCCCGAGCCGGCAACGGCAACCGAAGCAATCGCCGGCGGCGGAAGGACGTAGTCTGGCATGGCTGTCTCTAGTGTTGGCATGAATCGTGCGCACCTTCGGCCGATTTTGACGGGCGGGCAAGACTGAGGGCCATCGCGCGCATATCGGACTGTCGTTTCAACGACAATGCGCCGTACCATTGGGCGCCGTACCATTGGCCGATATACTATTTGCCAATAATCTGGCCATGGTCACCGGACTATCCTGTGCCCAACCGAAACCGAACCGATGCCCGAACCTGTGCAATGAGCTCCGTCAACGATCGCGCCCGCTTCCTGATCATCGACGACCACCCGCTGTTTCGCGAGGCGCTGCACAGCGCCGTGCAGATGGCCTATCCGGATGTCGACACGGTCGAGGCGCGCTCGATCGCCGAGGCGATCGATCTTCTCGCCGGCGCGAAGGCGTTCGACCTCGCGCTGCTCGATCTGAGCATGCCCGGCGTGCACGGCTTCGAAGGGCTGCTGCAGCTCAGGACCCGCTATCCGCGGCTGCCGGTGGTGATCGTGTCCGGCTACGAGGAGCCGAAGATCATCTCCGAGGCGCTGTCCTATGGCGCTGCCGGCTTCATCCCGAAATCGGCGAGGAAGAGCGATCTCGCCGCCGCCATCCGCTCGGTGATGGAGGGGGCGGTCTATGTGCCGGAAAATTACGAGGGCCAGCCGCCGGACCCCGACAGCACCGACCGCGCCGATATGGTGCAGCGCCTGGCGAGGCTCACGCCGCAGCAGCTGAGGGTCCTGCAGATGCTGCGCCAGGGTATGCTGAACAAGCAGATCGCCTACGAGTTGCAGGTGGGCGAGACCACGGTGAAGGCACATGTCTCGGAGATATTGCGCAAGCTCAATGTGTATAGCCGCACGCAGGCGGTGATCGAGGTTTCGAAGCTGGACAACGCGGAGTTGTTTCGGGATCAGGCGGGGTTTTGATTTAGCGTTAAGGGTGCACTCTCACCGTAATTCCACCGTGAAGGCGCATGTCTGGGAGATTTTGCGCAGGCTCAATGTGTACAGCAGGACGCAGCGGTGATCGAGGCTTCGGGGCTGGACAATGCGGATCTGTTCGGGATCAGGTTGGCTTGAGGTGAGAGTCAAATGGTTTGACGTGAGGTTAGTTTCCAATTTTTACTGCATTCCCTCAAAATCCCATTGCATTATCTTCGCTAGCTCTGAAATACTGTCTCTAAAATCCAACATATTGCAAGCATTTATCTTGCTATAGATATCTTCTTTTATAAAATTCTGGTCAAATTCTGGGTATGTAAATACTTTTCCGTTATACGGATCAGTCTCGGCTCCTGCGCATTTTTCCACGAGACTCCCAGTTATAATCGCAGAGTCAAAAACTTCTTCAAAGGAATTTTCATCGAATCCTATTGTAACTCTAATATTTAAGTAAATGTTCGCTTGCTTTGGAAGAGACCACAAAGGAATAATTCTACCGTCAACCCATAGGTCCCGGCTATATATATGCTTTATTATTATCATGGATCCACCTGAACGTGAACGTTCGATATCCTCTTGCTTGTTGCTCGGTCAAAAACTTCGAAGTTGGCTTGAAAGCCTGTAGTTGCCAGTGGACTCGATTTGGGAGTCACGTCTCGGAAACCCCTTAGGAATTACGGTGACAGTGCACTAATTACCGCCTGCCGCCTGCCGCGCTTGCGTGGTTTCACGGCTTTCCCGATTTTCTCGGCGATTCGGCCCAGAAACGCCTCGCTGCCCACGGGCCTGCCGATACTCTCGGCCTTGCGCAACGCTTCGAAAGCCGCGGCATCCATCTCGACCAGATCGAACAGGCCGGTCGTTGATGGCAGCCGGTCCTTCATCGGCTCCAGATCCGTAACACCATCGGGTTCGCCCGTCAGATGCGCCCGAGCACTCGACCATGGCCAGTCAACCGCCCGTTCCACCAGCCGCGCGCGTACGGGATTGAGCCCGACATAGCGTACCGCCGACAACAGGTGATCCTCGTCCATCGCGACGGCGCCGAACCGGCCTTGCCAGAAATGCCCGGTCTTCCTTTGCCGGGCATGGATGATGCCCGCATAGATGCGATGCACCTTGGCGAGTGCGCGCCGCAGGCCGTCGGCATCGGCCGGCGTCAGGATCAGATGCACGTGGTTCGGCATCAGGCACCATCCCCAGATGCCGACATCGGCAAGCCGGCAATGCTCGACCAGCAGGTCTTTGTAGAGCGTGTAGTCTTCAGGCGCGAAAAACACCCTGGCGCGTCCATTGCCACGCTGCGTGACGTGATGCGGCAGACCGGGAACGACAATGCGGGCAAGGCGAGCCATGCGATCATTCCAGAGGCCAAGGACTTCGATGGTGACTATGATCGGCAATTAGTGCACTGTCACCGTAATTCGCACGCAGGCGGTGATCGAGGTGTCGAAGCTGGACAACGCGGAGCTGTTTCGGGATCAGGCGGGGTTTTGAGGTTTGACGAAAAATTAGTGCACTGTCACCGTAATTCCTGTCACCGTAATTCCGACCGTTTCACAGTCAATCCGCTCCAGCAAATGCCGGGACTAAACAACTAGGTCTGCATTTCCTTACAGGCTTGCGATTTCAGATATTCAATTTGAGCGCCCAAAAACTCCGGCCAACCGGTTGAATCAATGCCATTAACCCACGCGCAAGCCGCTTTGTGTCCATGGACCTTTTCCACCAAGCAGAAATAGGCCATATCTCGCCAAGCCCCACACAGTTGCCTATCTTTGTCCATGGCCAACAGGGCTGACGGCCAAGTGAACCAGTTCTTTATCCATTCACCAACCGCGCCATTGAGATCATTGACGCATCGATTGATGAATTCGTTCAAGCTCTGCTCGCTCTCAACTACGAATGCATGTCGATTTCCGGGTGATGGCGAAACTCCGCCGATATTATCGAAAGTCCGTAGGACGAAGTATTCGTGAGATTGAGCGGTTTCATTAAAAGAGTGGTTGTACCAGTCAATGAAACGCCGAAAAGCTTGGGAGAATCCTTTCCATCGAAGCGCTACTGCCCCGGAGCAGTCGTAGTCGTTGTATCTGCGTTCCGCGAAAATATCGATCTCAATCATAAAATCTGTTCCATTTTCCACTAGGGTAAGGAATAGCCTCCTCCCTTTTAACTGAGATCGCTGCGACCCTAGACGTTTATGGATACATTCCAATGCGGCCGCTTTGATATTCTTCGAGTTAATAATCATGCCGCTATCCTCTAACCTGAGATCTATGGAATAGCCTGCCTGCATCCTGCATTTGCGGCGGGAACAGCTCTACTTCTGTTCCCAGCAGAAGTGACCGCACCCTAAGCCAACAGATGCGCCAGCAGCGCGCGCAATTGCGCAGGCTTCAGCGGCTTGCGCATCAGCTCTATGCCGGCGGCGCGGGCGGCCTTGGCGACGGGTTCGGAGCCGTCGGCGGTGACGATCAGGGCCGGCACCGGGCGGCCGAGATAGTCGCGCACCTCGGCGATGGTCGCGGTGCCGAGGTCGCCGCCGTCGAGATGCTGGTCGGCGATGATGATGTCGGGCACCCAGGCGGTGTCGCCGATGAGGTCGAGCGCATCGTCGGTCGAGGTCGCGGCCCGCACCAGGCATTGCCAGCGCTCGAGCAGCGAGGTCATGGCGCCCAGCACGTCGGCGTCGTTCTCGACCAGCAGCACCTTGGTGCCGAACAGGCCGTAGCCGCGCGGGCGATCCATGTCGGCTGCGGCCGCCGCCGGTTCGGCCGCGGCCATGCCGACCGGCACGTCGATGTGGAAGATGGTGCCGCGTCCGACCTTCGAGGAAAAGGTCACCGGGTGGCCAAGCGCCGCCGCCATGCGGCGCACGATGGCGAGGCCGAGGCCCAGCCCGGCGCCTGCAAGCCCGGCATCGGCAAGCGTCGAGGTGCCGCGGTGGAACTCCTCGAACACCGCCTCGCGCTGATCCTCGGCAATGCCGCAGCCGGTGTCGGCGACGTCGATGCGGATGGTGTCGCCGCGGTGTCTTGTGCCGACCAGCACGCCGCCGGAGCGGGTGTAGCGCAGCGCGTTGGAGAGGATGTTCTGCAGGATGCGCCTGAGTAGCGTGCGGTCGGAGCGCACGACGACATTGACCGGCCGGAATTTCAGCGACAGGCCCTTCTTTTCCGCCTCGGGGAGGAAGTCCGAACGCAGCGAGGAAAACAGCGTCTCCAGGCTGACGTCGCCGGTTTCAGGCAGCACCACGCCGGCGTCGAGCTTGGAGATGTCGAGCAGCGTGCGCAGCAGGTCTTCCATCGTCTCCAGCGAGCGCTCGACCTGGCGCACCAGCTTTTTGCCCTCGTCGCTGGTCTGGACCTCGGCCAGCGCCGAGACCGACAGATGCGCGGCGTTGAGCGGTTGCAGCACGTCGTGGCTGGCGGCGGCGAGGAACCTGGTCTTGGAGAGGTTCGCCAGTTCCGCGTTCTCCTTCGCCGCGCTGAGGTCGATGTTCGACTGTTCGAGCCGGCGCAGCGTGGCGTGCAATTCCTCGGTGCGGTTGCGCACCCGGTTTTCCAGCGCAATAGCGGTCTGGAACAGCGAGAAGGCGTTGCCCTGCTGGTCCATCGAGCGCTCGACGCGACTGACAAGTGCTGCGTTGATCTTCTTCAGCTTTTCGAGATCGTTGATGTCGCGAAGCGGCATCTCGCTCACTCGGCCGCCTGGCGTTCGCCGAAGGCGATGCCGGTAAAGGTCTGGTTGAGGTGCATCGAGCGGTACTGCTCGCCATAGGTGCCGAAGCCGATGACCTTGTTGGTCCGATAGAGCTCGGAAATGTCGCGGAAGACCTGGCGGTTGCGCGCGTCGAGCCGGCGCAGCACGCAGTCGAAGCCGAGGATCATGTCGATGCCGCCGAGCCTGTGCTCGACATCCTGGAGAGCGGTCCGCGTCGCTTCCACCATGTTCTTCGGCTGGGCGATGGAAAGCACCACGCCGTCGTCGATGGCGCAGAAGAAGGACAGCGAGCCGTCAGGATGCATGCGCTGGATCGAGCGGCAGTAATATTCGCCGCCGACCTTCACCACGACGGGATGCGAGGCAAAGCTCAGCGGCGTCAGCGTTTGCGGCACGATGCCGACGGAGGCTGCGTATTCTTCCGACGCGTTGGTGGCGTTGAATTCGCGCACGATGCGATGGTCGGGGTCGGACGCCGTCACCACCAGCTTCTCGTCGGTCGGAATGAAATTGTCGGTCTTGAAGACGTGGAAGGGGATCTCGGTCGCGACCAGCACGATGATGGCGCTGTCGGAGGCGACCCTGCCGTTCGCGATCAGCCTGGTCGTCTCGAATTTCAGGTCGTCGCCGGCCGAGCCGCCAATCAGCGGAATGTCGTCCAGCCCCCAGTGGATGGCCGAGGTCACCGCTTCCTCGGCATAGGACAGGCCGTCGATGAAGCAGAGCGCGAATACGCCGTTGGAGCGATCGTGGCCGACGCGTCCGCGCAGCAGGCGCCGCAGCGCCGCGACTTCGCCGGTGATCCTGTCCATGCCCGACGAGGAGAGGTTCTCGACCATGGTGGAGACGGTCGAAAACGATGCCGACGGCAAGAGCAGGGCAAGGATATGCCCTTCCTCCAGTCCCTGCGGCGTGATTTCGCCGGCGGTCGAGCAGCCGGCATAGGCGAGCGACGGCGCGTGCAGCTTCAGCGCTTGCGCGAGCGCTGCCGCGTCGACCAGGCTTTGGGAGAAGAACAGAAGCGCGAAGCCGGCGTCGACGATTGCCGCTTCGGCCGCGATGGCCCGCGCAAAGGCATTTGGGTCGGGCTCATCGGTGGTGAGCGCCGAAAGGCCCGATGCATAGCGTGTGCTCGAACTGGCCAACTGCCTTCTCCGCGATTCCTCCAACGCTTTTTATGCGTCTTTTTCTTATTTTATGCGTGTCTTTTCTTATGCACGTCAGGCACGCCTCGCGTCGAGGGCATCTTTGCCCTCAATCCCTGATTTGGTATGGGTCGGGCACGCGCTCAACAGCATGCCGGCCATGACCGAAAGTACAAGGGGCGCAGCGCTGGCAGCGCTGTTTTGCCCGTTGTACGGTACCCGAATAATGCACTGCCGAAGCACAAGCGCGGCATCGGCAACGCGATGACCAAGGTTAATACCCAGGGAGGTTGCATGTCGGACGTGTCGTTGACTGTGAATGGGAAACGGGTCAGCGGGAGCGTCGAAGACCGAACGCTGCTGGTGCATTTCCTGCGAGAAAACCTCGGTCTCACCGGAACGCATGTCGGTTGCGATACCTCGCAATGCGGCGCCTGCATCGTGCATATCGACGGCAGGGCCGTCAAATCCTGCTCGATGCTGGCCGTCCAGGCTTCGGGCTCGACCATTGTCACCATCGAAGGGCTGGCCGACGGCGCCGAACTGCATCCGGTACAGGCCGCGTTCAAGGAGCACCACGGGCTGCAATGCGGCTTCTGCACGCCCGGCATGATCATGACGGCGACCGACATGATCGCGCGTCATCCCGGGGGCCTCGACGAGGCGACGGTGCGCGCCGAGCTCGATGGCAATATCTGCCGCTGCACGGGCTACCACAACATCGTGAAGGCGATCCTCGCCGCATCGCAAACGATGTCGAAAGGGTCCAGGGGCAAGGCGAAACAGGCAGCGTGAGATGAGTGAGTAGTGAGTAGCGAATAGAGAGTAGCGATTAGCCGGCGTCTCTGTGACCGACCTCTACTCCAATCTTTCCCTACTCACTATTCGCTACTCACTACTCACTACTCCCTTAAATTCCGGAGGAATTTCCTATGGGTATCGAAGGCGTCGGCGCCCGCGTGGCGCGCAAGGAAGACAAAAGGTTCATCACCGGCGCCGGCCGCTATGTCGACGACATGGTGGTTCCCGGCATGAAGCATGCCGTGTTCTTGCGCAGCCCATACGCGCATGCCCAGATCAAGAAGATCGACGTGAAAAAGGCGCAAGCGATGCCCGGCGTCGTCGGCGTCCTGACCGGCAAGGAGCTCAAGGCCGACGGCATCGGCAATTTGATCTGCGGCTGGATGATCCACTCCAAGGACGGCACGCCGATGAAGATGGGCGCCTGGTCGCCGCTTGCAGTCGACAAGGTGCGCTATGTCGGCGACGCCGTGGTCATCGTCGTCGCCGACACCAAGGGGCAAGCGCGCGATGCGGCCGAAGCGGTCGAGATCACCTACAAGGAACTGAAGGCCGTGGTCGATGCCACGAAGGCGATCCAACCCGGCGCGCCGCAAATCCACGCCGAGGCCGAGAACAATCTGATCTTCGACTGGGAGCTCGGCGACGGCAACGCGACCGACGCGGCGATCAAGTCGGCGGCCCATGTCACGCGCATGAAGATCGTCAACAACCGTCTGGTGCCGAATGCCATGGAACCGCGCGCGGCGCTCGGCCACTACGACAGGGCCGAGGACCATTACACCTGCTGGACGACGTCGCAGAACCCGCATGTCGCACGGTTGGTGATGAGCGCGTTCTACAACGTCGCGCCGGAAAACAAGCTGCGCGTGATCGCGCCGGATGTCGGCGGCGGCTTCGGCTCCAAGATCTACATCTATCCGGAAGAGATCGTCTGTCTGTGGGCGTCGAAGAAGACCGGTGTTCCCGTCAAATGGGTCGCCGACCGCACCGAGAGCTTCCTTTCGGACGCGCATGGCCGCGACCACGTCTCGACGGTGGAGATGGCCTTCGACAAGGACAACCGCATCACCGGCCTCAAGGTCGACACCATAGCCAATCTCGGCGCCTATATGTCGCTGTTCTCGTCCTGCGTGCCGACGATTCTCTACGCCACGCTGTTGTCGGGCCAGTACGACATCCCGGCGATCCACGCCAATGTGCGCACCGTCTACACCAACACTGCGCCCGTCGATGCCTATCGCGGGGCAGGGCGGCCGGAAGCCACCTACGTCCTCGAGCGCATCATGGAGACCGCCGCGCGCGAGCTCGGCGTGTCGCCGGCGGAACTCAGACGCCGGAACTTCATCACATCCTTCCCGCATCAGACGCCGGTGATCATGAACTATGATGCAGGCGACTATAATGCCTCGCTCGATGCGGCGATGAAAGCCGCCGACTACGCCGGCTTTGCCAAGCGCCGCGCCGACGCGGCCAAGCAGGGTAAGCTGCGCGGCATCGGCATGAGCTGCTACATCGAGGCCTGCGGCCTCGCGCCGTCGTCGGCGGTCGGCTCGCTCGGCGCCGGCGTCGGCCTGTGGGAATCGGCGGAAGTGCGCGTCAATGCCGCGGGCACCATCGAGGTGCTGACCGGCTCGCATAGTCACGGCCAGGGCCATGAGACCACCTTCGCGCAACTGGTCACCCAGCGCTTCGGCGTGCCGATCGACTCAGTCTCGATCGTACATGGCGATACCGACAAGGTGCAGATGGGCATGGGCACTTACGGCTCACGTTCCGGCGCCGTCGGCATGTCCGCTATCGCCAAGGCGCTCGACAAGGTCGAGGCCAAGGCCAAGAAGATCGCCGCGCATCTGCTGGAAGCCGACGAGGGCGACATCGTCATCGAGAACGGCGAGGTCAAGGTGGCCGGCACCGACAAGAGCCTGCCCTGGTTCCAGGTGGCGCTAGCCTCCTACACCGCCCACAACCTGCCAGCCGGCATGGAGCCCGGTCTGAAGGAAACCGCCTTCTACGATCCGTCCAACTTCACCTTCCCGGCCGGCTGCTACATCTGTGAGGTCGAGATCGATCCTGAGACCGGACTGACGGAGATCGTCCAGTTCGTCGCGGCGGATGATTTCGGCAACATCATCAATCCGATGATCGTCGAGGGGCAGGTGCATGGCGGCATCGCCCAAGGCGTCGGCCAGGCGTTGCTCGAAGGCGCGCATTATGACGCCAACGGCCAGCTTTTGACCGCAAGTTACATGGACTACACGATGCCGCGCGCGGGCGACCTGCCGTCCTTCAAGGTCTCGACCTCGAACACGCCATGCCCGGGCAATCCGCTCGGCGTCAAAGGCTGCGGCGAGGCCGGAGCCATCGGTTCGCCGCCAGCGGTCATCAACGCCATCACCGACGCGCTTGGCGTCGTCGATATCGCCATGCCGGCGTCGCCCGCGACGGTGTGGGCAACCATCCGCGCCAAGAAGCACTGAAAGGAGTGAGTAGGGAGTAGTGAGTAGTGAATAGGGAAGCGCTTCACATGGCAGATGACCATTCACTACTGACTACTGACTGCTGGCTCTTCATCTAGGGAGGATCCCATGTACTCAGTCAACTATCACCGCGCCACCTCGATCAATGAGGCTGCCAAGCTGTTGAAGAACGGCGACGCCAAGCTGCTCTCCGGCGGCATGACACTGATCCCGGCCATGAAGACGCGGCTCGCGGCGCCGTCGGATCTGGTCGATGTCTCGCGGCTGAAGGACCTTCAGGGCATCAAGGTGTCCGGCAAGACAGTCACCATAGGAGCCGCGACGACGCATTACGACGTCTCAAGCGACGAGAAGCTGAGGAAGGCCTGCCCGGCGCTTGCGCATATGGCGTCACTGATCGGCGATCCGGCGGTGCGCTACAAGGGCACGATCGGCGGCTCGATCGCCAACAACGATCCGGCGGCCGACTATCCGGCGGCGCTGCTGGCGCTGGGAGCGACCATCGTCACCAACAAGCGCGAGATCGCCGCCGACAAATACTTCAAAGGGCTGTTCGAGACGGCGTTGAAGGAGGGCGAGATCATCACGGCGGTGACCTTCGCCGTGCCCGCCAAGGCGGCCTACCAGAAGTTCCGCAACCCGGCTTCGCGTTACGCCATCGTCGGCGTGTTCGTCACCAAGGGCAAGGACGGGGTGAGGGCGGCGGTGACAGGGGCCGGCGAGGACGGCGTCTTCCGCTCCAAGGAAATCGAGGCGGCACTGGCAAAGACTTTCGACGCCTCGGCGCTCGACGGCCTCAAAGTTCCGGCAAAGGGGTTGATGAGCGATATCCACGCCTCCGCCGACTACCGCGCCAACCTGGTCGTGGTGATGGCAAAGCGTGCGGTGGCCGCGGCCAACGCCTGAACGGCGACGATGCGGGCGAAAGAAGGGGCCGCCTCGGCCCCTTTTTCTTTCGCCGTAGCAATGGCTTGACCGAAACGCCCGCCAAATTGCGGCTTCGCACTTGCACAAAGTTATCCCGCACTGCAAAATAAATCCGGCGGGAATACGAGGCGGTCCGAGGCGGCCAATGTGCTGCATGCGGACCTCAAGTTGCGAAAGCGCGGCATGACCGACATCTCCGCAGCGTCCGTTGTCCTGCCACGGGCTACAGCCGACAAAGCGGCACGCACGAGGCTGGCCTATCTCGACGGCTGGCGCGGCCTGTCGATCGCGTTGGTGCTGATCGGCCATTTTTTCCCCGTTCCAGGCATCAATTTCGGCGTTCTCGGCGTCGAATTCTTCTTCGTGCTCAGCGGCCGGCTGATGGGCGAAATCCTGTTCATCGAGCGCTTTCCGCTGAAGAAATTCTTCAAGCGCCGCTTCTCGCGCATCTATCCCGCGCTGCTTGTGTTCGTGATCGCCGCCATGATCGGGCTCACCGGCAGCTACATCGCCTTCAAATGGAAGGCGGCTCTGACGGCGCTGACCTTCACCTACAATTACGCCGGCATCTTCATCAACCGGGCCGGCGCGCTCGACCACATCTGGTCGCTCTGCGTCGAGGAGCATTCCTACATCCTCCTGGCGCTGATCAGCGTGGTGGTTACCGGAAGGGCGAATGTCGTGCGGCTGCTCGTGGTGCTGGCGCTGCTGGCAATGGCCAACGGCGCCACTTCTTACTGGGTTCTCGGCGTGGGCTACGAAACCACCTACTGGCGCACCGACGTGCATATCGCGTCGATCCTGCTGTCCGCCGCGATCTGCCTGCTCAAGGCCGACGGCCGCCTGCCTGCTTTCCTGAAAAGCCGGCATGTGGCGCTTGCGGCCGCTATTGGCGGCGTGTTGCTATTCCTCGATCCGGTGCCGACCCCGATCCACTATCTTCTCGGCGTGCCGCTGCTAGCGCTGGCCGTCAACACGCTCGACTTCGCTGGCGGCTACCTGACGGGACTGTTGTCATCGCGGCCGATGGTGATGCTCGGGCTATGGTCCTATTCGCTCTATCTCTGGCAGCAGCCTTTCTACAAATTCGTCGATGAGCGCGGCAGCGCGACGATCCCGATGCTGGCGGCTGTGTTCGCCTGCGCGCTTGGGAGCTACTACATCGTCGAAAAACCCGCTCGCGGCTGGCTCAACCGCAACTGGTGAGCACGAGTCAGGCCTTGCCGTTTTTCCGCGCGGCCAGGTAACGGCGAAGCCCTGCTTCGCCGCGCGGTGTCGTCCAGCGATGGTTCCATGCGAAGGCTGGTCTGAGCAGCGGCGCCAGCAGTTTGAGGATCGGCCTCTCGACCGTGACCTGCCAGATCAGATCGACATGCGTGCCGGTTTCCGACGGGGACAATTCGGCCCGCCACAGCCCGTCGAAATCGCCGAAGGTCTTGACCACCACCAGCCGGCCGGGCTCGAGTTCGGCTGCCTCGATGATGAAGTTCAGCTCGTAGGGCAGGGCGCCGCGCGCCCGGGCCCTGGCGCGCGCGCCGACGACGCCCTTGCCTTTTTCGTCGAGCGGCTCGACCTCCTTGTAAGCATCGCCCCACCAGAGCGGCAGCAACTCGGCGTCCGACAACACGTCCCATACCTCCTGGGGTGTGCCTTCGGGGATGTCCCAGCTTTCGTCGAAGCGGAAGACATTGCTCGCCATGATGTCGCGCCCCCAGCCGGTGGAGCGGCTATCTTAGCCGCGGCTTGTTTTTCTGGCCAGCAGCGTTCGGAGCGTGTTCAGGCGGCGATCGATTTTGCCCAATAGCGCACCGTTTTCTTGCCGCCGTGGATCACCGCGTCTCCGACCTCGGAGAAGCCGAGCGCTGCATGGAAGGCATCGGAGGCCGGGTTGGGCGGATCGGCATTCACCTCGCAAGTGACGATCGTGTGCCCGGCGCGTTGGGCATGCTCGAACAGATCTTCATAAAGCCGGCGGGCATGGCCGCGGCCACGCGCCTCGGCGGCGACGACGACTCGGTCGACATAGACGAAGCGCGGGTAGCGTTCGCGAAACCATAGGAAGTTGGGGCTGTCGTAGCGAGCGTCCTGGTCGAAGCACATGATGAAGGCTTCGAGTGCGCCGAGGCGGCGGGTGTAGAACGCTTCGCCGAGCAGGAATGAAAGCCGCTCCGGCTCGAGCCAGGACAGCTCCGCCGCATGCTCGTTGTTGAGCGCAAGGATGACGGCCTCGTCGGCACGCGAGACGTGTTCGATCGGCAGCAATTCCATCAAACTCGCACGGCCGCGATCGTTGCCGCCACCTTTGCTTCGTCGGTCACCGTGTTGCGGTATTCGCGGTCGAGGTCGGTGCCGCCCATGCCGACATTCGGGTTGCGGTAGCGCATGGCGCTCGGCACATCCGCAAGCGCTGCAAAATGCATCTCGGTCAATCCGGTCCGCCTGCGGACGTCGCCGATCGTGTCGGGCGCCAAGGCGCCGCAGCCGAGAATGACGATACGCTCGCCCGCCTGGCGAACAAGCTCAGCCAGAAGCTCGACACCTTCGACCGCCGTATCGCGCTGGCCGCTGGTCAGCACGCGGCCGACCTTGCAGCGGATCAGGGCTTCGAGCGCCTCAGCCGGATCGCGCGTCATGTCGAAGGCACGGTGGCAGGTGACGTTGAGCGGGCCGGCGGCCTCAACCAGCGCGCCCATGCGCGTCTCGTCGATGGCGCCGTCGGCGGTCAGGCAACCGACGACGACGCCCGCCACGCCGAGCTCGCGAAGCGCTTCGACATCGGCCAGCATCGAGCGGTATTCGGCCTCGCTGTAAAGAAAATCGCCGCCGCGCGGACGCACGATGACATGGAAGGGGATGGTCGCGCGTTGAAGCGCGGCGCGCACCGTGCCGAGGCTCGGCGTGATGCCGCCTTCGACGAGGCCAGCGCAAAGCTCGACCCGGTCGGCGCCGGCGGCTTGCGCGGCGAGCAACCCGTCAATGCCTTCGACGCAGATTTCGATCAGGGGTTTTTGCGTGTCCGCCACCGGTTTCCATCCATGCTTTCGAGAAGACGGCCAGCCCTAGCATCGGGCGGGTCCTGGCGAAAGCCGCAACGATCGATCCAGCCACCGAGCATTGCCACGTCCAGGCAGTGCAAAAAGCTCGTTGACATCAATAACTCTATGGTTATAGATAAACCCATAGCTGAAAGGTTATTGATCTGGATGGGAGTGTCCCGGCAAATGATGGCAAGCTTCCTGGTCGTCGAGCCCGGTCAGAGACTCCTGCAGCAGCCTGGCAGCGCCATGTCTCAGCTCTGGAGACATTGTTGGGGAAACCGGACAACGAGGATGACATGAATAACGTCACAAATATCATCACAGAAAGACCGATGACCACCGCGACCAAATCGATCCTTGTCGAGCGGATCCTTCCGCACGCGGCCGACAAGGTGTGGCGCGCACTGACCTCTCCGCATCTGGTCGCCGAGTGGCTGATGGAGAACGATTTTGAACCTGTTGAAGGCCACCGCTTCACTTTCCGCGCGAAGCCAATGCCCGGCTGGTCAGGCGTGGTCAACTGCGAGGTGCTGAAGGTCGATCCGCCGCGTCTGCTCACCTACAGCTGGGGTGACGGAAGCGAGTCCGAGAGCGGCTTGAAGACAATTGTGACCTGGTCACTGACGCCTGAGGGGCCGTCCACGCGGGTGCGCATGGAGCAATCCGGTTTCAGGCCGCAAGACGAGCCTGGCTACAAAGGCATGGGAAGCGGCTGGCCACGCATCCTGGAGCGGCTCGAACAAGTCGCGGCTGGGCAAGGCTGACATTCCCGGGCATGGCGCACTTCTAGCCGAAGCGCGCAACCCGACAACAGCAAACCAGACCTGATCCTGACGCGGTGCATTCAGGGTTCGTGAAAACACGTCCAAAGGAGACAGATAATGGAAGCCAGATTGAAGAACCCGGTGATGCTCATTCCCGGCGCGTTGCAGGCGCTGATGGCGCTGGACAAGTCGACCGACGCCGGCGATGTGCCTTATGTCACGCGCAAGCTCATTCATCTTCGCGCCAGCCAGATCAATGCCTGTGCCGTCTGCGTCGACATGCACGCGCGTGAGTTGAAGAAAGCCGGCGAAAAGGACGAGCGGATCTTTGCCGTGTCGGCATGGCGCGAAACGCCTTACTTCACCGACGCCGAACGCGCGGCTCTTGCGCTCACTGAGGCCGCGACGCGATTGGCCGACCGTTCCGACGCGGTGCCCGACGACGTCTGGGACGAGGCCGCCCGCCACTATGAAGACAAGGCGCTTGCGACACTGGTGATCCAGATCGCGCTGATCAATGCGTTCAACCGCCTGAACGCCACCACACGGCAACCCGTGGGCGCCTGGGGATAGAGCAACAGTCGGGCGTCCGCTTCCACGCGGACGCCTTGTCCTCTACTGCTTCAGGATCGTGTTCTTGGCGCCTTGTTCGACCTGGTCGATCACCAAAAGCTTCACCGGATCGGTGCCGATGTTGGTGGCCTGGTGCCACTGGCCGATCATCTCGACGATGAAGTCGCCGGTTTTGTAGGTGTTGCTGGCGCCGGTCTCGACATTGGTGACCTTGAGCGTTCCCTGCTCGACATAAGCGTAGCGCGGGAAGGGGTGCTTGTGGACGGGCAACGTCGCCCCCGGCACGATCTGGTAGGATGAGACCTGAACCTCGACGTTCTTCCGCGGCAGCGTGATCGGCTGGCCGGACGCGGTCGTCGTCTTCGACGCCAGCGGTATCACGACAACAGGCGTGCTCGAGCTGTCCAGGGCATTTGCGTTGGTCGTGAAAAATGCGGCCGCCAGAAGCAGCGCCGAAGCCGGCATGTTGCGCATTGAGTCCTCCTGAAGCCGGCAGCTTGGCGCGGCGGGCGCCGAGGTGCAAGCTTCGGATGCTGGAACAGCTTCTGTTTTGACGCAAATTCCGGACGGAAGGCTACGGCGAAGACGCCAAGCCTAACCGTTTCACACTTTTCCTGGAATTGCTCAGCGTTTCGCAGGCGCCTGCTTGGGTGGCCGGAGCAGCAAGGCGAACGGCACAAGCACTGCCGTTGCAACCGCGCAATAGAAAAAGACGTCGACATAGGCGAGCAGCGAAGCCTGGCGGCCGATCTCCTGTCCGATCCAGCCGACGGCCTGCTGCCTGGCTTCGACCAGCGGCGAGCCCTCGGCGACGAAATGGTCCGTCACCTGGCGAAGCGTCTGCTGATAGGCCTCGCTCGATTGCGCGGTGTGGCCGACCAGTACCGACTGATGGAACTGGGCGTTCTGGGCAATGACTGTGTTGGTGAGCGATACGCCGATGCTGCCTCCGATGTTGCGGGCGACGTTGATCAGCGAGGATGCCTGGTCGGTCTTCTGCGGCGGCAGGCCGACATAGGCGGCGGTAGAGATCGGGATGAACAGGAACGGCAGTCCTATCATCATGAAGACGCGCGCATAGGCGAAGTAGCTAAAGCTGGCATCGGGCGTCAGCGAGGTCATGTGCCAGAGCGCAACCGCGACGACCGACATGCCCATCATGATGAGATAGCGCGGCTGAACGAAACCAGCCGCAAAGCCCGAGATCGGCATCAGCATGAGCATGGCGATACCGCCCGGCATCATCGACAGGCCGGAAAGGGTGGCGGTGTAGTCGAAGGTCGTCTGCTGCAGCTGCGGCATCAGCTGCGTGGTGCTGAAGAGCACCGCGCCCACAGCCATCATGACCAGGAACGACATGCCGAACTGCCGGCTGAAAAGCAGGCGGATGTCGACGATGGGATCGCGCCGGGTCCATTCCCAGGGGACAAGCAGCAGGAAGGACACCGCCGAGATCGCCGCGAAGGTGGTGATGAAGGTCGATGCGAACCAATCGTTGCGCTGGCCTTCGTCGAGAAAGACTTCGAGGCAGCCGAGCGCCATCGCCACCAGGATGAAGCCGATCCAGTCGACCTTCAGCCCTTTGCTCAATCGTTCTCGGCGCTCGCGCTCGAGGATGTCGGGTTCAATCACAAGCCATTGCACGAGCGCCAGCGACATTATGCCGAACGGGACATTGATGAAGAAGATCCAATGCCACGAGAAATTGTCCGTGAGCCAGCCGCCGATGGTTGGCCCGACCGTCGGCGCGACGATCACCGCGATGCCATAGAGCGCAAAGGCCTGCGAACGCTTCTCCGGCGGAAAAGTGTCGGCGAGGATCGATTGCTCGCTCGGCGCCATGCCGCCTCCGCCTAGTCCCTGCAGAATGCGGAAGGCAATCAGCGTCGGGAGATTGGGGGCCAGTCCGCAGAGCAGAGAGGAGAGCGTGAAGGTCGCCACGCAAATCATGTAATAGCGCTTGCGGCCGATGATGCTGGTCAGCCACCCGCTGACCGGAATGATGACGGAGTTGGCGACGAGATAGGTGGTGATCACCCATGTGCTCTCGTCCATACCGGCGGCGAGGCTGCCCGCGATGTTTCTCAGCGCTACATTGGCGATCGAGGTGTCGA
Source organism: Mesorhizobium montanum (assembly GCF_033977145.1). Lineage (NCBI taxonomy): Bacteria > Pseudomonadati > Pseudomonadota > Alphaproteobacteria > Hyphomicrobiales > Phyllobacteriaceae > Mesorhizobium > Mesorhizobium montanum. The sequence goes on along the minus strand of NZ_JAVIJF010000003.1, from coordinate 127,932 downwards.
GCACCAGCATGAAAGTCGCGATCGAGACGACGATCGCGATGAGCCACGGGTTGCGGCCGCCGGCCGCCGACCGGCTCTCGCCGCCCGGGACTGTCATGGCGTCCGTCATCGCACCTTGACCGTCGGCACCACCGACATACCGGGGCCGAGATAGACGCCCGGCGGCTGGTCGAAGACGATCTTGACCGGCACGCGCTGCACCACCTTGACGAAATTGCCGGTGGCGTTTTCGGCAGGCAGCAGGCTGAATGCCGTGCCGCTGCCGGCCTGGATGCTGTCGACATGGCCGTGGAAGGTCTTTTCCGGATAGGCGTCGATGGCGATGTCGACGGGCTGGCCCGGCCGCATCAGGTCGAGCTGCGTCTCCTTGAAGTTCGCATTCACCCAAACGTCCTTCGGCACGAACATCATCAGCACCTGGCCGGGCTGCGCATAGGTGCCTTTCGCCGCCGTGATGTTGGTGGCATGGCCGGCGACGGGCGCCGTGATCATTGTACGGGTGAGGGTGGTCTTGGCCTGATCCTCGGTCGCCTGCGCCTGCCGAAGCTTGGCCTCGGCGCTCTTGCCTTGAGCCTGCAGAACCGCAACCTGACTTTTGGCGGCCTCGGCATTCGCGTTGGCCGCGTCCAGCGTCGCCTGGTCCTGGCGCAAGGTCGAGGCGGCCTGCTGCGCCTGTTGTTGGGTCGCCGTGCCCTTGGCCAGGAGCTCGCGGTTTCGCTGGTCCTCGGACCTGGCGAATTCGAGCGCGGCCTGCGCCTGCGCCACCTGCTTGCGAGCGGCATCGATCTTGGCGTTCTGCGCTTCGGTCTGCGCCTGCACATTGGCAATGTCGGCCCGCGCCGCCACGACGCCGGCTTGCGCCTGCTTAAGCGAGGCCTGATAGTCGCTGTCATCGATACGCAGCAGCACGGCGCCAGCCTCGACCGGCTGGTTGTCGGTGACGGCCACATCGGTGATGCGTCCGGAAATCTCGGCGCCGACCGTCACCGTGCGCGCGTCGATGAAGGCGTCGTCGGTCCACTCATATTGACGTGCGTTGATCCACCAGATCGCCACCCCTGCGATCACCAACAGGATGAGGATCGCGACGATCGCCGCTATATAAGGATGGCGTCTGACGAGGCCCGGCTTGTTGCCGTCGGACGTGCTGTCATTCTGTGTGGCTGGTGCCTGCGTGTCGTCGCCGCGCTTGTCTTCGACGGGTTTGTCGTCCTTTGGCGGGCGTTGCTGCTGATCGGACCGCGGCTGAGCCCGCGCTTCCCCGGCGGGAGCGGTTTCGCGCTCTTTTCTTTCAGTTTTTGCGTCCAAGGTAACGGATCCCGGATATCGTCGACCCCCTCGCAACAGGGTCAACGGGCGGTTTCCGCAAAAGTTCCTGTTGCCTGAAGCCAGTATCAGTCCTGGTTCCGGATCATGGCATGCCGAGAGCGGTGCATCCGCCCCGGCGTCAGTCGGTGGCCCCTGTTGTCCTAGGAGGCGTTTCTGGCGCCTTGTCGCCTGTTCAGCCCGCCCGCAGGGCGCGCCGATATCGCGACCTCAATCGTGGCCGATATGATCGGCGGCGCTGCCGAGGGCGGCAAGCAGAGCCTGCCCGCCTTCCAGCGTCACGTTCTCATGCGGAGCGCGCAGATTCAGCCAGCGCCGGTCGCCGGAGCGGACCGCAAGCACCGCCTTCATCGCCGGGATCAGCCCGGCATCCTGGATCACCTTCCTGAACGCCTTGATGGCGGCATCCGCCTCAGCGACGTCCTCGCCCTTCCGCGCCGCGTCATAGAGGCGGCGGATGGCGGCAGCATTCAAATTGACCGTCGCCGAAATGCAGCCGGCCGCGCCGTTTGCAAGACCTCTGGTGAGCTGTGCCTCGGAGCTCGGAAAGACCGAAATATCGGGCGCGGCGGCGATGACGGCGGCCGTGTTGTTCCAGTCGCCGGCGCTGTCCTTGTAGGCGACGACGGTGTCCGGAAATGCCTTGCTCAGCCTCGCCGTCAGGGCAGGACTGACCGGCACGCCCGAATTCTGCGGGATGTGGTAGAGGATCACGCGCATCGAAGGCTTTGCCACCTTCTCGATAAGCTCGCTGTAATAGCGCGCCTGACCGTTATCGCCTGCGCCGGTGTAGAAGAAGGACGGCAGCACCATGACCGCGGCGCAGCCGAGACCGACGGCATGCGCCGACAGCTCCACCGTTTCGGGCAGCGCGGTGACGCCGGTCCCGGGCATCAGCCGGTTCGGCGCGATGCCGGCCTCGGCCAGCCATTCCAGCGCCTGCATGCGTTCGCGCAAGGACACCGACAGCGCTTCGCCCGTCGTGCCGAAGGGAGAGAGGAAATGCGCGCCCTGGCCGAGCACCCATTTGGCGTGAGATATCCAGAGATCGCGCGCGATGCGGCCGTCGTCTTCGAACGGCGTCAGGATCGGGGCGACGGTTCCTTGCGGGCGGGTCATGAAAATCCTCTATGTATGATGCTGGTCTATGCGCCTGGCCATCGCTGCGACGGTCCGGGCGAAGTAGGCCGAGGCGGTGATGCTGAAGAGTATGTCGAAACCCGTCGGCTAGGCGGGAAAGCGCTCTCGTTCCGGGCCAATGTCGGCCGGTCATAGCCACCGAAATTCGCCAGCGCGAAAGCGGACATGGCCTCGATATGGGCAGTGGCTTTCAGGGGCACGGTATGAGGGTCCGGCTATCAACTTTGTCGGCGAGGTTTTCCGAAGGGGAGGCTAAGGCAGGGTGGCCGAGCGGCAAAGCAAAATTCGCCGGCACAATGGCTATGGGAATTTGGCCCATGCGGATGGTCGGGACTAACGTCGTTCTCTCCCGTGTTTGCCTTCAACTCATGAGCAATCGAAATGCCAGCCGTCAGATTGGTGGAATTATGGTGGCTAATGATCAAGCCAGCGCTCCTGGATTCAGCAGCCCGAGGCTGGCTGTAAAAGGAAAAGGTGCACTGTCACCGTAATTCGGCTGGCTGGACGAAATCCGCATCACCATGGGTGTCTGTCGCTACGATACCGATGGATCGATCGCCGTGCCGACATCGGCTTTCCCGAGAAGCTGAGGGATTGGAGAACCCGCCGGGCGAGGCCCCCAACTGCCTCCAGCCCGACGAGCTGCCGGCCCCGAAGGTACCGGCGATCTCTTCGGTGCAAGACGGGTGCCAGCATTTTGGTCCTGATATGAGACACGCGGGAAGCGCCAAGGCCAACCGCCCGCGCGCGTTCGGCTGCCTGGCGACGATCCGCCGCTACTTATGGCAAGTGAGGCGCCTCACCATCGATCGTCAGCCGCTTATGCTCCAAGAAAGAATGCCAGACCACCTGCCGCGCGTCCCGCTCGTCCACCATCTGACCGCAACGGGGGCAGCGGTAGAAATACTCGCTTTCGTGCTCGCAAATCTTTCCGTTGAGGTGAGGTTCGAATGGGCCGAGCTCCGAAAGCTTCGTCATGTCGCCTTGTCCACCAGCGGCGCTTTCCGCTTCGGCGGAACGTAGCGTGCCACTGGCCTGACCTTATCTGCATTCACGGTGACAGGAATCCCCAAGTTGACGGTGACCTTGCCCTCATCAACTCGTGTGACGTCCCCTCGAAGCTCGATCTCCTGGCCGTGCGTAACCTTCAATGTTCGATCGACGATGGAGTGTGGTTGGTCATAGGACGGGATCGACACGCTCACCCGGTGCTCTGTCACCCGCCTGCGCACCTTGGCGGTGATCGCGACCTCGTCGCCGACGTTGATGCTGCCCTTCGCCATAAGGTGAGTCTGGGGCGGAGGCCGGCTTCGTCAAGCAATCGCTAATGGAACATCGACCACACAACCAAGTTGGTTAAATCAGGCGGCGCGCGTCGGGGGCTGCGAGGCGCGCCGCGTCGGGTAGGGGTAGCGCAACCCAGGCCCACACTGGAAATGCGCATCCGCAGGGAGGCCCGATAAAGAGCCCGCCCGTCCCCATCGAGGCGGGCTCTTTCAATGTGCCGGAGTTTAAGGAAGGTTCCCAAATCGCTCTTTGCAGGGATGAGGTCGCCTGCGCTTCAGGGCGAGCACCGGATGCGGCTCTAACGCGCCCCCTTTACTCTCATCTTGAGGCCGTAGACACTCCCTGTTGCGGTGATGAAGAGCAGGTCATTGTCTTTGCCACCAAAGGTCACATTCGTCGTCGTGTCCTCAATGGGCACGTCGATGTGTTCAACCCTTTTGCCGGTCCTGTCGAATACCGTCACACCGATCATAGTGAGATAGACGTTACCTTCAGCGTCGATGGTCATTCCGTCTGAACCGAGATTGCAGAAAAGGCGCTTGTTCGTGAGCCCGCCGTCGGGACGTATGTCGTAGACGAAGGTTTTGCTCGCGCCGTAATCCGCCACGTAAAGCATCTTGCCGTCGGGTGTACCGATGATTCCGTTAGGCTTCTTGAGGTCGGTCGTGACACGCGAGACAGTCTTGCGGTCGGGCGTCACGAAGTAGACGTGCTGACCATCCACCCGTGTGCTTTGGTCGCGAGGTGAATAGAAATCAGGGTCGGTGAAATAGATGCCGCCGTCTGGACGAACCCACAAGTCATTCGGGCCGTTGAACGACTGGCCTTCGAAGTTGGTCACGAGCACTGTCACCGTCCTGTCGGGCGCGATGGACCATAGCTCGCCCTTCTCGGGGGCGACGACGATCAGGTTGCCGACCTTGTCGAAATAAGTTCCGTTCGCGCGTCCCGCTGGCTTGAGCCAGTCGGAAAATTTTCCGTCTGCCGCATGCCATTCGACGATCCGGTTATTCGGGTCGTCGGTAAAAAACACATTGCCATCACCATCCGCGGCGGGGCCTTCGGTGAATGAATAGCCTTCAGCCAATTTTTCCAGCTTTGCGCCAGGGGCGATGATAGGCGCATCCGCTGCGAAGGTGTAACCGGCTATAAGCAACAGAACCGCGAGAAGGGTGCAGCCGAATGCTTTCATGGTTCGCATAGTTGGCTTCTCCGGCAAGGAATCCCACTTTGTCCCTATGGAGGCCGACAAACAAGCTTTAAGCCCTTGGAGGCGATCTACGATGAGGAATATCCTTGCCGGTGCGGCGACCCACCACAAGGATCGCCCAATGTCGAACAAATACCCATTCGTCGAAGACACCCTCGGCAAGAAATTGGAAGCCGGCACCGGCCTGTCGGTCTATTGCCTCACCTGCAAAAGAACGGCGGTGCTCGACGTTGGCGAGCTAGTTAAGCGACTCGGGCCGGATCATGGCTGCTTTCATTGGGATCTGGTGAAGGTGATCTTTTGCCATGAGTGCCGCGTCGCCGGCCGAGACGATCGGAAGCTGCAATTCACCAACCATGCGATGACGCCTGAGCAGCGCAAAACATGGCGGCCGTGCCCGTGAAGCGAGCGGCCCGGCAGGCCAGCTCAGGAAGGCCGCCGGGCCGACCGGTGGGGCTCTGGGCTGAGCCCGCACAGGCAACGCCGGAATCATATCAATGCTCGCCAATGCGCTCCGTCATGCGAACGAAGGATCGCGACCTTACGGATTCGTAAGGTCAGAGAGGCGCCAGAACGCGGGAGAGGCTTCGGCGGAACGCCCGCTGGGCGGACGTCCGGTAGGTGCAACCATACCACCCCACCCGCGCTGGCATACACATAGCGGCGAGGTGCTGCTTATGCCCGACCGATACCAAAAGCGTCAGGACGCGGACGGTCTGTGGGAGGTCGTCGACGTTGTCAGCGGAGAAATCGCGAAGCTCGGCGGCGTGCTACTTTCGGGCCTTGACCACGAGGCAGCAACGGGTGCGCTCGATATGCTGCTGAATGAAATCCTTAAGGCGAACGGGCCGCGAACCCCTCCCTCAGACACCGAATAAGGCGGTCCGCCTTTGGCAAGACGGTCGTTATTCGATTGTCAGCGGCCCAACCCTTTCGCCGCTTTCAGCAACGCGGCACAAGCGGCAGGCCCTATGGGACCACGTTCAGGGCAAGGCCGGGGCTCCGCCACCAAAGGGCTTGGCAATGGAGAAGGCCGAATGGCTGAAGCCGGGGCTGGTCGGCCAAGTCAAATTCTTGAAGGGCGAGGAGAAGCTGCGTCATGCTTCGCTGAAAGACTTCCGAGACAAGGGAACGTAACGCCAGGAAGCCGGCTTATGGATTTCATGAGTACACGCGGCATCAACTTCCTCGGCAAATCGATGGGGTCATTTGTCGGACGCTATGACCCACGATGCTGCCGCCATTAACGACTTGGCAGGCGTGCAAATGTCCGGCGCCAGGCAAATGCATTTCTGCTAATATGAGGCGTCTCGTACATTCACTCGCGTGACCAACCCGGGAGGATGCAATCATGAAGATTTCATCACGATCTACTGGCCGATTAATGCTCATTGTGCTCGGCCTCACCAGTGCGGCAGCCTTTGTGTCTGGAGGCTTGGCATTCTCCGCCGAGGGTCAGCAGGGCGTAAAGACGACCCCCATCCTGACGACCGACAGTGCTGACCTGAAGTGGCAGGACATTGGCGACCTGCCGCCCGGCGCCAAAGTCGCTGTCCTGGCGCAATCCGGTGACTGGAGCGTTGCCCGCGTGAAATTCCCGCCTCACTACGTCGTTCCTCCGCACAGCCATCCTAATGCCGAGGCCGTGTGGGTGATCAGCGGTCAGGTCGGGTTCGGCTTTGGGGATAAGCTCGACAAGACCGGCCCGTGGCTCAAGCCGGGAGCCTTTTTCGCGTTACAGCCTGGCGGCACGCACTACGTATGGACTGGAGAAGAAGGAGGGATCATTGACGTTCAGGTCAGTGCCCCCGGCGGCATCACGTTCGTCAACCCGGCTGATGCTCCGAAGAAGAAGTGAGGGATCGCGCACAAGAATTGGCAGCTAGCGCCGCCGATTTCGCGATCGGAGTAGGCGCGTCTCGGCGGCGGGATCATAAATAGCGCTCGCCGTCGGACCTATATTCAAAAGCAGAACCAGTGCGGTGCCTGCTTCGGCTTGGCAAAGCCCCAGCCGGCGTCCTTAGCGCAACGTTCGTGCTCGCAGGAATTACGGTGACAGTGCACAGATTTGCCATAACGGCTATTGATCAAAGCCCATCGCTCCTGGATTCAGAAACCCCAAAGCCGGCTGCAAAGGAAAAGGTGCACTGTCACCGTAATTCGCGTAATTCGCATGATGCCGGTATACCAATCAGGCGCTTCGCAGCGTTTTAGCGAGGTACCGTTGAAACTGAAGTGGGGCTCTTTCTCTGCACGCATCGATCGGTTCCTTTCGATTCGGGGGAAACGATGATGACTCACTGTTGGCCTTCCTGCGAGGGGGCAACTCCGACCGAGATGATCGGAATGTCGAATTGACGGCCAAGCAAAGATCCCTTGTGTACATATAGCGTGCATCAGCCGATTTTCGGCCAATCACGAAACTCTGCATGCTTGAAAAATTTGGCTCCTCGGGCCGCACGAAACTGCGAACTATGAGCTGCCGATCTCCCTCAAAACCACGCCAGAGCCTTTCCTCAAGATTCGCAAGCGGGATCGCGAGCGCGCGGAGCGAATCCATTGGGCAGGCGGCCCAAAGCCATCTCTGAGGCAACGGGCAGTTGCGCTCGCCCAACAACAGGGGGTAGTGCGAACGCGCGACCTCACGAACATCGGTGTTCCGCGTTGCTATCTGACCCGGATGTGCAACGAGGGCCTGCTCATCAAGGTGGGCTATGGCGCGTATCGCGCTGCAGATCAGGAGCCGACATGATCAGGGCCGAAGGCGGCAAGCGTGCACAGAGTTCCCGGATCCGCCGCCTTTCGACTATGGAATCTTTATATCTTTGGCGTGCCGCACGAATGGAATCTTTATGCGTATCGGCCTAGGTTTGGGCATGCGGCAACCCGGGCGGGGAGTGAAGCGATGGCCGGTGTCAATCCGAGGCTGCACCAGGACATTACATCGTCGCCGGGTGCCGATACGCTTTTCGGCTTGGCCGATGCTCCCGCCGCGGTACGCTATCTTGCTTCGTTTGCAATGACCGCCTTCGCGACGGTCGTGGCTGCCGGGGTCGACAGTCAGGTGGCGATCCCGAACATCTCGCTCATATTTGTGGTGCCGGTGATCATAGGGGCCGTCGGCCTAGGTTTGGGTCCCTCGCTCTTTTCGGCGATACTTGGTGCACTCGCCTACAATTTCTTCCTCACCGAGCCTCGCTACACGCTGATCGTCGACGACCCGGCAAACGTCTGGGCGATTGGACTGCTTTTCGTCGTCGGACTTATCGTCAGTGGCGTGGCCTTTACCTCCCGGCGCCGCGCAATTGAAGCCGCGCTCCTGAGGAGGCAGGCAACGATGCTGCAAAACTATAGTCGCGACGTCGCGGGGATCGACAATGCGAAGGCGATCGTCTCGATCACTTGCCACATGCTTGCAGCGCTCTTCCAAGTTCCTGTCGTCATTCTCGTTTTGGACGGCAAAAGGGTTTCCGTCGAGAAAGTCGGCAATGTAGAGCCCCAGGAAGCCGAGATTGAGGCGGCGCAATCGTCATTGGCAACAGGACTTGTCGTGAGCGCCGGAGTCTATCCGGCGTTGACCTCGCGCTTTGACTTCTGGCCCGTAAAAACAACGGCAGGGGGCCCGCGCGCGGCCATTGGGCTCGCATTCGACCCCGATGAACGTCCTGTGACGCCTTCGACGTCGGTCGATATCGTGGGTCGCTTCCTGGCCCTGGCGCTTGATCGTCAACATTTCCGGCATGCTCGACCGTAAACACCCGGGAAGGCGCAAGTCAGCAAACGGCGCGACGACAACGACAACGAAACGTTTGCGCTAGCCGGAGGAGCAGGTTCATGAGCAATGCCGATACAGGCGACGGCGGGGCTGCAGCAGCACAGTCCGCTGCGCATGATGTCCACTCCCAGCAGAGCGTGCGAATACTGGTTCTGGGCGCTCTCGGCGTCGTTTATGGCGATATCGGAACAAGTCCTCTCTACGCGTTTCGGGAAGCCCTGTTTGTAGCGGCATCGGACGGATCGGCGACACGTGAGGATGTGCTTGGCATTCTTTCGCTGATCATTTGGGCGCTGACCCTCATCGTAACGGTTAAATACGTCACATTTGTTCTCCGAGCGGACAACAAGGGTGAAGGCGGCACGCTCTCCCTGATGTCCCTGGCCGGCAGTAGTCTTCCGGCTCGCTCAGCTGCCATTTTGGTCCTGGGCGTGCTTGGCGCGGCGTTGTTCACCGGCGACTCTATGATCACGCCAGCGATCTCGGTGCTCGCTGCAGTGGAAGGTCTTGAGACCGTCACGCCAGCCCTTGAGCCATACGTCTTGCCAGTCACGCTTGTCATTCTTGCTGGGCTCTTCGCGGTCCAACGATTCGGGACCGGCGCCATTGGAGGCGTTTTCGGGCCGATTACATTCGCATGGTTTCTCGCGCTAGGGGTTTCCGGAGTAAGCCACATCGTCACCAATCCCGGAGTGTTGTGGGCCGTCAATCCCTACTACGCCGTCCACTATCTCGTGGCCAATCCAGCACTTGCGCTCGGGACGGTCGGCGCTGTTTTTCTAGCTGTGACCGGCGCTGAGGCGCTTTACGTCGATCTTGGCCACTTTGGTCGCAGACCGATTGTGATGGCTTGGCTGTGGATCGTGTTCCCGTGCCTTCTGCTCAACTACATTGGGCAGGGCGCCTTTGTTTTGAACCGCACCGAATTGCCGGAGAATGTTTTCTTCGACATGCAGCCTCGCTGGGCGCTGGTGCCGATGGTCGTCTTGGCCACCGCCGCGACGATCATCGCCAGTCAGGCTGTGATTTCCGGGGCGTTTTCGCTGTTGCGTCAAGCCGTTCAGCTGAATCTTCTGCCGCGATTCAGCATCCTACACACATCCGAGACGCAAGTTGGCCAAATCTATCTTCCGAGGGTCAATTTGTTGCTCGGCATCGGCGTCATGATGCTGGTGCTCGGGTTCCAGAAGTCGGGCAACCTAGCATCGGCCTACGGCATCTCCGTCACCGGTCAGATGGTGGTCACGGACCTGCTTCTCTTCATCGTCATGCGCCGAATCTGGAACTGGTCAGTTACTGGCGCCCTTGCAGCATCGGCACTCTTTCTGATCGTGGACTTGGTATTCCTCGGCTCGAACATCATTAAGGTGATCGAAGGAGGCTGGGTTACGCTGACCATTGCGTTGGTGATGTGCCTCATTATCTGGACTTGGGTGCGCGGCGGCCGCTACCTGTTCGACAAGACGCGCCGCAATGAGATCCCGCTCGATTTCCTTGCCGGCAATCTGTTGAAGAAGAAGCCCTATCTGGTTTCGGGCACGGCAGTGTTCCTGACCAGCGATCCGCTGAGTGCGCCGACCGCGCTCATGCACAGTCTCAAACACTACAAGGTGTTGCACGAGCAGAACGTCATCCTTTCGGTGGTGACGGCGCCACAGCCGGTAGTGCCCGACAGCGAGCGGGTGAAGATGGAAACGGTCAACGAGCTGTTCATGCGAGTGACGCTGACCTTCGGCTATATGGAGCAACCGAATATCCCGCGTGCGCTCGCGATCTGCCGCAAGCAGGGCTGGAAGTTCGACATCATGTCGACATCCTTCTTCCTGTCGCGGCGCTCGCTCAAGGCCTCGCCCAATTCTGGCATGCCGGTGTGGCAGGACAAGCTGTTCATCGGGCTGGCGCGGACGGCGGCCGATGCGACGGAGTATTTCCAGATACCGACCGGGCGAGTCGTTGAGATCGGCACCCAGGTGGTGATCTGATCCGACTGGGTTGCTCCCGTCGAATGTGTTTCTGCGGATTACTGTGACAGTGCACAAATTTGCTATGGCCGCTATTCCCACCTGAGAGTTGGCATCAAGTCACGCTTTGAGCGGATCGGGTCGAATGCGCACCCGAACGTATCCACGCCCTTGCCCTAACAGAAGCGCCTTTTGATAAGCCTCAAAATGCTTGGACCACTCTTCCCAGGTTGTGGGCATATCGTCAGCGGTAGGTAGCTGCCGAATGTGTGGTAGTCCCTCGGCGTGCAGACCGGGATCGCAACAACCGTGACCGGTTTGTAAGTCCCCATCTCGATCGACCCATGATCGCAGAAACTATCATCCTGGTCGTGATTGGGCGCAAGCTAGGCCCCCGCAATTCACGACCGCGCCTTGACGCCAGAGCGGCGCAAGGGCTGGACGCCTCTTTCCGCACGTCAGCGTATCTTACGGTGCGATGGCGCCGTTAAGAGTGGTGGCAATCGACACAAACTGGGCATTTAGCGCGCCGCCCAGTGAGGTCGCTCCAACCATGATTCCCAAGGCGATAAGCGCTGCAATCAAACCATACTCGATGGCCGTTGCCCCGGAATCGTCACGCAGAAAACTCGCTATCAACCGCATTTTTCACAAACCCCGATTGCTGATCATGCAAGTATTGCTGGTTGCTAATTTAGATATGGTAAAGGGACGCTCCTGGATTTTATTCATTAAAAGGAAAGCCGAGCCGACAAGCAGCAGCTTGGCTCGAGCTTGCCGATAAGCCACGGCTTATGCAAGATTCGCGCGTTCTCACCGGAGGCGTATCATTGACACGCTGGAATGCATGGCGCTGCCCAGGGGGAAGCCTCGCCAGAGGGCGCTCGAGGCGAGACGCCGCTTTCGATTACACAGCAAGCATTGTTGACATATTCGCGTATGATCGCCGGAACAGATGTCCATAATGTACGGCAAACGCACGTGAAATTCACCGGTTGACTAGAGAGCGCGTAGCCAACGGACTGCCTGTCGAGCGACTCGCAAGCGCAACGTGATGCCGGGGTGTGTAGCCCGGAACGATAACTGCTAGCCCACCGCAAGCGGCATCGTCTGGCTTAAGTGCCTGAGATTGTTTGGCTCCCCGGGATCGACGAAGCTGAGAAATTCGAATTCGCGACTCCCCTACGCCAGAATGCGCCCCCGGTGACGAAGATGCGCAAACGTGATGCTGCTTGATGCGTATCCCGTCGCCGTCTTGTGCGCTGATCTCGCGACGGTCAGAGCCAGCGGCGAACCTCGGCCTTGTAGCGGCGGTAGTCGTCGCCGAACTTCGCTTCGAGATAGCGCTCCTCGCGGGCGATCAACTGCGTCTGGATCGCGATCAGCACCAACGGGAGCAAGGCGAAGGCGATCGGCCCGTCGAAGCCGATCGCAAGGCCGGCATAGACAAGCGCCATGCCTAGATACATAGGATTTCGGGTCCACCGAAAGGGACCGGTCGTCGCGATGAGGGTCGTTGGCTGCGACGGGGGAACGTTGGTGCCCAGCCGCCGGAACAGCCCCGCCGCTGCAAGCATTATCGCCGCGCCGGCAGCGAACAGCAGAGCGCCCGTCGCCGCCAGCAACCGCCAGTCGATGCCGAAAGAGCGCAGGGTGACGAACCGCTCCACCGCCAGCCCTAACAGCAGCGCTCCCAGATAGACGAAGGGCGGAGGGAAGCGCACACCCGCGCTGTCCGGTTCGACGGCCATGCTCCTCTCCAATCTCTGCTCTCAAACCAGCATCGACTGCTGGGCGAAGATACCCGCCATCGCGCCGTGCGATGATGCCAGGGTGACCGATGGCGGCGTAACGGGGTTGGCGAGGTCGCCGGCGGCGTAGATGCCGGGCGTGCTGGTTTCGCGGCGCTCGTCGACCTTGAGGATGATGCCGAGTGGCGTATCGATCGTGGCGAGGCCCAGCGATTCATGGAGGTTTGCGGACGGCTTGTTGCGCGGATGCGCGAACAGGATGTCGACCGCGACATTTGGGCCGGTATCGAGCTTGACGGTGGCGTTATGGCCCCCGTGATGAGCGATCTCGATGATCCGGCCATCGACGACAGGTGTGTTGCGGCGCGTCAGATCGGCCCGGATATCGGGCGGAATGTCATGACCATCGGCGAAGACCGTCAACCTGTCGGTCCAATCGTGGAACAGCCTGACCTGATTGTGCGACTGCCGGCCGGACCAGACGAGGCCCCAATGCTGGCCGGCGACTTCAAAGCCGTCGCAATAGGGGCAGGGCACGATGGACTTGCCCCAGCCTTCGGCAAAGCCCGCAACATCAGGCATCTGGTCGATGACGCCATAGCTCAGGATCAGGCGGCGCGCCCGGAGGGTTTCGCCATCCTCAGTAGCGACGGCGAAATCGTCGATCGCGCCGGAGACGCTTTCGGCCCGGGCCTTGATCAGCCTGATCGTGGGATAACGCTCCAGCTGCTGCCGCGCCTCGGCCAGGATTGCCAACGGTGGCTTGTGATCGTGGCCGAGCAGGCCATGCGAATGGCTGGCGAAGCGGTTGCGCGGCTGGCCGGTGTCGAGAACGGTGACCTCGCGGCGGGCACGGCCGAGCTGCAGGGCCGCGGCGAGACCGGCAAAGCTTCCGCCGATGATGATGACGTCATCCATGGAAATGGGCTCCGTGTTGTGGATGAAGCGCTGGGCCCACGGCACAACGACTTGCATTTCAGATACTACATGGTATCGTAATGCTGAATTACGATACTGTCAAGGACTTGAATTGTTGTGACTGAAACCAGCCAGGGCCGGCGCGGCCGGCCCGCCAACGAGGCGCTTGGCCAAACGATCGTCGACGCCGCGTGCGAGCTTTTTGACGAACTGGGTTTTCATGGGACGACATTGGACATGGTCGCTCAGCGAGCGAAGATATCCAAGCTCAGCATCTACCGGCACTTCGAGAACAAGGAGGCCCTGTTCAGCGCGGCCTTTGCGGCCCGCTGCCATCAGCTAATACCACAGGCCCTTTTTGAAGACGTCGACGGTTCGGCCGAAGATCAGCTCATGGCGGTGGGATCATCCCTGCTTCGCACGCTGTTGCGCCCGGGTGTCCGCAGTGTCGAAGCCATGGTCGTGAACGACAGGACGAATCAACAGGCGTTGAGCAAGCTCCATTACGAAGCCGGACCCGCCCACATCATCGCTCAAGTCGAGGCCCTGTTGCGCCAGTTGCACGCGAAGGCGGTTCTGGACGTGCCCGATCCTCTTCAGTCCGCCCGCTTGTTTGCCGCGCTTTTCAAAGGATGCGATCTCCTGATTATCGCACGCTTCGATGAAGCGAGAGCAGTGGACGACAGCGAAATCGAATCCTATTGCCGGTCGGCCGTCGCCATGTTCATCGCCGCGCACGGTGGCAACGACCACGCGGGTGGATAGCCTAGACGAGGATCCTCGATGTTCTGACACTCTGGAAGCAGGACTATCGAGATCGAAGAGTATGGGAGAAATTGCACGCTGGCGCGCAGCATCGCGCCATGGCGTAGAAGAGGCGGTGGCTCCCCGGGCCGGATTCGAACCAGCGACCAACCGGTTAACAGCCGGTTGCTCTACCACTGAGCTACCGGGGAACGGAGGCTCTGACGTGAGTTGGCGCAGCCTATAGCAAACACCTTTCGTCTTTGCAAAGAAGCAATTCGCAATTTTTCTCCGGTTTTTAATGCGGCTATTTGTGGCATCGTTTCGGCATGCCCACATATGAAGGGCTTCACACCGGCCGGAACAAAGCGGTCGGTTATCGCGGTATGGCTTCGCCAGCAGATGGGATTTGGTTTTGAATGACAGCAGCTGACGACGACAGCGCCCCGGTGCGCAAGATTTCGATCTTCGGCCGCGAATTCGCCATGCCACGGTCACGCGGCTTGCGAATCGTGATTGGCATGCTGCTCACCCTTGGCGGAATTCTGGGCTTTCTGCCGATACTCGGTTTCTGGATGATTCCGCTCGGGCTCCTGGTGCTGTCCTATGAATTCGCGATGATCCGTCGTCACCGACGGCGATTCGTCGTCTGGTGGGAACGCCGGCGGCGTCCCGACCGATGAGCCCGCGCGGACCGGCGGCGCCGCCACAACAGATGCCTGGACCCGTGACAACCGATTGGTAATCACCACTTTCGCCGCCATAGGCGAAAGCGTCGGGAATGACGCGCGAGCGCTTGACGGCCTTTGAGCGCCAACATAATGAGTTCGCTCGGAACGCCGGGAGCATTGCGAGGCCTCGTGGCGGAGTGGTTACGCAGAGGACTGCAAATCCTTGCACCCCGGTTCGATTCCGGGCGAGGCCTCCAGATGCTTGCGGGCTCCAGCGCAACCGCGCCGGAGCGGGGTTCCGGTTGAAGTTTTAGCCGCGCGTCTGGCGCGGGGAGCGGATTGTTGGGACATGAGCGCTGATTTCTCCGAACGCCGCGTGAAGATGGTCGATGGCCAGGTCCGCACCACGGATGTAACCAGCGCGCCCCTCATCGAAGCGATGCTGAGCGTCCCGCGCGAGGCCTTTGTCGGCGCCGGACAGCAGGATCTGGCCTATATCGACGAAGACATCCGCATCTCGGACGGCGCCAATGGCGGCGGCGCACGCTATCTGATGGAGCCGTCGCCGCTCGCCAAGCTTTTGCAACTGGCCGAAATCGACGCGGGTGATTCGGTGCTCGATGTCGGTTGCGGCACCGGCTATTGCGCCGCATTGCTGTCCCGGCTGGCGCGTTCCGTCGTCGCGCTGGAGAGCGATTCCGCGCTGGCGGAGGCCGCGAAATCCACGCTTTCCAGCCTTGGCTGCCAGAACGTCACGGTGGTGACCGGACCGCTGCCGCAAGGGCAGGCCGCTAAGGGGCCTTACAACGTCATCTTCATCGGCGGCAGCGTCGAGGAAGTGCCGGCGGCGCTGCTCGACCAGCTTGCGGAGGATGGACGCCTGGTTGCAGTCGAAGGACGGGGCAACTCTGGCGTGGCCCGGCTGTTTTTCAAGGCAGGAGGGGTTGTAACCGGAAGACGGGCTTTTAATGCGGCAATTAAGCCACTACCGGGCTTCGAACGTGCTCACGCATTTGAATTCTGAGCGTTTTTGCCTTGCAGCGAAGGCGCTGTCATGATGGCTTGCGCTAGACAATCGTTGCTGATTGGTTAACCGGGAGTTATCGGGAGGCTGTCAGCGGGGGAACGATAAACAACGCGGCGCCAGCCGATCCGTAAGGGTGGGCCGACGTGGCGTGGTTCCCATGCAAACGAATGAGGGAAATAACGTGCCGTCTGTACGTAGGATAATTTTAGCAGCTACGCTCGTTTCCGCGACCGCGCTGTCGCCGCTGGCCGCATCGGCCGAAACCATCACCGGCGCACTCGCCAAGGCCTATCAATTCAATTCCCAGCTGAACTCCGCCCGCGCCGGCGTGCGTGTCACCGATGAGGGCGTCGCCATTGCCAAGTCGGGCTGGCGCCCGACTGTCACTGGTTCGAGCAGCATCGACTACACCAGCACACGCTTCCAGGGCGCCACCCAGAACCTGACCACGGGCAGCTTCGGCATTCAGATCAACCAGACGCTGTTCGACGGGTTTCAGACCAGGAACAATGTCGCCGCCGCCGAGGCGCAGGTGAAGGCTTCGGTCGAAAGCCTGCGCAATACCGAAGAGAACATCCTGTTCAACGCGGCGAGCGCCTATATGGACGTGATTCGCGATCGCCAGGTCGCTGCGCTGACCGAACAGAACCTGCAGTTCCTGACCGAGCAGGCGCGGGCTGCCCGTTCACGCTTCGAGGTCGGTGAGGGCACCCGCACCGACGTCGCCCAGGCCGATGCCTCGCGTGCCACGGCCGTGGCGCAGCTGAGCGCCGCCCGCGCGACGGCGCTGGCGAGTGCGGCCACCTATCATCAGATCGTCGGCGACGAGCCGGGCAAGCTCAAGGCGGCCTCGCCGCTGGGCAAGCTGCTGCCGGGGAGCGTCGATTCCGCCCTGGCCGTGGCCTCGGTCGAGCATCCGGCTATCCTTTCGACCCAGCATCTCGTCGACGCTGCGGCGTTTTCGGTGAAAGTCTCGGAGGGCGCACTGCTGCCGCAGCTGACGGCCTCTGCCGGCATTTCGGATAATTATAGCCACTCCTCTCCTGCTTCGATCTCTCGCCCCAACGGCAGCTCGACTTCGGCCAATATCGGCGCGACGCTCACCGTTCCGATCTATTCGGGCGGCCGGACCTCGGCGATCGTACGGCAAAACAAGGAATCGCTCAGCGAGGCGCGTATCCAGGTCGATGTCAGCCGCGACCAGGTGCGCCAGGCCGTGGTGTCGGCCTGGACGCAATATGTCGCCGCGCGCGAAAGCGTCGATGCCAACAGGCAGGTTATCGACGCCGCGCAACTGGCGCTAAACGGCGTCATCGAGGAGCGCAATGTCGGCCAGCGCACCACGCTCGACGTGTTGAACGCGCAGAACGCGGTCATCACCGCCAAGATCAACCAGGCCAGCTCCGAGCGCGACGTGGTCGTGGCGAGCTACGCCATCCTGTCGGCGATGGGTCGGCTGTCGGTCGATCGCCTGGGCTTGCCGGTCACCAAGTACAGGCCGGAAGAGCACTATAACGCCGTCAAGGACAAATGGATCGGACTGCGCACGCCTGACGGGCGCTGATTTCCGATACTTGGCTTCCGGCAAGCGCCGCGTGTCCGATGGATGCGCGGCGTTTGTCTTTCTGGATGACGCGGCTCATCGGTTTGCGCTCCGCCTAATCTGTTGAAATCCAACAAGTCCCCAGATTGGGGATTCTCGGATGACGATCGGTCGGTTACGCTGTCTGCATTGATTCGAATTCCGGCCTGGGCAGGAACGGAATTCCTGAACGGGTCAAGTTTCTTGATCAGGTCACAAGGGCGGCGGATGTGACGATGGCGACGGCAAGCAGCGCGCAGCGCGAACCTTCCATGGAAGAAATACTGGCTTCCATCCGAAGGATCATCGAAGACAGCGACACCGGGCGCAAGCAGCCGGCCGAGGCCGGTGACCTGCGCCAGGATCTGGAACCGGCCGCGGTCGCCGTGCCTCCCGCTGCCATGCCAAATGTCGAGGTCGACGCTTTTCGTTCCGAATTGCATGCCGATACCGGCCCCCGCAAGCCGGTGACGCTGGCGGAAGTCCAGGCCCAGCTCGCGGCGACCGATCCGGTGCTTGCGCGCGCCGAGGTTCGCCCCGAGACGGTGAAGGCAGCGCCAGCGCCGACAACCTCGGCGGAGGTCCGTGCCAGGAGCGCCGTCGAGCCGGGCGCGGCGGCGGCCGCGAGCAAGCCCGCCGCAGCAAATGCACCGCAGACCGCCGAGACCATCGTCGCCGATTGGCGGCGGGAAATCGCGGCGGCCGGCGGCAGCACGGTCACCGCGAAGCCGGCTGTCCGGGCTCCGGAAGCCGCGCCCCGGGTCGAGATCGAGAAGCTCGAGATCGACAAGGAGGAGCCGGCGGTTGAAGTGGAGGCCAGCGCCCCACAAGCATCCGCGCCGGAGAGTCAGCCGGCCAGGCCGGCGATCCTGTCCGAGCATACGGGCAGGCAAGTTGCCGCTGCCTTCGGGGAGCTTTCCGGCGCTTTTGCCAGCCGCGGCAAGAAGAGCTTCGATGAAATGGCCGAGGAGATGTTGCGGCCGATGCTGCAGGATTGGCTCGACAACAACCTGCCGACGCTGGTCGAAAGGCTGGTGCGCGAGGAGATCGAGCGCGTGGCGCGCGGGGCGCAGTAAGCTACCAGGATAGGCAGGCTGAAAAGCACCGCCTTCCGGCGCTGCTTTTGTTCAGGGCTGCTTAAAGCGCGTCGCGATGAAACGGATTCAGGCGACGCGCTTTAAGTCTTTGTTTTGATGCATATCGTTGTCCCAAAACCGCTGCGCACTTTTGGGCGACATGCATTGGGGGGCGCGCGGTTGCCGAACCCGATGGGATTGTCGCCGGTGGCGGCAGGCCTATCTGTGGACGGATCGCTGCTGTCGCGGTTGACTCGGCCAAGACCTTCCGATTTACACCGGACGCTTGTTCCCGACAGTTCGGACTTCCTCCATGCTTGAAAAGACCTACGACGCCAAAACCGTCGAGCCGAAGATCGCCAAAATCTGGGAAGAGGCCGACGCCTTCCGGGCCGGCGCCGGCGCGGAGGAGGGGGCGGAAGCCTTCACCATCGTCATCCCGCCGCCGAACGTCACCGGCTCGCTGCATATGGGGCATGCGCTCAACAACACGCTGCAGGACATTCTCGTGCGCTTCGAGCGCATGCGCGGCAAGAACGTGCTTTGGCAGCCCGGCATGGATCACGCCGGCATCGCCACGCAGATGGTGGTCGAGCGCCAGCTCATGGAAAAGCAGATCCACCGCCGCGATCTCACGCGTGAGCAGTTCATCGAGAAAGTCTGGGAGTGGAAGGCCGAATCCGGCGGCGCGATCTTCAACCAGCTGAAGCGGCTCGGCGCATCGGCAGACTGGTCGCGCGAACGCTTCACCATGGACGAGGGCCTGTCAAAGGCCGTGCTGGAAGTCTTCGTCACGCTCTACAAGGAAGGCCTCATCTACAAGGACAAGCGCCTTGTGAACTGGGACCCGAAGCTGCTCACCGCCATTTCCGACCTCGAGGTCGAGCAGCAGGAGGTCAACGGTAATCTCTGGCACTTCCGCTATCCGATCGAAGGCGAGGCGTTCGATCCGCAGAATCCGAAGAGCTTCATCACGGTCGCGACGACGCGTCCCGAGACGATGCTGGGCGATACGGCCGTGGCCGTGCATCCGGACGACGAGCGCTTTACCGATCTG
Source organism: Mesorhizobium montanum (assembly GCF_033977145.1). Classification (NCBI taxonomy): domain Bacteria; kingdom Pseudomonadati; phylum Pseudomonadota; class Alphaproteobacteria; order Hyphomicrobiales; family Phyllobacteriaceae; genus Mesorhizobium; species Mesorhizobium montanum. The sequence goes on along the minus strand of NZ_JAVIJF010000003.1, from coordinate 108,407 downwards.
GTCGGCAGGAACGTCGTGCTGCCGATCGTCGGCCGCAAAATGCCGATTGTCGCCGACGAGTATTCCGATCCGGAAAAAGGCTCCGGCGCGGTCAAGATCACGCCGGCGCACGACTTCAACGACTTCGAGGTCGGCAAGCGCCACAAGCTGCCGGCGATCAACATCCTGACGGTCGAGGCCGCGATCAAGCTGAAGGACAATGAGGATTTCCTCGCCGGTCTCGAGGTCACGCCGGAGCGCCAGGCGGTCTGGGACGAGCTCGACGGGCTCGACCGCTTCGCCGCGCGCAAGAAAATCGTCGAGCTGATGGAAGCCGGCGGTTTCCTCGACAAGGTCGAGCCGCATCGCCATGCCGTGCCGCATGGCGACCGCGGTGGCGTGCCGATCGAGCCGTTCCTGACCGAGCAGTGGTATGCCAACGCGGCCGAGCTCGCCAAGCCGGCGATCGCCTCGGTGCGCGAGGGCCGTACCAACTTCGTGCCGAAGAACTGGGAAAAGACCTATTTCGACTGGATGGAGAACATCCAGCCCTGGTGCATTTCGCGCCAGCTCTGGTGGGGTCACCAGATTCCGGCCTGGTACGGGCCGGACGGGCGTGTCTTCGTCGAAAAGACCGAGGAAGAGGCTTTAGCCGCGGCGATCGAGTACTACCTGGCGCTGGAAGGGCCGTGGAAGGCCTGGGTCGAGGACAGGCTGGAGAATTTTCAGCCGGGCGAGATCCTGACGCGCGACGAGGACGTGCTCGACACCTGGTTCTCGTCCGCGCTGTGGCCGTTTTCGACGCTCGGCTGGCCTGACCAGACGCCCGAGCTCAAGACCTATTACCAGACCGACGTGCTGCTGACCGGCTTCGACATTATCTTCTTCTGGGTCGCCCGCATGATGATGATGGGCTTGCACTTCATGGACGAGGAGCCGTTCCACACCGTCTATGTGCACGCGCTGGTCCGCGACAAGAACGGGCAGAAGATGTCGAAGTCGAAAGGCAACGTCATCGACCCGCTCGACCTGATCGATGAATATGGCGCCGATGCGCTGCGCTTCACGCTGACCGTGATGGCGGCGCAAGGCCGCGACGTGAAGCTCGATCCGGCGCGCATCGCGGGCTACCGCAATTTCGGCACCAAGCTGTGGAACGCGACGCGCTTTGCCGAGATGAACGAGGTGGCGCGCAATGACGAGTTCTGGCTGAACGACGCCAGGCTCGCAGTCAACCGCTGGATCCTGACCGAGCTGACGCGGGCGGCGCGCGCGGTCACCGAGGGCATCACCAGCTACCGCTTCAACGAGGCGGCGACTGCTGCCTACCGCTTCGTCTGGAACCTGTTCTGCGACTGGTACCTGGAACTCTTGAAGCCGGTGTTCATGGGCACGGACGAGGCGGCCAAGGTCGAGAGCCGGGCCTGCGTCGCCTTCGTGCTGGACGAGATCTACAAGCTTCTGCATCCGATGATGCCGTTCATGACCGAGGAGCTGTGGGCGCAGACCGCGGGCGAGGGCAAGGAGCGCTCCTCGCTGCTTTGCCATGCCGCCTGGCCGTCGCCCGACTTCGAGGACGATGAGGCGGCCGCCGACATCAACTGGCTGGTCGATCTTGTCTCGGGCATCCGCTCGGTGCGTTCGGAAATGAACGTGCCGCCTGCGGCGATCGCGCCGCTGATGGTGATCGGCGCCAACAACCTCACGCAGGAGCGATTGGAGCGCCACGCCCAGGCAATCAAAAGGCTGGCGCGCGTCGGCGATATTGCGCTCGCCGATGCGTCACCGAAAGGCTCGGCCCAGATCGTGCTCAATGAGGCGACGGTAAGCCTGCCGCTCGGCAGTCTCATCGACCTTGCGGCCGAGGCCGCGCGGCTGCAGAAGGAACTGGCGAAGGTCACCGAAGAGATCGCCCGCTTGCACAAGAAGCTTTCGAACGAGAAGTTCGTCGCCAACGCACCGGAAGAAGTGGTCGAGGCCGAGCGCGAGAAACTCGCCGAATATCGCGAGTCGCAGGAGAAGCTTTCGGTGGCATTGACCCGGGTCCGCGACGCCGGCTGAGCGGCAAGATTCGCTCGCGCCGAAGCGGCGCTTTCCGGTACATCAGCTGCCTCGAAAACAGTGATGCCGCAGCGTTAATTTTGACGTAAACGGAAAGTTTGCGCCCCATTGTTGCCATAATGTAACAATTGGGACTTTTAGCCCTAAAATCGGCTGTTTCTGCCCTGTTTGGGTGGTCTCTTCGGGTTTTCCCGACCGTTTGGCGCCGAGGGGCGCGATTTAGGCATCAATTGTGGCGCCGCATACCATGGCAAAAATACGCGCTGTCAAGATGTACATGTACAGTCTTGAAATCGTTGTTGCGTCGTTAACCCGAATTGGTTCTAGCTTGAGCCACTTGTATTTCGGGGAGGGATTTCCATGAACATTTTGCGGCTCAAAGCTCTGGCGGGGGCAGGCTGCTTTTCGATCGCTTTGATCGGGGCCGCGATGCACCCCGCGCATGCCGGCGGCCTGGAGCGCGGTGGCTACGACGTCGACCTGCTTTTCGATCCGGCACCGTTCGCGACGGAGGCGGAAGCCACCTACGTGATGCCGGATCGCAAGTACAAGAACGCTCGTGGTCCTGGCGGCGCGGACCTCGGCTTTGGCACCTCAGCCAAAGGAGCCGAGGATTATTGGGTGCCGCGCATCGGCGTCAAAGCTCAGGTTGTTCAGGGCGTCGACTGCATGTTCGACTACTCGCAGCCTTGGGGCGCGCATACCGCGCCCGGCGTGTGGAACGGCGCGTTTTCCAATATGGAAACGGACATCAAGAGCGACAACTACGCGGCAACCTGCTCCTACAAGATGGATGCGGGCAAGGGTCAGCTGCGCTTTATCGGCGGTGTTTTCTACCAGAAGGTTTACGGTTTCAAGGAAGACTTGGTGTCACCGTTCGTGCCTGACTTCGGGGGCACCGGTCGTGTCGATCTGACGAGCAATGGCTGGGGCTGGCGCGCCGGCATTGCCTACGAAATCCCGGACATCGCGCTGCGCGCCAGCCTCGTCTATAATTCCAAGGTTAAGCTCGACAACATCGAGGGCACGTTGGACTTGACGAACGTTGGCCTGGGTACGATCCCGATCTTCGGCTCGACGCAGTACATGCCTGATGTGGTGGAACTGAAATTGCAGTCCGGCATTGCGCCCGGCTGGCTTGCCTTCGGTTCGATCAAGTGGGTCAACTGGAGCACGTTGCAAAGCGTGCCGATCTGCCCGCAAGGCGTTCCGAGTTCGCTTTGCTTCAGCAACTCGCCGGCGGAAGTTACCTCGCTTGACCTGATGTATCGTGACGGCTGGACTGTTTCGGGTGGTGTCGGCCACAAGTTCAACGATCAGTGGAGCGCTGCGGGTCAGCTCTCTTGGGACCGTGGCACCTCGCATGGTTACGGTGCGCAGACCGATACATGGACTGTCGGCGGCGGAGTCGCTTATACGCCCCAGCCTAACATCGAGGTTCGTCTTGCGGGTGCTATCGGCGTGATGACCAGCGGTCATTCCGGTACAGTGATTGGCCCGAACGGCAAAATTATCGGTGCAGACGCCAGCTACGACTTCGGCAACGATCTGGTTACGGCGATCTCGGGTGGAATCAAGATCAAGTTCTAAGTTTCTGAAAACTGACGTAAAAGGCCGGGCATTGGCCGGCCTTTTTGTTGTCCCGCCAGCGCCTTGTCCTGCCCTCTCCACTCGCCGTTGCAAATTCGCCGCCCAACCGGTGCCCCATATGATTGTGACGTTTTGGCAACAGTTTATGAACAACCCCCGCGCTAAAAGACTTGCCGAGGGAACCGCCCATTTCCCGCCATAAACCCGGAGCACCCGAGATAGGTCTCGGGATGCGTGCCAGTTTGGCCCGGCGATGGGACCGGCCGCGGGGTGTGCGGCAAGGACGAGTATGGACGCCAAGGCAATCTCCAAGGCCAAGCTGCCCAGCCGCTACGTGACCGTTGGCCCGGCGCGCGCGCCGCATCGCTCGTATCTCTATGCCATGGGCCTGTCGGCGGCCGAGATCGCGCAGCCCTTGGTCGGCGTCGCCAGTTGCTGGAATGAAGCCGCACCTTGCAACATCTCGCTGATGCGCCAGGCGCAAGTGGTGAAGAAGGGCGTTGCGGCCGCCAGCGGTACGCCGCGCGAGTTCTGCACCATCACCGTCACCGACGGCATCGCCATGGGCCACCAGGGCATGAAATCGTCGCTGGTGTCGCGCGAGGTGATCGCCGATTCGGTCGAGCTCACCATGCGCGGCCACTGTTACGATGCTCTTGTCGGGCTCGCCGGCTGCGACAAGTCGCTGCCCGGCATGATGATGGCGATGGTGCGTCTCAACGTGCCGTCGATCTTCATCTATGGCGGCTCGATACTGCCCGGCAGCTATCGTGGCCGGCAGATCACCGTGCAGGACGTGTTCGAGGCGGTCGGCCAGCATTCGGTCGGCACGATCAGCGACGCCGATCTGCTCGAGATCGAGCAGGCGGCCTGTCCTTCGGCTGGCTCCTGCGGCGCCCAGTTCACCGCCAACACCATGGCGACCGTTGCCGAGGCGATCGGCCTGGCGCTGCCCTATTCGTGCGGCGCGCCGGCGCCATACGAAATGCGCGACCGCTTCAATTTCGCCTCCGGCGAAAAGGTCATGGAATTGATCGCCAGGAATATCCGGCCGCGCGACATCGTCACGCTGAAGGCGCTGGAGAATGCCGCGACCGTCGTGTCGGCCACCGGCGGTTCGACCAATGCCGCACTTCACCTGCCGGCGATCGCGCATGAGGCCGGCATCAAGTTCGACCTGTTCGACGTGGCCGCGATCTTCGAGAAGACGCCTTACATCGCCGACCTCAAGCCGGGCGGCAAATATGTCGCCAAGGACATGTTCGAGGCCGGCGGCATTCCGCTGCTGATGAAGACGCTGCTCGACCATGGCTATCTGCATGGCGACTGCATGACGGTCACTGGCCGCACTTTGGCCGAAAATATGGAGCACGTTTCCTGGAATGAGAGCCAGGATGTTGTGCGTCCCGCCAGTCGGCCAATCACCAAGACAGGCGGCGTTGTGGGCTTGAAGGGCAACCTTGCCCCCGAAGGCGCGATCGTGAAGGTCGCGGGCATGTCGGAACTGAAATTCTCAGGCCCGGCGCGATGCTTCGATTCGGAAGAGGAGTGCTTCGAAGCGGTCACGCAGCGCAACTACCGCGAAGGCGAGGTTCTCGTCATCCGCTATGAGGGGCCGCGCGGCGGCCCGGGCATGCGCGAGATGCTGTCGACGACGGCGGCGCTCTACGGCCAGGGCATGGGCGGCAAGGTGGCGCTGATCACCGACGGGCGCTTTTCCGGCGCCACCCGCGGCTTCTGCATCGGCCATGTGGGGCCGGAGGCGGCGGTCGGCGGGCCGATCGGGCTGATCAAGGATGGCGACGTGATCTCGATCGACGCCTTGAAAGGCACGATCGAGGTGGCCCTGTCGGATGCCGAACTGGCGGCCCGGGCAAAGGAGTGGAAGGCGCGCAAGACCGACTATCAGTCCGGCGCGATCTGGAAATATGCGCAGACCGTAGGGTCGGCCCGCGACGGCGCGGTGACCCATCCGGGTGCCGCCAGAGAAACGCACTGCTATGCGGACATCTGAGGTGTTGAGGTCGTCTGTCTTTTCGGCACTGGTCGCTCTTGCGACCTTGGGCGCCGTCGGGCAGGCCATGGCCTTCGATGACAAGGTGTTCGACGACAAGACCGGGGTGAAGCCGCAGTCGAGCCCGTGGGCGGTGTTCCAGTTTGGCTTTTCGGCCTACAAGAGCGGCCATAAGGATCAGGCGGTCGAGGCCTATAAATATGCCGCCGAGAACGGCCAGATCGGCGCCACCTGGAAGCTTGCGCGCATGTATGCCGAGGGCGACGGCGTGACGCGCGACGACTATGCCGCCTTCAAGTTCTTCTCGGAGATCGTCGACCAGGATGTCGAGCCCGGCTCGCCGGAAGAAAGCTATGTGTCGGACGCGCTGGTGGCGCTCGGCGATTATCTGCGCAAAGGCATTCCCGGCACCCCGGTCGAGGAAAACGACGTTGCGGCGCAGGAATATTATATGCGCGCCGCCGCCAACTACCGCAATCCGAACGCCCAGTTCGAGATCGGCCGCATGTTCCTCAAGGGCGAGGGCGGCGTGAAAGCCAGCGTCAAGCAGGCCGGCCGCTGGCTGCAACTGGCAGCCGAGAAGGGCCATGCCGGCGCGCAGGCGACGCTCGGCAATCTTCTGTTCCAGAGCGGCAAGGTCGTGCGCGGCCTGGCGATGATGACGGCGGCGCTGGAGCGGGCTCCGGCGGCCGATCAGCCCTGGATCCGCAACATGCAGGAAGACGCCTTCGCCGCGGCCGGCGAGGCCGATCGCCGGACCGCGATCTCGCTCGCCGACGACATCCTGACCAAGGGCAACAACGGCGACCAGTAGGCGCTGCTTTTCTCGCAGGAAAATTCAAAGAAGATGCCAGCGTCCAGCCTGCGCCGGCGATCGTAGCGCAAGATCAGTTCTCGGTCGGCTCCGTCGGCGCCGGGCCGGGCGTCGGGGTCGACGTCGACGTCGGGTGCGGTTTTGGCGCGTCTCCCGGACATTCATCCTTGATCCTGGTCCAGGACGTGTTGTTGAGGACCATGTCGCAACGGGCGAGGTGGCTCCCGCCGGCGACCGTCAGGCACGCCGTCTCGCCGACATTGAAAGACTTGCCGTTGGCAAGGCAGGTTGGCGCCGCCTGCAACGGCGTCGGCGCGGCAAGCGCCAAAGCAAGGCCGACCGGCCAGACAAGAAATCGGATCGCCATTCAACCCCCCAAGGCAATCCGTATCAAAGACCGGATTTGTGGCGATATCAGGGTCCAGAAAGCGTGAAAGTCTCAGGCGGGCCGCAGGCTGAGATCGATCGCGACCGGCACGTGGTCGGAAGGTTTTTCCCAGGCGCGGACGTGCTTTTCAACCGAGGCCGACGAGAAACGGTTGGCGGCTTCCGGTGAGAGCAAGAGGTGGTCGATGCGGATACCGTTGTTCTTCTGCCAGGCACCGGCCTGATAATCCCAGAAAGTATAGACGCCGGCCGAGTCGGTCACGCTGCGCACCGCTTCGGTGAAGCCGAGATTCTTCAGCCGGCGAAAGGCCTGCCTTGTCTGCGGCTGGAACAGCGCGTCGCCCAGCCAGTTCTCGGGAAACCGGGCATCGGCGGGTTCGGGAATTACGTTGTAGTCGCCTGCCAGCACCAGCGCTTCTTCGAGCCGCAGCCGTTCTTCCGCCCAACGCTCCAGCCGCGCCATCCAGGCGAGCTTGTAAGAAAACTTCCGCTCATCGTCGACCGGGTTGCCGTTCGGCAGATAGAGCGAAGCCACGCGCAAGGCGCCCTGGTCGGTCGAAAAGACACCTTCGATGAAGCGGGCATGGTCGTCGACATCGTCGCCCGGCAGGCCACGGGTGACCTCGTCGAAGGGAAGCTTCGACAGGATCGCGACACCGTTGAAGCTCTTCTGGCCGTTGGTCTCGACATTATAGCCCAGCGCCTCGATCTCGGCGCGCGGGAACTGGTCGTCGACCGTCTTGATCTCCTGCAGGCAGACGATGTCCGGCGCGCTTTCGGTCAGCCAGTGGGTGAGGTTGCCGATGCGGGCGCGAACGCCGTTGATGTTCCAGGTGACGATCTTCATGCGGACCTCAATCTTGTTCCGGCGCAAGGCGCTCGACGAGGCCGATCGTATTGCCTGCGCGGACCTTTAGAAAGGCCATCCATCCGCATTCCTGCCATAGCCAATCGACGACCATGCGCTAACCGGCTCGCACCCGTTGCAAGCCTTGCGAAGTATCAGCAAATCAAATGCTGAAGCTGGTACCGCAGCCGCAGGAGGCGACGGCGTTCGGGTTCCTGATCTGGAAGGACTGGCCCATCAGGTCGTCGACGAAGTCGATCACCGAGCCGCCCATATAGACCAGTGACAGGTCGTCGATCAGGACGGTCGCACCGTCCCTCTCGATGGCGACATCGTCGTCGTTCGCACCTGCGACCAGATCGAACTTGTAGGAAAATCCGGAGCAACCGCCGCCTTCGACGGAGACGCGCAGCGCCGTCTTGCCCGGTTCGCCGGAAACGATCCTGGCGATCCGCTTCGCGGCGGCATCGGTCATTTCGACCTTCATGGCAGTCTTGGCATCCGCGCCCATCGGCGTCACCTTGCTTTCGGTTTCATATGATAGGTATGAAGCGGGCGTGGCCAAGTCAACTGGTGGATCAATGGACGAGCGGCAGGGCAAGGATGCTCTCGGCGACATCGGATTCGGCTATCGGCCGCGCGCTGTCTATGCCAGCGACCCGGCGCGCTCGCGCGGGCGCCTGTTCGACGAGCCCGAAAGCCCGACCCGCACACCGTTCCAGCGCGACCGCGACCGCATCATCCATTCCACCGCCTTCCGCCGGCTGAAGCACAAGACCCAGGTGTTCGTCGCGCATGAGGGCGATCACTATCGCACGCGGCTGACGCATTCGATCGAGGTGGCGCAGATCGCGCGCGCTTTGGCGCGTGCCCTGCGCGGCGACGAGGATCTCGCCGAGGCCGTGGCGCTGGTGCATGATTTCGGCCACACGCCCTTCGGCCACACGGGCGAGGATGCGCTCAACGAGAAGATGGCTGCATGGGGCGGCTTCGATCACAACGCGCAGTCGCTGCGCGTGGTTACACGGCTCGAGCGACGCTATGCCGAATTCGACGGGCTGAATCTCACCTGGGAAACGCTGGAGGGGCTGGTCAAGCACAACGGCCCGCTGACCGATGCGATCGGGAAGGGGCTCAAAGGCCCGGTGCCGCAAGCGATCCGCGATTATTCGGAGCTGCATGATCTCGAACTCGACCGCTTCGCCGGGATCGAGGCGCAATGCGCCGCGATCGCCGACGACATCGCCTACAACACCCATGACATCGACGATGGCCTGCGCGCCGGCTTGCTGACGCTGGACATGCTGACCGAGGTTGGCCTGCCGGGCTCGATCCTGAACGGCGTGCGTGCCAGATACCCTCAACTTGACGATGTCCGCACCGGCCACGAGCTGATGCGCCGGCAGATCACCTTGATGGTCGAGGATGTCATCGCATCGACCGCGGCCAATATCGAGCGCCTGAAACCGGACAGCGCCGATGCGGTGCGGACAGCGGATGAAACCATGGTCACCTTTTCGGTGGGCATGGCCGCGGCCGAAAAGGAATTGAAGGCTTTTCTCTATAAGCATCTCTACCGTCACCCGGAAGTGATGCGGGTGCGGGCCGACGCCGAGCGCATCGTGCGCGAGCTGTTCGATGTCTATTTCGCAGATCCGCGCGCCATGCCCGACGGCTGGCGCGAGGGGCTCGACAGGGCCGAGGATCGCATCAAGGCACGCAGCGTGGCCGATTTCCTGGCCGGCATGACCGACACCTATGCGCTGAAGGAACATCGGCGTCTGTTTGACCATACGCCCGATTTGAGCTAGGGCGAGCCTCGATTTTGCCGGCCAGGCAGCCGGTGGCCTCTTAAAGCCCAGAGCACCTCCAATGAATATCTTCGCCGATTTCAACGCGCGGATCATAAAAGCCGTCCAAGCCCTTGACCTGAAAGACAAGGATGGGGCCGCGCTTGACCTGTCGCGCATCACGGTAGAGCCGCCGCGCGATGCAAGCCATGGCGATCTCGCCACCAACGCGGCGATGGTGCTGGCCAAGCCCACTGGACAGAACCCTCGCGCGCTTGCCGAGAAACTGGCCGAGGCGATCCGCATCGATGCCGACGTTGCCTCGACCGAGGTCGCCGGGCCGGGCTTCGTCAACCTCAGGCTCAAGGACGCGTTCTGGCATAGGCATCTGGCGGCACTTCTGGGCGAAGGGCGCGACTATGGCCGCTCGAATATCGGCGGCGGCCGCAAGGCCAATGTCGAATATGTCTCGGCTAATCCGACCGGCCCCATGCATGTCGGCCATTGCCGCGGCGCCGTGGTCGGCGACACGCTTGCCAATCTGATGTCCTACGCCGGCTACGACGTGACCAAGGAATACGTCATCAACGACGCCGGCTCGCAGATCGACGTGCTCGGCCGCTCGGCGCTGCTGCGCTATCGCGAAGCGCTCGGTGAAGACATCGGCGAGATCCCGCCCGGGCTCTATCCGGGCGACTATCTGGTTCCCGTCGGCCAGGCGCTGGCCGAGGAATTCGGCCTCGGCCTGCTGGAGATGCCGGAAGGGGAAGCCCTGGCGATCGTGAAGGATCGCACGATCGATGCGATGATGGCGATGATCCGCGAGGATCTGGCGCTGCTCAACGTGCATCACGACGTCTTCTTCTCCGAGCGCACGCTGCATGCCGACAACGCCAAGAAGATCCGCGCCGCGATCGCCGACCTGACGCTGAAGGGCCATATCTACAAGGGCAAGCTGCCGCCGCCGAAAGGCGAGAAGCCGGACGATTGGGAAGATCGCGAGCAGACGCTGTTCCGCTCGACGGCGGTCGGCGACGACATGGACCGGGCGCTGATCAAATCGGACGGCTCGTTCACATATTTCGCCGCCGACGTAGCCTATCTCAAGGACAAGGTCGAGCGCGGCTTTGTCGACCTGATCTACGTGCTCGGCGCCGACCATGGCGGTTATGTGAAGCGGCTCGAAGCGCTGGCGCGGGCGGTTGCCGGCGATGCGGTCAAGCTGACGGTTCTGCTTTGCCAGCTCGTAAAGCTGTTCCGCGAAGGCGAGCCGGTCCGGATGTCGAAGCGGTCCGGCGATTTCGTCACATTACGCGAGGTGGTGGAGGAGGTCGGGCGCGATCCGATCCGCTTCATGATGCTTTACCGCAAGAACGACGCGCCGCTAGATTTCGACTTCGCCAAGGTCACGGAGCAGTCGAAGGACAATCCGGTATTCTATGTGCAGTACGCCTCGGCGCGCTGCCACTCCGTCTTCAGGCAGGCGAGCGAGCAGCTTGGCGAGGCGAATTTCGATCGCAACCGGCTCACGGCCTCCGTGGCGGCGCTGACCGACGAGGGCGAAGTCGCGCTGATCCGGAAGCTGGCTGAATATCCCCGGCTGATCGAATCCGCGGCGCTTTCGCTGGAGCCGCATCGGCTCGCATTCTACCTCTACGACCTGGCTTCCGGCTTCCATGCACAGTGGAATCGCGGCCACGACAACCCGGACTTACGTTTTGTTAAGGTTAACGACCGAGAATCAACTTATGCCAGACTAGGGCTGGTGCAGGCTGTTTCGGATGTTTTGACCTCCGGCCTGACGCTGATCGGGGCAGACGCGCCCACCGAAATGCGTTAGGTTTAACTAAAAAACCTGTCACCTTTTGCCCACATTGCGCTGGTAAGGGCCAACCCTGCGCGACGTCCATGGCGTCCGACTGTGTGCGAGTTCGGGAACAATAATGGCAGACAGAACCCCGCTGAAAGTAGCCGACCACAACAATATCGCCGACGACGATCCGTTCGCGGAACTGACCCGGATCATGGGTTTCGATCCGCGCCAGCCGGTCAGGCAGCCGGCCCCCGCGGCCGAGAAAGCCGTGCCGGCCGACCAGGCTCCGGAGGAGAACGATTTCGACATCGACCTCGAGAAGGAGTTGATGGGCGAGTTCGATTCCGTCGAGGAAAGCGAGCCGGTCGCGCAGCAGGCTGTCGTGCATCAGATCAAGCAGGAACCGGCCTTCGAGGCTGCCGGCGTCGCGGCGAATGACGACGAGCTGACCGCGTCGTTCGAGCAGGATTTCGTCTTTGACGATGCGGCGGACCACGCCGACTTCGCCGTGGCTCGCGCGCCGGAGCCGCATTTCGCTGCGGCGCCGCAAGCCGCTCCAGAGCCGTATTTCGCACCGGAGCCGGAAGTCGCCCCCGAGCCGGAAGTCACTTTTGACGACGATTTCGACAAGGCGGTGGCCAGTTCGCTCGATGTCTCGCCGCTCGAAGGCGACCTTCCGATCGACCAGGAGATGGCGGCTTCGCTGGATCAGGATTTCCAGCGCGACCATGAGGAGCCCGCCAACCTCGAATATCATGAGCCTGCCGACATCCGTCAGGATGCCGTCGAAGCCGTGCAAGCCGCGGGCGAAGGGGCGTTCGATGCCGATTTCGACAATGCGGTCCAGATGTCGCTCGAGGACGAGCTGTCGTTCGAGAGCCACGAGCCGGAGCAACATGCGCAGGCCGTCGAGCCGGTCGAGGCTTACGCGGCCGCCCCGCTGATTTCCGAGGATGATTTTGCCGGTCATTTCGACCATGCGATGACCGATGCCGACATAGATCCCAGGCAGGACATAAATCCCGGCCAGGACATGGACCCCGGACAGGAACAGGATTTTCAGGAGCCGGAGCTGTCGCTTGACGATGAGCCGGAACCTATGGTCGGCTCGCCGACCGAGACGGCGCGTTTTGCCGCTGAGCCCGAGCCCGCGGACCCCGAGCCGGCCGCGCCCGAACCTGCCGCGGCGCTGACCCTCGATGACGATTTCGAACTGAGCTTCCGCGATGCGCTGAACGAGGAGCCGCAAGCTCCGGCCGTCGAGCCCGCCGCCGTGACGCAGCCGGCCGTGGCCGAGCCAGCCCCCGTCGTCGCTGCCCCGGTTCCGCCGGTCGCCGCTGTCGAACCCGCAAAGTCGTCCAGCGAGCGCAGCCTGGAAGACGAGCTCAATGCGTTGCTCGGCGCCATGACCGCGCGGCCGATGCCGGTGGTCAAGGAGCCTGTTCCCGCGCCGCGGCTGGTTGTCGCGCAACCTGCGAGCTACGCGAGCGGCAAGGCGGCCGCCGATAACCTCGATTGGGATCTCGACGAGCACCAGCCGGCGCAGAACGGTCAGGGCGTTGAGCCGGTGGAGAGCCGCCTGGACGACCTGCTCGCCAGCGAGCTCGACCGCCAGGATTTTGCAACCTCGGCCAAGGCCGAGCCCGGCGTTGATTTCGACGACGATTTCGGTGCCGCTTTCGTCAAGAGCATCGAGGCCGAGCGGGAGGCCGCGGCCACGGCGAGGTCTCCGGCAAATTCTTCCGATTGGCTGCATTCCACGCCCACGGAACCAGCCAAGTCGTGGAGCCGTTCGACCCCGACCACCGCTCCGCCGGTGCAAGCTTCGTTTGCGGCGCAGCCGGTGCCGTCGGCATCGGTGCAGACGGCCGCGCCTTCAGCGTCAGTGCAGATGGCGGCGCCTGCCTACGGCAGCGAACCGGCGCCGGATTATTCCGCTTATGCCAAGCCGGCGTACGCGCCGACGTCCATGCCGGAGCTCCGTCAGCATGACGACGTGCCGGATGTCGAGACGGTCGACGTGCCGGAGCGCGTGGTCGCGCTCGCGGACGATCTCGACATCCCGGAGCTCAGCTTCGAGGAGGATCAGCCGGCGGCGACCGCCTACGACGATCTCGATGCGGAATTCGCCAGCCTGCTCACCGACATGAACGCGACCGAGATCGCATCGGCGCCCGCGCAGAGCCGGGGCTATGATGACGAATCCTACAGTGCCGGCTTTAACGGCTACGACCGTCGCGATCTGCGTGCCGAGGCTCCGGCGGCTCCAGCCGCCCCGGCTTCGTTTGCCGTCGCGAACGATTACGACGCCGACGACCTGCCCGGCAGCCGGCCGGTTTCGCAGGCGGACGATTTCGCAGGCGACGAACTCGACTACGATCCCGAGCTTGAAGAGGCGATGGCGATCCCCGGCCTTGGGGAGCGTGAGGCAGCACAGCCGCGCCGCCGCGGTATGATGATCGGGGCGCTGGTCGGCGCCGTGGTGGTTCTCGGCGGCCTTGGCGCGCTGGCCTTCTCCTTCGGCGGCAAAGGCGGCAGCGACGCTCCGGTGATCGTCAAGGCCGACAATTCGCCGATCAAGGTGAAGCCCGAGAATCCGGGCGGCACGGTGGTGCCGAACCAGGACAACAAGGTTTATGACGCGGTGGCCAAGGGCGGCGGCGCGGCAAAGCCCGCCGAGCCGGCGCAACAGAAGCTGGTGAACACCACCGAGCAGCCCGTCGACCTGGCATCGAAGGAACCGCCGCAGAGCCGGGTGGTCGATCTTTCGCCCAACGATAACGACGCCGCGGCCGGCACCGCCGAGGATCCAGGCGCGTTGCCCGGCGTCGCGCAAGCGGCTGCGCCCGAAAGCGCGCAACCTGCCGCGCCGGCAAGCGCGCAGCCGGCAGCCCCTGCGCCGAAGTCGGAAGACCGCATCGCCCAGGTGCTGCAGCAGGATGCCGATAACACCGCCAGCAACGACGTCGTCGCCGTCGCGCCGCGCAAGGTGAAGACCATGATGGTGAAGCCTGACGGCTCGCTGGTGCCACGCGAGGATCCGGCGCCGGCCGCGCCGAAGGTCGCGGCGGCCGAACCGAGCGATCCGGCGCCGCAGCATGTCGCGCCAGCCTCCGATGGCCAGCAGACGGGAACCGTGGCTTCCGGCGCGGACCAGGCCGATGCACCGGCAGTCAAGCCTGTGAAGCCCGCAAAGAAGATTGAAGCCAAGGCGCAGTCGGCCAACACGCCGACAGTGGTGCCGGTGGCGCCGGCACGTCCGTCCGACCAGCCGGTCGATATCGTCGGCGAGGTCAAGCCGGACCAGGTCGCCTCCATCGATCCGGCTGCGGCAGCCGGCGGTGGCTCGTGGTCGATGCAAATCGCCTCGCAGCCGACGGTCGAAAGCGCGCAGTCGACCTATCAGGACCTGCAACGCCGATATGGCAGCGTTCTTTCCGGCCGCACGGCCAACGTCGTCAAGGCGGAAGTCGCGGGCAAGGGCACGTTCTACCGTGTTCGCGTTCCGGCGAAGTCGCGCAACGACGCGATCGCGCTCTGCACCAGCTACAAGGCGGCCGGCGGTAACTGCTTCGTGTCGCGCTGATCCGATATCAGCTTCGAAAAGCCGGCGCCGCCGCAAGGCCGCGCCGGCTTTTCGTTGTGGGCTTTGGCTGGTAACAGGGCAGGGGTGATTCCCTTTGCCCGGCCAAAGCCTTAAGCTTGCGTGCATGAGCGAATCAAAATCCATGATCCTCGGCTGCGCCGGGAAATCCCTCACCGAAGATGAAATCCGCTTCTATCGCGACGAACATCCATGGGGCTTCATCCTGTTTGCGCGCAATATCGGCGAGGCCGGGCAGATCCGCGACCTGGTTGCCTCGATGCGCGACTGCGTCGGCCGCCCGGACGCCCCGGTCTTCATCGACCAGGAAGGCGGCAGGGTGCAGCGCCTGCGTCCGCCGCTGGCGCCGAACTATCCGGCCGGCGGCGCGCTTGGCGCGTTGTGGCGCGATGATCGTGAGGCCGGCAGCCGCGCCGCCTGGCTGCTGGCGCGGCTGCATGCCTTCGATCTCTCTCGCCTGGGCATCACCGCAGACTGCCTGCCGGTGCTCGACGTTCCGGTCGAAGGCGCCAGCGACGTTATCGGCGCGCGCGCCTATGGCAAGGAGCCCAATCCCGTGATCGAGCTTGGGCGGGCCTCGGCAGAGGGGTTGATGTCCGGCGGCGTGCTGCCGGTCATGAAGCATATTCCCGGCCATGGCCGCGCCTTCGCCGACACGCATTTCGCGCTGCCGACCGTCGGCACGCCGCTCGATGAGCTGCGCCGGCATGATTTTGCCCCGTTCAAGGCGCTCAACCAGCTGCCGATGGCGATGACCGCGCATGTCGTCTACAGCGCCGTCGATCCCGACAACCCGGCGACGACGTCCGCCAAGGTCGTCAACGAGGTGATCCGCGGCGAGATCGGCTTCGACGGGCTGTTGATGAGCGACGACACCTCGATGAAGGCACTTTCTGGGGATTTCCCGACAAAGGCGGCCGCAATCCTTGCGGCCGGCTGCGATCTCGTCCTTCACTGCAACGGCGTCTTCGAGGAGATGTCGGGGATCGCGTCGCGCACGACGGCGCTGTCAGGCAAGTCCTTGCAGCGCGCGGCGCGGGCGCTGACCTATATAAAGAACCGCGACGTCGCCGACGAACCCGCGATACGCGCAGAATTTGCCACCTATTTCGAAGCAGTGGCCTGAACCGAAAGGACGAAAGGCAAGTGGCGGAGACATTGGAAAGCAAGGCCTCGAAGGCCGCACCGATGGACCGCCTGTGGGCCGAGAACGACGATTCGCGCCTGACCGGCGACCCGTCGCTGGTCGTCGATGTGGCCGGCTTCGAAGGCCCGCTCGATCTTTTGCTGCATCTTGCCCGCAACCAGAAGGTCGATCTGGCGCGCATTTCGATCCTGGCTTTAGCCGAGCAGTATCTGGCCTTCATCGAAAAGGTGCGGGCGCTCAGGCTGGAGCTTGCCGCCGACTATCTGGTGATGGCGGCGTGGCTCGCCTTCCTGAAGTCGAAGCTCTTGATCCCGAAACAGCCGGGCGAAGAGGGCGAAAGCGGCGAGGAACTGGCAGCGGTGCTGCAATTCCGGCTGAAGCGGCTGGAAGCCATGCGCGACGCTTCGGCACGGCTGGTCAACCGCAACCGTCTCGGCCGCGATGTCTTTGCGCGCGGCATGCCGGAAATGGTCATCATCGAGAAGCGAAACAGCTTTTCGGCTTCGCTCTACGATCTGCTCACCGCCTACGCGCAGCAGCGCCAGAAGCAGGCGATCAACAATGTGACGATCGCCCGGCGCGCCGTGTGGTCGCTGAAGGACGCGCGTGAGGTGCTGGCAAGGCTGATCGGCTCGATCAGCGACTGGACGGCGCTCGACAGCTTCCTGATCGAATATCTGGCGGCGCCGGAAGAGAAGCGCACGGCGATGGCGAGCTCGTTCGCCGCAACGCTCGAAATGGTGCGCGAGGGCAAACTGGAAGTGCGGCAGGATCAGGTGTTCGCGCCGCTTTACCTGCGCGGCCGCGCGCAAGAGGTCAGGGCAGTCGAGGTGGTATCATGAGCGAACGCGCCAACGCTTCGGTCATCCCGTTCAAGGTCGAGGACGAGCCGGAAGACGAGATGGCCGAGCAGGGCTCCGCCCAGAACCCCGCCGAGCGGCTGCAACTGTCGGAGGCCGTGCGCATGGCCGAGGCGATCATTTTCGCCAGCGCCGAGCCGGTCAACGAAAAGCAGCTTGCCGCGCGCCTGCCCGAGGGTGTGAACATCGCCGCCGCAATGGCGGATCTGCAGGAGATCTATGCCAAGCGCGGCGTCAACCTGGTGCGGGTCGGCGATGCGTGGGCCTTCCGCACCGCCGGCGATCTGGCTTTCCTGATGAGCCGGGACTCCGTCCAGCAAAGAAAGCTCTCGCGCGCGGCGCTCGAAGTGCTGGCGATTATTGCCTATCACCAGCCGGTCACGCGCGCCGAAATCGAAGACATCAGAGGCGTGGAGACGTCCAAGGGCACGCTGGACACGCTCCTGGAAACGGAATGGGTGCGGATGCGCGGCCGCCGCCGTACGCCCGGGCGGCCGGTGACCTATGGCACCACCGACGCCTTCCTCGACCATTTCGCCCTGGAGGAGATCCGCGATCTGCCCGGCATGGAAGAGCTGAAGGGCGCGGGATTGCTCTCGACGCGCATGCCGGCCAATTTCTCGATGCCGGTGCCGCCGGCCGATCCCGACGCGCTGACCGAGGATGAGGACGCGTTGACCGATATCGACCTCGAAGAGCTCGGGCTGCTGACGCCGCGCGTCACGGAAGAGTGACGGCGAAGCCTGCGCAGGATGGTTTATTAGCAAGGCCTGCGCGGATTCGTAGCAAGGCGCTCACGCCGAAAGTGCGTGACATCCGCCAGCCATTTTATCAACTTCATTGCGGTTGTGTTTGAATCCCCGAGCGAAAACGCATAGATCATCGCCAGGGAAACGTTCTAGAGAGATTTGGCAATGGGTTCATTTTCGATTTGGCACTGGATGATCGTGCTGGTCATCGTGCTTCTGGTGTTCGGCCGCGGCAAGATCCCCGAGCTGATGGGCGACATGGCAAAAGGCATCAAGAGCTTCAAGAAGGGCATGGCTGACGACGATACCGCTGATGACAAGCGCACCGTCGAACATCGTGCCGACGAGACCGTTTCGCCGGGCAAGGAAAAGGTCAGCAAGAGCTGAGCTCAGTTGTTGCTTTGAGCATGCCGTTGTCCCAAAACCGCGTCCCACTTTTGGGCGGCATGCTCTGTTTGGAATAGATTGCCATGTTCGAAGTCGGTTGGAGCGAACTGCTGGTGATCGCGGTCGTCATGATCGTGGTCGTCGGGCCGAAGGATTTGCCCAATATGCTGCGCACCTTCGGCCGCACCGCGGCGAAATTGCGCGCGATGGCCGGCGACTTCCAGAAGCAGTTCAATGACGCGCTGAAGGAAGCCGAACTCGACGACGTCAAGAGTTCGATCGATAGCCTTCGCGGCCTCAATCCGTTGAACGAGGTCCGCAAGCAGCTCAATCCGTTCGAGCAGGCCGCGGCCGATGTTCGGTCTGGCGTCGATACGATGATGAAGCCCAAGCCGGCTGCCGATCCGGCCGCGCCGTCAGCAGAGACGCCGCAGGCCACCGAGCCGCTCAAGAATGGCGCGACGGACATGCCCGGAGCCAACGGAGCCGAGACCACCACGGCCGCGCCGATCTTCCCGGCCATGACCGATGCGTCCGTCGCCGCAACGGCTTCGGAAATCGCCGTGCCGGAAAAAAAGGCGGCAACCGCCAAGGCAAGGACGGCTGGCGCGGCGACGAAAACGGCAGCCGCGTCGAAGGCTGCAGATAATGCGCCGGCCAAAGCCGCCGTGCCGACCAGGAAGGCCGCGCCCAGGGCCGAGGCAAAGCCTGCCGTGGTGAAGAAGACGGCCGCGAAGAAGGCAACCGACACCAAGAAGATGGCGGGCGATACCAAGTGAGCGTTTCGGACAAGGAAAAGGAAGAAATCGAGAAATCGTCCGCGCCGCTGATCGAACATCTCATCGAGCTGCGCCGTCGCCTGATCTGGTCGCTGGGCGGCTTTTTCGTCGCCTTCCTCGTCTGCTTCTTCTTCGCCAAGCGGCTTTTCAACCTTCTGGTCGTCCCCTTCAAATGGGCGACGCAATGGGCCGGGCTCGACCCGCACAAAGTCGAGCTGATCTATACCGCGCCGCAGGAATTCTTCTTCACCCAGGTGAAGCTTGCCATGTTCGGCGGCATGGTGATCGCCTTCCCTCTGATCGCCACGCAGATCTACAAATTCATCGCGCCGGGCCTCTACAAGAACGAGCGCAGCGCCTTCCTGCCGTTCCTGATCGCATCGCCCATCCTGTTCGTGATGGGCGCCTCGCTTGTCTATTTCTTCTTCACCCCGATGGTGATGTGGTTCTTCCTCGCCATGCAGCAGGCCGGAACCGACGACCAGGTGCAGATCTCCCTGCTGCCGAAGGTGTCGGAATATCTCAGCCTGATCATGACGCTGATCTTCTCCTTCGGCCTGGTGTTTCAGCTGCCGGTGGTGACCAGCCTTTTGACGCGCGTCGGCATACTGTCGTCGCAGGCGTTGGCCGAGAAGCGCAAATGGGCGATCGTCCTTTCCTTCGCGGTTGCAGCGGTGCTGACGCCGCCCGATCCGATGAGCCAGTGCGGCCTCGCCATCCCGACCATCATTCTCTACGAGGTCGCCATCTGGTCCTCGCGTATGATCGAGCGTAGCCAGGCGCGTGATCGTCTGGCGCGCGAGCAGCAGGATGCCGGGGCGTCGGTGGCTGAAAAGGCGGCCGACACCTCGTCGACGCAGGCGCCGAGCTAGCAAAAGGCCGGAAAAACACGGACGGCGGAACCGGCCCGTCTTGCATCGGTCAGGGATGCGGTTTACGCCCTCGATCCTTACTTTGAGGACCGACCATGCTTGATATCAAATGGATTCGCGACAACCCGAATGCCCTTGTCGAGGCGCTGGTGAAGCGCTCGTGGTCGGCGGGCGACGCGCAGTCCACGGTCGACGATCTGATCGCCAGGGACGAGGCGCGGCGCGAGCATCTGACGGAGCTGCAGGTCAAGCAGGAGCGCCGTAATGCCGCCTCCAAGGAGATCGGCAATGCCATGCGTTCGGGCGATGCCGCACTTGCCGAGAAGCTCAAGAGCGAAGTCAGCGAGATCAAGGCGTTCATCCAGAACGGCGAGGCGCGCGAGCGCGAGCTCGACAAGGCGCTGCACGACGCGCTTGCGGTGCTGCCCAACGTACCGCTGGACGACGTGCCGGTCGGCAAGGACGAGCATGACAATGTCGTCAAACGCATCGTCGGCGAGGTGCCGACGCGCCCTAACTGGGTGAAGGAGCATTTCGAGATCGGCGAAGCGCTCGGCATGATGGATTTCGAGCGTGCGGCCAAACTGTCCGGTTCGCGGTTCACCGTGCTGAAGAGCCAGCTGGCGCGCATGGAGCGCGCGCTCGGCCAGTTCATGCTCGACCTGCACACCACCGAGCATGGTTATGAAGAGATCCAGCCGCCGCTGATGGTTAAGGACGACGTGATGTTCGGCACCGGTCAGTTGCCGAAATTTGAGGAGGACCTTTTCTCAACAGGCATCCCAAAGGAGGTGCAGTCACGCGACATAGCACGAGGGCTTTTTGATTTTAGAGACAAGGTTTCGGCGTTTCTCCAGCCTAATCGGCAAATCACTCAGGCTGACGATTCAGAAAATGATCAGAAGGCATCTACCGAAGGTCTCGCTCGGTTGGTAAGGCTTTTCTACAATGATCGTGAGCGAAGGTACCTCATCCCGACCGCCGAAGTTCCCCTCACCAACCTCGTGCGCGAGGAGATCACCGCCCATGAAAAACTGCCGCTGCGCTACACGGCGCTGACGCCGTGCTTCCGCTCGGAAGCGGGTTCGGCCGGTCGCGACACGCGCGGCATGTTGCGCCAGCACCAGTTCTACAAGGTCGAGCTGGTCTCGATCACCGACCAGGAAAGCTCGCTCGCCGAGCATGAGCGCATGACGCAATGCGCCGAGGAGGTGCTGAAGCGGCTCGGCCTGCCGTTCCGCACGGTCACACTCTGCACCGGCGACATGGGTTTCGGCGCGCGCAAGACCTACGATATCGAGGTCTGGCTGCCCGGCCAGAATGCCTATCGCGAAATCTCGTCATGCTCGGTCTGCGGCGATTTCCAGGCCAGGCGCATGGATGCCCGGTACAAGGACAAGGACGGCAAGGGCAACCGCTTCGTCCATACGCTGAACGGTTCGGGCACGGCGGTCGGCCGCGCTCTCATAGCCGTCATCGAAAACTACCAGAATGAGGATGGAAGCGTAACCATTCCTGAAGTGCTGCGGCCTTACATGGGTGGTCTCGCCAAGATCGGTCCGAAGTGAATCCATGCGCATCCTGCTGACCAACGATGACGGCATCCATGCCGAGGGGCTGGTGTCGCTCGAGCGCATCGCCCGCACGCTGTCGGACGATGTCTGGGTGGTCGCGCCGGAGCAGGACCAGTCCGGCTATGCGCATTCGCTGTCGATTTCGGAGCCGCTCAGGCTGCGCAAGATCGGCGAGAAGCATTATGCCGTGCGCGGCACGCCGACCGACTGCGTCATCATGGGCACGAAAAAAATCCTGCCCGGACCGCCGGACCTCATCCTGTCCGGCGTCAATTCCGGCGCCAACATCGCCGACGACGTGACCTATTCGGGTACCGTGGCTGGCGCCATGGAAGGCGCGCTGCTCGGCGTGCGTTCGATCGCGGTGAGCCAGGCCTATTCCTATGTCGGCGAGGATCGCGTCGTCCCTTACGAGACAACCGAGGCGCTGGCGCCGGCGCTGCTCAAGAGGCTGGTGGAAACGCCGCTGCCGGAAGGCGTGCTGCTCAACGTCAATTTCCCGAACTGCACACCCGACGAAGTGGAGGGCACCGTCGTCACAGCGCAAGGCAAGCTGGTGCACAGCCTGTGGGTCGACGAACGGCGCGACGGGCGCGGCCTGCCTTATTACTGGCTGCGCTTCGGCCGTGAGCCGGTCGAAGGCAAGAAAGGCACGGACCTCCATGCGCTGCGCAACCGGCTGGTGTCGGTGACGCCGCTGCAGCTCGACCTTACCGCCCATGAACTCCGCGACCAGCTGACCAAGGCGCTGTCATGAGTAAGGTTTTGGCATGAATAAGGTTTTGGCATGAACATGGCCATCGACGACCGCGAAGGGTTTGCCGCTTTCCTGCTCAGGCTGCGGGGCAGGGGTACGGCGCCGAAGCCGCTGGTCGCCGCATTCGAAGCGACGCCGCGCCGCGGTTTCCTGCCGGCCCAGTTCCACGCGATCGCCTGGTCGGACGGCATGCTGCCGATCGAATGCGGCGAGGCGATCGAGGGGGCGGATCTGCAGGCAGCCGTGATCGCCGCGCTTCACATCGAGCCGGGCAACCGCGTGCTCGAGATCGGCACCGGCTCGGGCTACACGGCGGCGGTCATGTCGCGGCTTGCGGCGCGGGTCATCAGCATCGACCGCTACAAGACCCTGACCGAGCAGGCAAAGCAGCGCTTCGAGGCGCTCGCCATCAGCAACATCATCGCCCGCCAGGCCGATGGTTCCGATGGCCTGCCCAATGAAGGCCCGTTCGACCGTATCGTCGCCTGGGCCGCCTTCGACAGCCTGCCGCGCTTCCTGCTCGACCAGCTGTCGAGCGGCGGTATCGTCATTGCGCCGATCGGCCCGGAGGAAGGCGAGCAGGTGCTGGCCAAGCTCACCAAGGTCGGCAGCCGTTTCGAGCGCGAGGACATCGGCATGGTAAGGCTGCAGCCGATCCTGCGCAGCGTTGCGGCGGTGATCTGAAGCAGTTCCAGGAGAACTGTGAAGCGGTTTTCGTCCGGAATTGCACCCGGATTTTGGCCGCGCCAAAATTTCCGCCAATGTTTTAAGAAAATTTTCGTCGGATTCTAATGGGTTAACCCGCCAGTAACATTAACGCGCTTTAATCATGGCCAGTGTGTACCGGGTCTGTGCGGGTTAATGCGATGCAATTCAACGTTTTGAAGGCAAACAGTCGCAATCTGGCGCGGGGCTGCGCCGTCTTGATGATCGCGGGCGCCGCGGCCGGATGCAGCTCCCAATCGATGCGCTTCAACGGTGTCGACGATGTCTTCACATCATCGACCAACAACCAGCGCGCCATCATCAACAAGCAGAATGCCGACCAGCCCTATCCGGGCGACAACACGGTCGCGCCGGCGCCGGTCGACGGCACCCATACCCAGTCGGTGAGCCGCTCCAGCCTCGAGCCGGTCACGGCGCAGCAACTGCCGCCGCCCTCGCAGCCCGCCGCAGCGCCGGCCAAGCCGATGCGCACAGCGTCAGCTCCGGCCCTTGCTCCGGCTCTTGCTTCCGCGCCGCATCTCGACAGGACGACCACGGGCACCGCCGTGCCGGCCAAGCCGTTCAAGACCGCCGAGCCCGATGCCGTGCGCAATGCGAGCGCTGCGCCCCACGCGACCGAAATCGTGGTCAGGGATGGCGAGACGCTTTCGGGCCTGGCGGCGCATTATCACGTGCCGGCCGATGCAATCGCCAAGGTAAACGGCATCGATCCGAAGAAGGGCATCCGCAGCGGCCAGAAGATCGTCATTCCCGCCTATGCCTATTCGAGCAAGGCGGAGCCGAAAGTCGCCGAGGGCAAGCCGGTGAATACCCCGAAGCAGCCTGCCGGCGCGCCGGAGAAGGTCGCGGTGCTGCCGCAGCAGCCCAAGATCAAGGACGGCAAGTCGGCCGCCCAGGTCGATACGTCGGCAGCGGCCACGGGCTCCAAGAATCCAAAGCCCGCACCGCAGGTCGCCGAGGCCAAGCCGGCCGGCGCCGGAGGCACCTATACTGTCCAGCAGGGCGACTCGCTGTCGTCGATCGCCAGGAAGACCGGCGTCAGCGTCGTGGCGCTGAAGCAGGCCAACGGCATGCAGGCCGGCCTGCTCAAGATCGGCCAGACGCTCAAGGTCCCGACCGGCGGGACCGTAGCTGTCGCTTCGGCCAAGCAGGCAGCCAAGCCTGCCGTCGATCCGGTAACGACGGCAACGACCCCGCCGGCGGCCAAGACCACCGAGACGCTCGCCTCCTACACGCCGCCGAAGAAGGACTCCAAGGTCATCCAGCAGGCCGAGGACGACGATGCGGTGGCGCCCGATGGGACCGGCATCGGCAAGATGCGCTGGCCGGTGCGCGGCCGCGTGATCTCCGGTTTCGGCTCCGGCAAGGACGGCGTCGACATCGCGGTGCCGGAGGGCACGCCGATCAAGGCCGCCGAGAACGGCGTCGTCATCTACGCCGGCAACGGCCTCAAGGAGTTCGGCAACACCGTGCTGGTGCGGCACGAGAACGGCCTGGTCACCGTTTACGGCCATGCAAGCTCGATCGAGGTGCAGCGCGGCCAGAAAGTCAAGCGCGGCCAGGAGATCGCGCTGTCGGGCATGAGCGGCACCACCGACTCGCCCAAGCTGCACTTCGAAGTGCGCAAGAACTCGGCCCCGGTCGATCCGAGCGGCTATCTCGAATAGAACAAGAACCTTTTGCGGGCCGTCTGACCTCCAGTCCGGCCCGCCGTCTTCAGCCCGCTCCGAAAGGGGCGGGCTTTTTCAGCTGGGATTGAGCTTCAATCCCTCAGCGGCTTGCCGAGGCGGCCGGCGAGGTCCTGCGTGAACTGCCAGGCGACGCGGCCGGAACGGCTGCCGCGTGTCGTTGCCCATTCCAGCGCCTCGGCGCGCAGCTGCTCGGGGTCGATCGCCAGGCCATGATAGCGGACATAGCCGTCGATCATGTCGAGATATTCGTCCTGCGAGCATTTGTGGAAGCCGAGCCACAGCCCGAAACGGTCGGAAAGCGAGACCTTTTCCTCGACCGCTTCCGACGGGTTGATGGCGGTCGAGCGCTCGTTATCGATCATGTCGCGCGGCAACAGGTGGCGCCGGTTGGACGTGGCATAGAAGATGACGTTGGCGGGCCGGCCTTCGACGCCGCCTTCGAGCGCCGCCTTCAGCGATTTGTAGGAGGTGTCGTCATGGTCGAAGGAGAGGTCGTCGCAAAACAGGATGAAGCGATAGGGGGCCGCCTTCAAAAGGCCCATCAGCTTGGGCAGCGTGTCGATGTCCTCGCGGTGGATCTCGATCAGCTTCAGCGGTCGGTCGAGCTTGTCGGAGGCGTTGACGGTGGCATGGACGGCCTTGACCAGGGACGATTTACCCATGCCGCGCGCGCCCCACAACAGCACGTTGTTGGCCGCATAGCCGGACGCAAAGCGTTCGGTGTTGTCGATCAGGATGTCACGCACGCGATCGACGCCGCGGATCAGGCCGATGTCGACGCGGTTGACCTTGCGTACCGGTTCCAGATAGCCGGGATCGGCCTGCCAGACGAAGCAGTCGGCGACGCCGAGATCGGTCTGCGGGACCGGTGGCGGGGCGAGGCGGGAAACCGCGTCGATCAAGCGGTCGAGTTTCTTGTTCAAGGCGTCCAGGCTGTCGGTCATATCAAGGTCTTTTTGTCGAGACATTTCAGGATGTGGGAGCAGCTTCCACGACGTCGCTGCAAGAACCAGGCCCAAGCTTTTGTTGGAGCATGATCTTTTCGGTCGCCTCGACGCCGCTTGCGCTGCGACGCTCTAGCACGTCGCAAACCGCTGGAAAAGCAACGGATTGGGCTCGCAGCGGAGTTGCATTGGCAACTTTACCGACTATATTCCGGCCAAATTTCGCGAGGCCGCCTCTGGCGGTATTTCACCATCCAGGAGTTTCCAGATGTTCGTTACACCGGCATACGCCCAGGGCATCGGCGCCTCGCCAGACATGTTCATCTCGATTTTGCCGTTTGTCCTGATTTTCGTGATCATGTATTTTCTGATCATCCGGCCGCAACGCGCCCAGCTGAAGAAGCGTCAGGAGATGCTGTCGGCGGTGCGCCGCGGCGATACGGTGGTGACCGGCGGCGGCTTCGTCGGCAAGGTGACCAAGGTGATCGACGACAACGAGCTGGAGGTCGACCTTGGCGGCGGAACCAAGGTGACGGCGCTGCGCTCGACGATTTCGGAAGTGCGCGTCAAGGGCGAGCCGGTGGCAAACCAGAACGCCAAGAAGTAGGCGAAATCCCGGCGGCGATAGCCGCGCAGGGTTCTGACGAACGGCGGCATATGGTCTATCTTTCGCGCCTGAAGGTCGTTTTGATCGGGCTTGCCCTGATCTCGATGATCCTCGGCGCGTCTAATGCTTTCGCGTCGGTATCCGGAACGCATATTTTGCTTCGTCTCGATGGGGACGAGTTGATCAGCCGCCGGCTGGAAGCGGTGCGCGACCAGATCAGGATGCTGCTGCGGGACGTCCAACCGAGGATCGATTACAGCGGCCTTGCCGCGTCGGGCCGTGCCGTTCAAGTGCGTATCGACGATGTCTATCAGGTTGAGGCCGCCAAGTCGGCGCTCAAGACGTTGACCGATCCTGTCGCCGGCATCCAGGAAATGGCCTTGGACGGCAGTGAGCCCGGGCTGTTGAAGGTCACGATGACGGACGCCGGCGTGAAATCCCGAACGTCTGTCGCGCTCAAGCAGTCGATTGAAATCATCAACAATCGCCTGCACGATCTCGGCGTTGCAAACGCCGTGGCAGAGCAAGCAGACGAGGACGGCATCCTGGTTCAGGCGCCCGGCGTCGCGGATTTGCAGAAACTGGGAAATATCCTCGCGCGGCCCGGCCGGCTGAGCTTCCAGTTGGTCGATACATCGATGACCGCGGACGAAGCAGTCAACGGCCGGCCGCCCGCCGGCGCAACGCTCATTTATTCCGCTGACAACCCGCCGGTCCCTTATCTGATCGAGAACAGGGTAATCGTGGCGGGCAAGAATGTGATGGATGCGCAAGCGGCGACCAATTCGGGGGGCGGTGAGCCGGTTGTCGCAATCCGGCTCGATTCCAGGGGTACGGAACGTTTCAAATGGGCAACCACGCAGAATATCGGCAAGCCTTTTGCCGTGATCCTCGACGATCATGTGATCTCGGCTCCGATCATCCGTGAGCCCATCGAGCACGGAACAGTCCAGATATCGGGCAATTTCACGGCCGAAAGCGCCAACGAGCTTGCCCTACTATTCCGCACCGGTGCGCTGCCGGCGCGATTGACAATCGTCGAGGAAGCACGATAGGGCCGGCCGTGGTTGAAATGACGACGATAGACGACAACCGAGCCGATGGCGGAACGCTGCCGCTTGTACGCCTGAACGGATAACAACGAATGCTCTATTTCTCGCGCCTGAAGATGATCCTGATCTGGCTCGCCGTGGCCATCACAGTGATCCTCGCCGCGCCCAACCTTTTTCCGGCAAGCATGCTGGCGCAGTTGCCGAGCTGGGTGCCGAAGCGTCAGATGACGCTCGGCCTCGACCTTCAGGGCGGCTCGCACATCCTGCTCGAAATGAATCAGAACGATCTGATCAAGGACAGGATGGAGACGACGCGCGACGAGATCAGGACGCTGCTGCGCGACGCCAATCCGAAGATCAACTACACCGGCCTTGCCGGCTCCGGCCGCACTGTGCAGGTGCGCATCACGGACCCGACGCAGATCGACCAGGCCAAGAAGGTCCTGAAGCCGCTGACCGATCCGGTGGCCGCCGGCCTGTTCAGCGGCGGCTCCATCCAGGAAATGGCGTTGGATGATTCCGAGCCAGGCCTGCTCAAATTCACGGTCACCGACGCCGGGCTCAAATACCGCACGTCGACGGCGCTGACGCAGTCGATCGAAGTGGTCGAGCGGCGCGTCAACGAGCTCGGCACCACCGAGCCGATCGTGCAGCGTCAGGGCGATGACCGCATCCTGGTGCAGGTGCCGGGCCTGCAGGACCCGCAGCGGCTGAAGGAGATCCTCGGCCAGACCGCGAAGCTGACTTTCCAGATGGTCGACCAGTCGATGCCGGTGCAGGACGCGCTGAAGGGCCGCCCGCCCGCAGGCTCTTCCATTCTTTATTCGCAGGACGATCCGCCGGTTCCCTATCTGATCGAGAACCGGGTCATCGTTTCCGGTGAAAATCTGGTCGACGCGCAGGCGACCTACAATTCGCAGAACAACGAGCCTGTCGTTTCCTTCCGTTTCGATTCCAAGGGCGCAACCCGCTTCGGCCAGGCGACGGCGCAGAATGTCGGCAAACTGTTTGCCATCATTCTCGACAACCAGGTGATCTCGGCGCCGCAGATCCGCGAGCCGATCCTTGGCGGCACCGGCCAGATTTCAGGCAACTTCACCGCGCAGAGCGCCAACGATCTCGCCGTGCTTTTGCGCGCCGGCGCGCTGCCGGCGACACTGACAGTTATCGAAGAGCGTACCGTCGGCCCGGGCCTCGGCCAGGACTCGATCCATGCCGGCAAGGTTGCAGGCATCATCGGTTCGATCCTTGTCGTCGCCTTCATGTTCGTCGCCTACGGCTTCCTCGGCTTCCTCGCCAATGTCGCCTTGGCCGTGCACGTGGCGATGATCGTGGGGCTGCTGTCGCTGCTGGGCGCAACGCTCACCTTGCCGGGTATCGCCGGTATCGTGCTCACCATCGGCATGGCGGTTGACTCCAATGTGCTGATCTATGAGCGCATCCGCGAGGAGCGGCGAAACGGTCGCTCGGTGATACAGGCGATCGACACCGGCTTCTCCAAGGCGCTGGCGACGATCGTGGACTCCAACGTCACTTCGCTGATCGCCACCGTGGTGCTGTTCTGGCTTGGCACCGGGCCGGTCAAGGGCTTCGCGATCACCTACGCCATCGGTATCCTGACCACGGTCTTCACCGCCTTCACCTTCACTCGCATGCTGGTTTCGATCTGGCTGCGCCGCGCCCGGCCGAAGGAATTGCCGCGCGCGCCGGTAACCTTCATTCCGCCGGGAACCAAGATCCCGTTCATGGGCATCCGCCGCTGGACCTTCGCGCTGTCCAGCACCTTGTCGATCCTTTCGGTCGTCGGGTTCCTGACGCTAGGCATCAACTACGGCATCGACTTCAAGGGCGGTTCGCTGATCGAGGTGAAATCGAAGCAGGGCGACGCCGATCTCGGTAACATCCGCAGCCGGCTGTCGGAGCTCAACATCGGCGAGATCCAGGTGCAGCAGTTCGGCGCGCCGAACGACGTTCTGATCCGCGTCGGCACACAGGATGCCGGCGAGAATGCCGAGCAGACCGTCATCGACAAGGTGCGGGGCGAACTGCAGGACCAGTACGACTTCCGCCGTGTCGAAGTTGTCGGGCCAACGGTGTCCGGCGAGCTTGCCAAGCAAGGCACGATCGCCATGCTGATCGCGCTGGCGGGCATCCTGCTCTATGTCTGGTTCCGTTTCGAATGGCAGTTCGCGGTCGGCGCCATCGTCGCCACGGTGCACGATGTGGTGATGACGATCGGCTTCTTCGTGCTGAGCGGGCTGGAGTTCAACCAGTCGTCGCTGGCGGCGATCCTGACCATCATCGGCTATTCGCTGAACGACACCATCGTCGTCTATGACCGCGTCCGCGAGGATCTGCGAAAATACAAGAAGATGCCGCTGCCGCAGCTCTTGAACAACGCCATCAACGAGACTCTGTCGAGAACCACGCTGACCTCGGTGACGACCACCCTGGCGCTGCTGGCGCTGGTGCTGTTCGGCGGCGAGGTGATCCGTTCCTTCACGCTGGCTATGCTGTTCGGTGTGGTGTTCGGCACCTACTCGTCGATCTTCATCGCCGCGCCGCTGCTGATCCTGTTCCGGTTGCGGCCACAGGCGGCGACCGAAGAGGAGAAGAAGCCGGTGAACGGCAAGGCCGTGGCGACCTGACGTCGTCAGAGCCGGATGATATTTCAGGTCGGGTCGAGCTGAAATCTGAGTCCGGCTCCAAGTCAAAGAGATAGAGCATGATGTCGTCCGAAAACCGCTCCACACTTTTCGGCATCATGCTCTAGACCCATGGCCAAAGGCATCATCATCCGCGAGGCGCATTTCCCCGGCAAGGCGCCGATCGAGGCCTATGGCAATGGCGGCTTCCGCTTTGCCGACATGTCGCATCGTGGATCGCTGCTCGTCCTGCCGTCCGGCATCCATGGTTGGGAGCCGGCCGATCCGCTGGCGCTGAAGGCCTCCGACTTCGACAGGCTGTTCGCCGATGCCGGCAAGGTGGAGATCCTGCTGGTCGGCATGGGCAAGGATCTGCGGCCGCTGCCGGCCGCGCTGCGGGCCGCGCTCAACGAGGCCGGCATCTCGGCCGACCCGATGTCGACGGGAGCGGCGGTGCGGACCTACAATGTGCTCCTGGCCGAAGATCGCGCCGTCGCCGCGGCGCTGATCGCCGTCGATTGAATGGCCGGCACGTCCAACATCGTCAAGAATGGCGACATCGTCATGGATACGGTGCGCGCCGCCGACCATGACCGGTATCTGTCCGTGCTCTACGCGCCGGTCGACAGGCGCGACGCGCTGTTTGCGCTCTACGCCTTCAACGCCGAGATCGCCGGCGTGCGCGACCGCATCCACGAGCCGCTGCCGGGCGAGGTCAGGCTGCAATGGTGGCGCGACGTCATCGCGGCCGACGGGGATGCGGAGACCGGCCACCCGACCGCCGATGCCCTGCGCGCGATGATTGCCGCCAACCGGCTGCCCAAAGCTGCGTTCGAGAACATGCTGGAGGCGCGCATCTTCGATCTCTACGACGATCCGATGCCGTCGCGGACCGACCTCGAGGGCTATTGCGGCGAAACGGCCGCGGCACTTATCCAGCTTGCGGCGATCGTGCTCGATCCGGTCGTGGCGCCAAGCTTTGCCGAACTGGCGGGACGGGCCGGTTGCGCGCAGGCCATCACCGGCCTGTTGTTGCTGCTGCCGCTGCATCGCCGGCGCGGACAGTGTTTTGTGCCCGCTGATATCCTGGCGGCGGCCGGCACTACGCCGGGCGAGTTCGTCAAAGGAGAGGGCGGGGCTGCCGCCGAGCGCGCGGTTGCGGCGATGGTCGCGCTGGCGCGGGAGCATCTCAACGCCTTCGGGAAAGCAGCGCCGGCGCTTCCCGTTGCGCTGCGCCCGGCCTTCCTGCCGCTAGCGCTGACCCGCGCCTATCTCGACAGAATCGAGAAAGCGGGCAGGTCGCCGCTCGGCACAACGGCGACGCTCTCCATCTTGCGCCGGCACTGGCTGCTCCTGCGTCATGCGACGCAGGGCTGGATGCCCCTTTGACGTAAACGTCAATCGTGCTAGGGGTTCTGTCGCGTGGACCCGCGTCAAAGAAATGCGGACCGCCGGAGGAGCCGCGTTTCCATGAGCCTGCCAGTCCTGGTCTTCCTAGTCGTGTTCGGCATCGCGTTGTCCGTCGCGGCCGTGCATTTCACCGGCGGCACGACAACCGCGAGGCTTGCCGGCGCGGATCAGGCGCTCGCACGCTTTGCCGAGGACTTTCCCGACGAAAAGCCGGGCACTGTGCGGCTGACAGTCGACCACCATGCCGCGTTCCTCGACCTTGGTCCGCAGCGTTGCGGCATCGTCCAAGGCATAGGCGACTGTTTTCTGACGCGCATCGTCACGCCGCACGACATTCTGGCGCTGGCGAGGGAAGGGAACGTGGTGTCGCTCAAGCTGAATGATTTCACCTGGAAAGGCGGCAAGTTCGCCTTCGCAGACGAGGCCGGCGCGCTGGCTGTGGTGGCGGCGCTGCAGAACCACGATCAAATCCGGAAGGCGGCGTGATGAACGAATATGATTTCCCGCAGGTTACCCAGCTTGCCATCCCGTTCTTCGTCGCCGCGATCCTGATCGAGCTCTGGCTGGTGCGCACCGGCCGCGCCAAGGGATCGTTCGAGACACGCGACACGCTGGCCAGCCTGATGATGGGAACCGGCAATGTCGTCGCCGGCCTTTTGCTCGGCGTCGTGTCCTACTGGGCGCTGCTCTGGCTTTGGCAGTTCCGCTTCTTCAATCTCGGCCTGTCCATCTGGGTGTTCGTCGCCGCCTTCCTGCTCGATGACCTGCGCTACTATGTCTATCACCGCATTGCGCACCGGGTGCGCTGGGTGTGGGCCGAGCACGTCAACCACCATTCCAGCCAGCACTACAATCTCTCGACGGCGCTCAGGCAAAGCTGGACCGGCCTGTTCACCTTCACCTTCATCCTGCAGGCGCCGCTGGTGCTGCTCGGCTTCCATCCGGCCGTGATTGCCTTCGTCTTCGGCTTCAACCTGGTCTGGCAGTTCTGGATCCACACCGAGACGATCGGCAGGATGTGGGGCTGGTTCGAATTCATCTTCAACACGCCCTCGCACCACCGCGTCCACCACGCCACCAATCCGCGCTATCTCGACGCCAATTATGCCGGCACGCTGATCATCTGGGACCGCATGTTCGGCACCTTCGTCGAGGAGCTGGAAGAAGACCGGCCGCGTTACGGCATCGTCAAGAACATCGGCACCTTCAATCCGCTGAAGGTGGCGTTCCACGAATGGATCGGCATGTTCAAGGACGCCTTTTCGCCCGGGCTGACGCTGAGCGAGCGTTTCAATTATCTCATCCAGCCGCCAGGCTGGAGCCATGACGGTTCGCGCGACACGTCAGAGACGCTGAAGGCGGCTTATGTGCGAAGGAATCCGGGAGAGGCCGGCAAGGCGGGATTGCCGGGGGCCATCGCTGAGCCGGCGGAGTAGTCACCCCTTCAGGACGGGTCGCCGCCGCGCATCAGGGCTTCAAGGTCACGGCCGCCGTAGAAGACATTGACGATAAATACAGTATCACCCTCAATGACATAGGCGATAACCGCTGAATGCTCGAACGGAACTGTCCTTAGCCCCTGCATCATATCCTCGCGGAGGCGGCCGCCGCGTGGGGCATTACCAATACTTTGGCAGCGCTCCCTGATCCGATCGATGAAACCGTTGGCGACGCTTTCGCTGCCTCCGCTCTCAAGGATATAGGCGGCAACGGCTTCGAGGTCGGCTATGGCTGCTTCGCTAAGAACGACGGCGAGACGCTGGATCATCATTGTCTCGCGCCAGTTGCGAAATCCGGCTCTTTACCCGGTCGATTGCCTCATCGAGCGGAACGGCTGGTCTCTTGTCCTCGAGCGAAGCCTTCACCCGTGCCCGTATCGACGCGATGCGCTCGGCATACTCTTCCTCCTCGCGCTGAAAAGCACGCAGCGCCGCGCGGATAACCTCGCTCGCAGAGCCAAACGAGCCGTCCTCGACCTTTTCGCGGATCATGCGCGCCATGGCAGGCGTAACGGTGATGGATAATTTCTCGGCGGATTCCATGAAATGGCCTCCATGCATATGAAGTAGGACGATATCCTACTTCATATGGGCCGTCCAACCGGAACCGAAACGCTTATTCCGCGGCTTGCGCCGTCGGCGCAGGCAGCCCCAGCCATCCGCGGCAATCGGCCAGGGCGCGCGAGGTGATGGCGTGCCTTTTGGCGACGGTCTTGTCCTTGCCGCGCAGGCGCTTGCCTTCGATCTTCGGCGCTTCCACCAGCGGGAACAGGCCGAAATTGACGTTCATCGGCTGGAAGGAGCGTTTGCCCGGCTCGTCGTCCGAGACGATGTGGCCGCCTGTGATGTGGTTGAGCAGCGCGCCGAAGGCGGTGGTCGAGGGCGGCAGCGAAGCTGCCTGGCCGAGTCTTTCGGCGGCGGCGAAACGGCCAGCGAGCAGCCCGATCGCGGCACTTTCGACATAGCCTTCGCAGCCGGTGATCTGGCCGGCGAAGCGCAGGCCCGGCCGCGACTTCAGCTGCAGCGAAGGATCGAGCAGCGTCGGCGAGTTGATATAGGTGTTGCGGTGCAGGCCACCGAGCCGCGCGAAGTCGGCGCTTTCGAGCCCCGGGATCGTGCGGAAGACGCGCACCTGGTCGGCATGCTTCAGCTTGGTCTGGAAACCGACCATGTTGTAGAGCGTGCCCAACGCATTGTCCTGGCGAAGCTGCACCACCGCATAGGCTTTGACCGTCGGATTATGGGCGTTTGTCAGGCCCATCGGCTTCATCGGCCCGTAGCGCAGCGTCTCGACACCGCGCTCGGCCATCACCTCGATCGGCAGGCAGCCGTCGAAATAGGGCGTGCCTTCCCACTGCTTGAACTCGGTTTTTTGCCCCTCCAGCAGCGCCGCCACGAAGGCGAGATATTGCTCCTTGTCCATCGGACAGTTGATGTAGTCCTTGCCGGTGCCGCCGGGGCCGACCTTGTCGTAGCGCGACTGGAACCAGCAGGTGTTCATGTCGATCGTGTCGAAATGCACGATCGGCGCAATGGCATCGAAGAAGGCGAGCGCATCGGCGCCGGTGGCCTCGGCGATCGACTGTGCCAGCGAAGGCGCCGTCAGCGGACCGGTGGCGATGATAGCCTGGTCCCAATCCTTGGGCGGCAGTCCAGGCACTTCCTCACGCTGAACAGTGATCAGCGGATGCGCTTCGATCTTCGCGGTGACAGCATCGGAAAAGCCATCGCGGTCGACGGCCAGCGCGCCGCCCGCCGGCACCTGATGCGCATCGCCGGCGCTCATGATCAGGGAGCCCGCGAGCCGCATCTCGGCATGAAGCAGGCCGACGGCATTGGCTTGGGCGTCGTCGGAGCGGAAGGAGTTGGAGCAGACCAACTCGGCCAGCCCGTCGGTCTTGTGCGCATCGGTGCCGCGCACGGGGCGCATCTCATGCAGCACGACGGGGACGCCGGCTTCGGCGATCTGCCATGCCGCTTCGGAGCCGGCGAGACCTCCGCCGATGACGTGTACGGGATTTTTGCTCATAGGCGCCGGAATAGTCGCTTGGAGTTGCGATTGCAATTGCTGCGCAGGGCCGGCTGCGGCCGATGAAAGACCGAAAAGCCCGGCAAAGCCTGCCCCAAAAACAACAACACCCGCCGGGGGAGGAGGTCCGGCGGGTGTCGTTTTGGGGGTCGATCCTCGGGAGGAGGTGAAGATCGACCTTATTCGTCATTGCCGGGGAGGAGGTCGGCTTTGACGAAATTCATTTCGCCGGATGAAGGGGAGCGAAACCCCTGGGAAAACAACGCCCGCCGCGGGAGGAGGTGCGGCGGGCGCCGTTTTGGTGGTCAACCCTCGGGAGGAGGTGAAGGCTGACCGTATCCGTCAGGGTCGGGGAGGAGGTCGACCCTGGCGAAATTCCTGTTTAGATCGCCTTGCGGGCGACCATCTTGATCTCGTCGCGAACGATGCCGAGATCATGGAGCTGGCGGTTCGAAAGCCGACCCAGCTCGGTAACGGTGTCGCGGTAAACGCGCCAGTTACGATAGCTGCGGATCAGGTTCATTGTCTTACTCTCTTCAAAACTGGTTCGGACCATTTGCGGTCCGAAGCGGATTAGACCGCCTTGCGGGCGACGTAGTGGATGTCGCTGCGGCTGATGCCGAGGTCGGTCAGTTCACGGTTCGACAGGCGGTTCAGCTCGGAAACGGTGTCCCGATAGCGGCGCCAGTTGCGGTAGTTGCGGATCAGGTTCATGGTAGTTCTCGTTTCGTCTTTGGTTCGGATCATTCCGTTTGTGTACGAACAGAAAATAGGTGGGATCATATCGGTTTAAAAGTGCCATTGGCGCATGGCAGCAATGCAAATTGTGCAATGCAACATTAATAGCCGTTCACGCCTGCGTCACAAAGAAGGCCGAATCGGAAAATGCCGCTGCGTCAATGGTTTGGCGGTTCCGGCTAAGGAAATGACGGGGCTCGGGGGAAAGCATGGCGAGCTACGCGACACGGGTGGGAACGGATATCGCCCGCTGGCGGGACGCAGGGCTGATCGATCCCGCCACGGCGGAGGCATTGACACGCGATGTCACCGCCAATGAGCGCGCATCGCTGAGTTTCGGTTCCATCCTGGCGATGATGGCGGCGCTTCTGTTCGGCGCCGCGATCCTGATCTTCGTCGCCGCCAACTGGGACGCCATCCCGCGTCTCGCGCGCGTCGCAGCGCTTTTTGCCGTCATCCTTGGCGGTTATGTCGGCGGCGCGGTGCTGAAGACCCGCGACCATGCCGCGATCGGCGAGGCGCTGTGGATCGTTGCCGCCGCCGCCTTCGGCGGGTCGATCGCGCTGATCGGCCAGATGTACCACCTTTCGGGCGACGAGGCCGCGGCGCTGGTCACCTGGTGCGCCGGCACGGCGCTGGCGGCCGCGGCGCTGCGTTCAAACCCGCTGACGGTGGCGGCGATCGGCATTGCCGACGCCTGGCTGGTCCTCAAGGGGTTCGGCTTCTACTGGCATGCGGAAATTCCGCATCTCTTCATCGTCATGGCGATCGTCCTGTTCGCCATTTCGTTCTGGACGCGCAGCCAGGCCGCGCGCCACCTCATCATTCTGTCGGTCATTCTCTATCTGGTGCTGCTGGCGACGGATCACGATACGCTTCCGGTAGCCGTGTCGCTGGCCATCGCGTCGGCACTGCTCTTCGCCGCTTCGGTGTTTGCGGGCGATCCGATCGACAGGATCCTTCAGCTCGGTGGCCGGCTGCCCTTGCACGCCTTGCTTGGCTTTCTCACCGGCATGGCGATGATCCAGTTCGATCTGGCGGATGAAAGCACTTACAACAGCGGTTTCGCCGTCGCCTCGATCGTAGCACTTGCCGGCATCGTCGCGGCAATCATGCTGGCGGGCCGCGAGAGCAGGGGGCTGCGCTGGCTGGCCTATGCCGGCTTCGCCTTCGAACTCGCCATCATCTACAGCGTCACCTTGCAGTCGATGCTGGATACGGCCGGCTTCTTCCTGGCGGCGGCGGTGCTCCTCGGCATACTGGCGCTGGCCATCATCCGCATAGAGAAGCGCATGAAGGCGCCTGCCGAGACAGGAGCAGCGGCATGACCGGCAAGAAACTGATCATTTCGGCGCTGGTGCTGGCGCTTGTCCAGATCGGCTTTCTCAGCTGGATCATAGCCGGCCGCGCGGCGATCCTGCGCAGCGGCAAGGAAGTGCTCTTGAAAGTCGAGCCCGTCGATCCGCGCGATCTCCTGCGTGGTGACTATATCTCGCTCAACAACAACATTTCGCGGATCCCGGTGAAGCTGATCGCCAACGTCCCGCAAGGCGCGTTTTCCAGCGACGACAGCTCGATCGTGGTGCGATTGAAGAAGGGCGGCGACGGCTACTGGCAGCCGACGGCAGCCTGGTTCGGCAAGGCACCGGCCGCGGCCGGCGCGGACGAGGCCGATATCGCCGGGCATGTCGCCGCGGGTTGGGATCTTCGCAGTCCCGACACGACGATCGCGCCGGACTACGGGATCGACCGCTTCTACCTGCCGGAAGGCGAAGGCATGGCGATCCAGAACGACATGCGCGTGCGGCCATTCGGCATCAAGCTTGCGCTCTCGGCCCATGGCACGGCACAGATCAAGGCGCTGATGGATGGCGACAAGACGCTGTTCGAGGAGCCGCTGTATTAGGGTTGCGCATGATGGCCTTGGCGTTAGCGTGACGGTCCGCGTTAACGGTGGTCCCGGTTATCGCTGAACACTGCCTGTCTCTGCGATGATTTTGGGATAGGGACCGATCGAAATCGTATAGCTAAAGTTTGCTACGCCTTTTTCCTGCTTGTGTATCGAGGGGCTGCGCACAATCCAGTCATAGACGCCCGAGACCTTACAGCGGTCGTTCGCGCAGGTGACCATGATGCTGTCATTGCGGATGCTATTTCCGCGTTCAGGCCATCGCTGGTAATAGTTCTTCTTGCCCTGAATGATCGACCTCAGGTTCGTCAACTTGCCATAATAGTCAACCGTGGGAGCGTAGGACGCCTGAGCTTGAGCAAGGGCAAAATCGTCGTTGTCGCCATGATGCTCGATGAGATCCCTGACGAAGGCAACCGCAATGCTTTCCGGCTGTTGCCCGGCGTCGGGTGCAGGAGCAGACACGGGCGCAGAATTTGGCCCGGTTGACACCTGTGAAGTATTTGCGGGCGATTGGTTCGCTGCGGCATTGGTCACACGCAACTCAGCCATTTCGCTGGCCGACAGATATCTTATGTCATGCTTGCCATAGCTCGAAGCCAATTCTATCAGCTTGGGGTCCACTCCCATCTCGACCACATAGGATATGATTGCAGCCGTTCCGAGCTGGACACGGGCCTTCGCTTCTTCGGTGGACATCCCGTCAGCCGGTTTGAGAAACGCCCGGTGAATGCCGATGGAACTTGGTTCGGCAATACGGTGGATGCCACCCAGGAAGGCTAGTGAGCAGGCTGAAGCACACTGCAATTGGGCAACCTGAAGCGTATCCAACCCTGCTGCGCGGATCATACGCCCTAACCGAATAGCACCGCCGACGTTGCCACCAAGGGAGTTGAATACAATCACCTTGGCCCCGCTGACCACAACCGCGCGGCTAAAGCCGTTCAAGGACTCATTGGCGCCAAACTCACCGGAGACAATGAGCATTGGCCGCTGACCCGGAGGAGAAGCCGGAGTGTACTCCAAAGCCTCAACCTGAGACGTTGCTGCCGCGAGAGCTGACCCAACCCCCAGAACTAGAGAAATTACACGCACAATCTGACAGAGCCCCCAACCTGCCTATTGCAAGTAAGAACCTGTTAAAGGGCTATTTCAAGTGCATCGGATGCGCAAAGCGGGATTGTCTCCGAGAGCGTGAGAGCCTGCTTGCGCCGCCACGAGTTGACGGCGCCGGCCCTCTTTCGCCAAGGCTTCGGAGGACACCTTTCGTCTAACGATCTCCGGGTGGCTTGCCACCCGAAGCTCGCTAGAGCGAAGGGTGGTGCGGATGAAGGGACTCGAACCCCCACGCCTTTCGGCACTGGAACCTAAATCCAGGGCGTCTACCAATTCCGCCACATCCGCTTTCCCCGGCAATCCCATGTAGCCATCATTCTGTCAATGTCGGCGCCCAGGTCATGCTTATTCGATTAAAGCGCGTCGCGTTGAAATGGATTCAGGCGACGCGCTTCAAGTCTTTGTTTTGATGCATGCCGCTCTCCCAAAACCGCTTCGCACTTTTGGGCGACATGCATTGGAGCGAAGATAGTTGAAAATTAGCCTAGCCTGTGACAAAAGGCGTGTCGAATGTGACGGAATGTGAATTTCCGCTTTTGCAAGATGTGAAAAGTTATAGGAAAAACAAAGACTTCTTCGCGTCAGGCAAAGCGCAGTTCAGGAGAGTTTGAACCGCATCAGCGGTCAAATCGCCAGGTTCCGTACCAAAAGCCATTTCCGGCAACATCATACCGGCAGGCTGTAAACGGCTAAGACCGTTTGGCAGTCTCATTGTTGAAAACAAAGGTTCTAGGATGCAGGTCACCGAAACGCTCAACTCCGGTCTCAAGCGCGAGATCAAGATCACCGTGCCGGCCGGTGACATGGAAGCCAAGCTGATGGCGCGGCTGACGGATGCCAGGAACAAGGTCCGCATCAATGGCTTCCGTCCCGGCAAGGTGCCCGTGCAGCATTTGCGCAAGGTCTACGGCAAGTCGTTCATGGCCGAGGTCGTCAACGAGATCCTCAACGACTCGACCCGCTCGATCATCTCGGGGCGCGGCGAGAAGGCCGCCATGCAGCCCGAAGTGATCATGACCGAGGATGAGAAAGAGGCCGAGAAGATCCTGGCCGGCGGCTCCGACTTCGAATTCAGCCTCAATTACGAGGTCATCCCGGCGATCGAGATCAAGGACTTCTCCGACATCAAGGTGACGCGTCAGGTCTATGACGTGCCGGAATCGGAAGTCGACGATCAGGTCAAGCGCGTTGCCGAATCGGCGCGCAGCTATGAGCCGAAGGCCGGCAAGGCCGCCGAGGGCGACCGCGTGAGCATCGACTATGTCGGCAAGATCGACGGCGAGGCTTTCGCCGGCGGCGCCGGCACCGACCAGCCGCTGGTGCTCGGCTCCAAGGAGTTCATCCCGGGCTTCGAGGACCAGCTGATCGGCGCGAAGGCCGGCGACGAGAAGCAGGTCACCGTCACCTTCCCCGAAAACTACCAGGCGGCGCATCTGGCCGGCAAGGAAGCCACCTTCGACGTCACCGTCAAGGAAGTGGCGAAACCCGGCGAGCTCGAAGTCAACGACGAGACGGCCAAGAACCTCGGGCTGGAGTCGCTCGAGCGCCTGCGCGAGATCGTGCGCGGCCAGATCGAGAACCAGTTCGGCTCGATGACCCGCCAGAAGGTGAAGCGCCAGCTGCTCGACCAGCTCGATTCCGCCTATTCCTTCGAAGCGCCCTCGAAGCTCGTCGAGGCCGAGTTCAATAACATCTGGGCTCAGGTCAACCGCGACCTCGAAGCCGCCGGCCGTACTTTCACCGACGAAGAGACCACGGAAGAAGAGGCGCGCGCCGAATATATGCGCCTTGCCGAGCGTCGCGTGCGCCTCGGCCTGGTTCTGGCCGAGATCGGCGAGAAGGCCGGCGTCACGGTGTCGGACGAGGAACTGCAGCGCGGCCTGCTCGAGCAGGTGCGCCGCTTCCCGGCCAACCAGCAGCAGGAAGCTTTCGAGTTCTATCGCAGCAATCCGGAAGCCATCAACGCGCTGCGCG
The DNA here is from genome assembly GCF_033977145.1 of Mesorhizobium montanum. NCBI lineage: Bacteria > Pseudomonadati > Pseudomonadota > Alphaproteobacteria > Hyphomicrobiales > Phyllobacteriaceae > Mesorhizobium > Mesorhizobium montanum. The sequence goes on along the minus strand of NZ_JAVIJF010000003.1, from coordinate 68,043 downwards.
CGCCGATGTTCGAGGAGAAGGTCGTCGACTATCTGCTCGGCCAAATCTCGGTCGACGACGTCAAGGTCGGCAAGGACGAGCTGATGGCCGACGACGAGGAGGCCGAAACCGCGGCCAAGGCGAAGCCGGCCAAGAAGGCTGCCTCGAAGAAGGCCGAAGCAAAGGCAAGTGAAGCAAAGGCGGGCGAAGCCGCCGACGAGGCGGAGGAGCCGAAGAAGAAGGCCGCGCCGAAGAAGAAGGCCGCCAAGGAAGCTGAGTAACAGGTTTCGATACCGCGATTTCGAAAGGCCGCCTCCTGGCGGCCTTTTTCATGTGGGGTGGTCATTGTGGCGGCGCGGCAACACAGACAACTTGTCTTGATGGCCTGCTGCTGGCGATACCAACCGTTGAGCATTATCTGCGCTTCATCGCATTCGCAGGGCGTGTTTGGAGGCACTTGGTGAGGCTGGGGTTGATGATGAGGGACGTGGTCGTTGCCGCGGCGCTCTTGTTTGCCGCGACCAGCGTGGTCTTGGCCGAACCGGACCTCGGCAACTGGCGCGTCGATACCGGCCGCGACGGCCAGGTCACGGCCTCGCTCCATGCCAGTAACAAGCTGCTCACCGGGGGCGGGGCGCTGGGCTACAGCCCCGTGCTGACACTGGTTTGCCGGCCCGATGGCGAACCACGCTGGAGCGAATGGCTGCAGCTCAACGATGCTGTCTCCGCCAGCCGAAAGATCACCATCTCCGTCGTTGTCGATGGCGGCAAAACCGATGAAAGCTGGTCGGTCGGGCCGCGCGGCAGAACGCTGGTCAGGGATGGAGACGACGGCATCAAGCGCCTGGCTTCAGCGAACCGACTGACGCTATCATGGCGCTTCGGCTTGCTGTCGGGACGAGGCGAGGCCGATTTTGTACTCGCGGGTCTCGCCGAGGCGATCAGCCAGATCGCCGCAAGCTGCAAAACCGACCCGCCGTGAGTCGGCTTGGACCGGAATCCTACGCAAAAGTTGCCTTTGCTACTCGATGGCTGGATTTTGTGGTATGTAGGTAGTGCAATGCCACTGGGGAGGTACGGATATTTCGCTGTGCCATGAAGTGCGACATGCCGCCCGTGAACGGCATGCGCCCAAATGGCGATCAGGGAGGAAATACCATGCGCGCAATCGCGTTCTTAGCCGTCATGCCTGCTGTCGCTTTCGTCGTCCATCCATCGCGGGCACAGGATGCCGCGGCAGGTGAGAAGGTCTTCACCAAATGCAAGGTGTGCCACATTGCCGACAAGGACCAGAACAAGGTTGGTCCGTCGTTGAACGGCGTCATCGGCCGCACCGCGGGCACGCATCCCGATTTCACCTATTCTGCAGCCATGATCGCGGCCGGGAAATCCGGTGTCAAATGGGACGAACCGACGCTGACGACCTATCTCCATGATCCAAAAGCGATGGTCAAAGGGACGAAAATGACGTTTCCCGGCCTCAAGAGCGATCAGGACATAGCCAACGTCATCGCTTACCTGAAACAGTTTTCCAAGTAAGAGAGACGCTGCCAGGACCCATTTGGTGATCGCCTGCTTGTTCCGAAGGCAGACAGCAGGCAATCGCGCTGCTGAATATCGCGCTCGGCGCCATCACGCCGGCAGCGCAAAAAATCCCAACAGCAGCAGAACAACGATGCCAAGGCCGAGTATGAGAAGCGTTCGCGTATCCATAGCGTTCACCTTCGCATTCCGAGAATATCGAAAAAGAAGCTCTGGAGCCAGCACGCTGCTGCGGCTGACCATTGGTCGGCGCCTCCCGGGGGTGACAAACTGCTGCCAGTGTTCGCGGGACTGCCGCTGCTCTCAGGCGGCCGGGTGGCTGAACCTCGCCTGACGCGCGCCCGTGGTCAGGTTGCGGAAGTCCTTGCCGCTGACATGCACAAGCGTCTTGTGGTCGCCGCCCTCGAAATAGATGTCGGCGGCATTGCGCAGGCTTTCGTCCAGAATGACCGGTACATCATAGGCTGCGCCGATCGGCGGTACAGCGCCGATGTCGCAATCATCGAAGAGCGATACCACCTCGTCCTCGGAAGCGAGCCCGAGGCGCTTGTCCATGACATCCTGGAGCTCGGCAAGTTCGATCCTGTGGGTGCTTGGCACCACGGCCAGTGCATAACCGAGCTCGTGGTGAACGACCACGGATTTCGCCATGATGCTGCCGGGCACATGCGCGGCAATGGCGGCCTGCCTGCTGGTGGCAGTCCGATGATGGGCGACGGTGTCATACGGGACTCCCTTACCGTCGATGAAATCCCTCAGTCTGTTTGCTATCGTCATTTTCCGCGTCCTTTGCTTGAGTTCACGACGCATATGCCAAACTAAAACGAAACCGCCGGCCTGTTGTTTCAAGGCACCGGCGCCGGCCATTCCCGGCTGGTCATGCTGCGGCTGTATTCGAACCGCGCGTCAGGGGCCGGGGCCGAAAAACGCGATGCGGGTCAGCAGCGTGTAGTCGGCCTCGAAGACCATCATCGTCACGAAAACCAGCACCAGCACCGGCGGCAGGATTATCGCGTACATCATCGCCAGCCGCTCCCAGGCCATGTGCATGAAAACGGCGACGATCAGGCCTGCCTTGAGCACCATGAAGATCAGGATCAGCGACCATCTGAGGTAGCCGTGGAGGCCGAAATAGTCGACCAGATAGGAGCAGGTGCTGAGAATAAACAGCCATGCCCAGACCACCAGATAGAGCTTGATCGGGTGTTCCTGATGCGTGTCCGCCCTGGCGGCGGCCGCCGCCACATCATGTGCAGGGTGCAGCGCGTGCTGTCCGAGACCGTCTGCGGTTGCTTCAGCCATGTCTTCCTCTCAAAAAAGCCTTCCTCTCAACAAAGCCTGCCTCTCACCAAAGATAGAAGAAGGCGAAGATAAACACCCAGACCAGGTCGACGAAGTGCCAGTAAAGGCCCATGATCTCGACATTCTCGTAACGGCCCCGGCGGCTGGTGAAGAAGCCGGGCCGCCCTGTGTCGAAGTCGCCTCGCCAGACCTTCCGTGCCACGATGATCAGGAAGATCACGCCAATCGTCACGTGGGTGCCGTGGAAGCCTGTGATCATGAAGAAGCATGAGCCGAACTGCGCCGCGCCCCAGGGATTGCCCCAGGGCCGTACCCCTTCGGTGATGAGTTTGGTCCATTCGAAGGCCTGCATGCCGACGAAGGTCGCGCCGAGCGCGGCGGTCAAAAGCATCAGGATCGCGGTTTTGCGGCGATCATGGCGGTAGCCGAAATTGACCGCCATGGCCATGGTTCCGCTGCTCGAGATCAGTACGAAGGTCATGATGGCGATCAGGATCAGCGGGATTTCAGAACCACCGATGCGCAAGGCGAAGACCTCGCTCGGGTTCGGCCACGGTACGCGCGTGGAGATGCGCGCCGTCATGTAGGAAAGCAGGAAGCAGCCGAAGATGAAGGTGTCGCTGAGCAGGAAGATCCACATCATGGCCTTGCCCCAGGACACGTTCTTGAACGCGCGCTGATCCGAGGCCCAGTCGGTCGCGATTCCGCGCCAACCGTCCGGACGGGCCATCGGGCTGGAATGCGTCAGTGTCGTTTCAGCCATCGCCGGTCTCCTAGGTCAGCAGCCGTTGGCAAATGTCGACGAACGTCGCCGCCCAGCCGGCCAGAACGGCGAAGATGCCGAGCCAGATGAAAAGTAGGAAGTGCCAATACATGGCGCAGAGTTCGACGCTGAGCCGCAGCCGCTCCGGTCGCGTTCCGCTCCAGGCGCCGATGCTCGTCCTGCCAAGGCCTACCAGACCGCCCAGTATGTGCAGGCCGTGCATTCCGGTGATCAGATAGAAGAAGCTGTTGGCCGGATTGGAGGCCAGCAGGTAGCCGTCTTCGGTCAATTCCCTCCACGCCGTCAACTGGCCGGCGAGGAAGGCGAGGGTGGTCAGCCCGGCCGTCGCAAGACCAAGCCTGACCATGTCCACCTGGCCCCTGCGCGCGGCGACCACCGCACATTGCAGCGCGACGCTGCTCAATAGCAGCACGCCGGTGTTCAGCCAAAGCAGGCGCGGCAGCGGCAGCGGCTGCCAGTCCGACAGGCCCATGCGCATGAAATAGGCGCTGGTGAACAGCGAGAACAGGCAGCCGACGACGGCGAGGAAGACGCCGAGGCCGATCTTGGCGGTGGGCAGAGCCGACCGGTCGAGGCCGACGAAATCCCCGGCCAGGCCTTGCTCCAGCCACGGCTTGGACGTCAGTCGCTGATGCGAGAGCCACCAGCCGGCAAAGCCGGCGATCACGAGCAGGAAGACCAGGATGACGCTCATGCCGGCTCCCTTGAGGGGGCGAAGGAGCCCGGCACGTTCTGCGGGATGAAGTCTTCCTTGGCCCCTGGCACGCTGTAGTCGTAGGCCCAGCGGTAGACGATGGGCAGCTCCTTGCCGAAATTGCCATGCGCCGGCGGCGTCTCAGGCGTCTGCCACTCGAGTGTCGTCGCCCGCCACGGGTTGCCGCCGGCCTCGCGGCCATGGCGGAGGCTCCAGATCAGGTTGAACAGGAACACCATTTGAGCGAAGCCGACGACGAAGGCCATGATGCTGATGAACGAGTTCAGATGGTGGGCCGATTCAGTCATCACATTCATGTCGGTCAGTTCGGCGTAACGCCGCGGAATGCCCATCAGGCCGAGATAGTGCATGGGGAAGAAGATCAGGTAGGCGCCGACGAAGGTGACCCAGAAATGGAAGCGGCCGAGCGTCTCGTTGAGCATTCGACCGGTGACTTTCGGGTACCAGTGGTAGATCGCGCCGAAGATCACCATGATCGGAGCGACGCCCATGACCATGTGGAAATGGGCGACGACGAACATCGTGTCCGACAGCGGCACGTCGACGACGACATTGCCGAGGAACAGCCCGGTCAGGCCGCCATTGACGAAGGTGACGATGAAGGCCAGCGCGAAGAGCATCGGTATGGTGAGGTGGATGTCGCCGCGCCACAGCGTCAGCACCCAGTTATAGACCTTGATCGCGGTCGGGATGGCGATGATCAAGGTGGTGGTGGCGAAGAAGAAGCCAAAATAGGGATGCATGCCGCTGACATACATGTGGTGCGCCCAGACCACGAAGCTCAGGGCGCCGATGGCTATGATGGCCCAGACCATCATGCGGTAGCCGAAGATGTTCTTGCGCGCATGCGTGCTGATCAGGTCGGACACGATGCCAAAGGCCGGCAGGGCCACGATGTAGACCTCGGGGTGGCCGAAGAACCAGAACAGATGCTGGAAAAGGATAGGGCTGCCGCCATTGTGCGGCGACTGCTGGCCCATCTCGACGATTGCCGGCATGAAGAATGAGGTGCCGAGCACACGGTCGAGCAGCATCATCACGCAAGCGACGAACAGCGCCGGGAAGGCGAGCAACGCCATGACGGTGGCCGTGAAGATGCCCCAGACGGTGAGCGGCAGGCGCATCAAGGTCATGCCGCGCGTGCGCCCCTGCAGCACGGTCACGACATAATTCAGGCCGCCCATGGTGAAGCCGATGATGAACAGGATCAGCGAAGAGAGCATCAGGATGATGCCCCAGTCCTGGCCGCCTGGCGTTCCCGACATGATGGCCTGCGGTGGATAGAGCGTCCAGCCGGCGCCGGTCGGCCCGCCCGGTGCAAAAAAGCCCGAGACCAGGACCAGAACGGCCAGCAGATAGATCCAGTAGCTCAGCATGTTGACATAGGGAAAGACCATGTCGCGGGCACCGACCATCAGCGGGATGAGGTAGTTGCCGAAACCGCCGAGGAAGAGCGCGGTGAGCAGGTAGATCACCATGATCATGCCGTGCATGGTGATGAACTGGTAATAGGCCTCCGGGGTGATGAAATCGAACGTGCCAGGGAAACCGAGCTGCAACCGCATCAGCCAGGACAGCACCAGCGCCACCAGGCCGATCGCAGTTGCCGTTAGCGAATACTGGACCGCTATGACCTTGGCGTCCTGAGAGAAGACATATTTCGTCCACCAGCTGTGCGGATGGTAGAGTTCCATCTCCCCGACTTCGGCGGGCGGGACGGCATCTGCGGGTGTGACGTCGACCATGGGAGCTCCTCGGTGCCCTGTTCAGCGGGCCTCGACCGGTTCGAGTTTTGCCGCGACGTCCAAACCGGACGCCATCGTCTTTCCTGACAGTGGATTCGCCGAGCCTGTTTGCTTGGGCGCCGACAATTGCGCGAAAGTCTGCTGCTGGCCGAGCCAGGCCAGATAATCCTGCTCGGTGTCGACCACCACGACGCCATGCATCAGCGGGTGCCCCTGGCCGCATAGCTCGGCGCAGAGGACTTGGAAGGTTCCGGTTCTGGTCGGGGTGAACCAGAAATAGCTGACCGAGCCCGGGATCATGTCCATCTTGGCGCGGAATTCCGGAATGTAGAAATCGTGCAAAACATCGATCGAGCGCAGCAGCACCTTGACCGGCTTACCGACCGGCAAGTGCAGGTCCGCCGCCTCGACCACGACGTCATCCTGGCCGTTAGGATCGCTGGGGATGACACCGAGCGGATTGTCGGCGGTGACGTCACGGGTGTCCGACGTGCCGAGCTTGCCGTCCTTGCCGGGCAGGCGGAAGCTCCACTGCCATTGCTGGCCGATCACTTCGATCTCGGTCGCGTCGCTTGGAACGTTGACGAAGCGGCTCCAGACGAACAGGCCGGGGACCAGCAAGGCGGTGACGCCAACCGCGGTGACGACGGTCAACCACCATTCTAGACGCCTGTTCTCCGGTTCATAGGCCGCGCGGTTGCCTTCGCGATGGCGGAAGCGGAACACGCAATAGGCCATGAAAAGCACGACGGCGCTGAAGACGACGCCGGTGATCCAGAAGCTGATGATGATGGTGTTGTCGATATAGTCCCAGTTCGAGGCAATCGGCGTCCACCACCATGGGCTCAGGAGGTGGAACAACACCGAGCCTACGACGACCAAAACGAGTACAAGCGCAATGGCCATGTCCCGTCCTCCGGTATTTCACCGGCGCGCGAAGCAGCCCAGGGAATACCAAGCCGCATCATGCTCGATTTCCGGTTGAAATTCCAGAGCCGACTATCTGATGGGGAGACGATGTCGTCCGCGCTGCAATTTCGGACGTCGGACAAACGCCTCAAATCAGCAGCAGGCCCTTCATCGAGGCGTTGCCCTTGCGTCCGATGATGATGTGATCGTGCACGGCGATGCCGAGCGGTTTGGCCGTATCGATGATCTGCTTGGTCATGTCGATGTCGGCGCGTGACGGCGTCGGGTCGCCGGAAGGATGGTTGTGCACCAGGATGACGGCGCTGGCGGACAGTTCCAGCGCCCGCTTCACCACCTCGCGCGGGTAGACCGGCGTGTGGTCGACGGTGCCGGTCTGCTGCACCTCGTCGGCGATCAGCCCGTTCTTCTTGTCGAGGAACAGGATGCGGAACTGCTCGCGCGCTTCGAAGGCCATGGCCGAGCGGCAATAGTCGAGTAACTGCGTCCAGTTGGACAGCACTTCGCGGCCGCGCACCTCGCCGCGCGCCATGCGCTGGGCCGTTGCGGCGATGACCTTCAGGTCGGTTGCCACGGCTGGCCCGATGCCTTTGACTTCCTCGAGCAGCGATGCCGGCGTGCCAAGCACTTCGGCCAGCGAGCCGAAGCGCGCGATCAGCGCCTTGGCGATCGGCTTGGTGTCGACGCGCGGGATCAGCCTGAAAAGCAGGAGCTCCAGCAGTTCATAGTCGGGCAGGGCGTCCGGTCCACCGGCGACAAAGCGTTCGCGCAGGCGGTCGCGATGACCGTGATAGTGGGGCTTGTCCTCCGTCGCCGCCTTTTTCAGGGACTTTTGTGGCGGTTCGATCCAGCCTTCGGAAAAGAATGCCCGCTCGTCCTCGACTTTGCCCATGCCTGCCCATCCCCCAAGGCTTCGACTGAAACCTAAGCCGGCAGGCCGGGGCGGTCGAGCTTTTTCGGCGACAGCGTGAAGATCTCGCAGCCTGCGTCGGTGACGCCGATCGTGTGCTCGTACTGCGCCGAGAGCGAGCGGTCGCGCGTGACCGCCGTCCAGCCGTCCGACAGCACCTTCACATGCGGCCGGCCGAGATTGATCATCGGCTCGACGGTAAAAATCATGCCGGGCCGCATCTCGACGCCTTCATCGGCGGTGCCGTAATGCAGGATGTTCGGCGCGTCGTGGAAAAGCTGGCCGACGCCGTGGCCGCAGAAATCGCGCACCACCGAGCAGCGCTCAGCCTCGGCATAGGTCTGGATCGCGGCGCCGATGGCGCCGGTGCGGGCGCCGGGCTTTATCGCGGCGATGCCGCGCATCAGGCACTCATAGGTCACCTCGAGCAGGCGCTCGGCGGCGCGCTTGATCGTGCCCACCGGGTACATGCGCGAGGAATCGCCGTGCCAGCCGTCGAGGATATAGGTGACGTCGATGTTGACGATGTCGCCTTCCTTCAGCGGCTTGTTGTCGGGAATGCCATGGCAGACGACGTGGTTGATCGAGGTGCAGGACGACTTGGTATAGCCGCGATAGTTCAGCGTTGCCGGCAGCGCGCCATGGTCCATGCCGAATTCGAAGACGAAGCGGTCGATGGCTTCCGTCGTCACGCCGGGCTTCACCATCGGCACAAGCTCGTCAAGGCAGCGCGCGGTGAGGTCGCAGGCCTTGCGCATGCCGGCAAAGCCTTCCTCGCCATAGAGGCGGATCTGTCCGGTATTGCGAAGGGGGGCCGTGGCGGCGTCGAGATAGGTAACCATTTTTGTCCGTTTTGCGGCGTTGGCTCCAAAGGAGCCGGATGCGAAAATCTGCCCCAGATTTGGCACCGGAAGCCGCAAGGTTCAAGGACGAAGTGCGGCGGAAGGGTTTGCCATGGCTTTCCCGGGCCATTCTGCGGGTCGCGTCGCCCTGTCACACAATGGTTATCCTGCGGCCTTAGTCAGGTTTTCCAGCCCCGGCGCTCGCCGGACTTCCCTCAGCTGCGATCAAAGACAGGTATCCCCATGCGCCAGACCGTTCTCGCCGCCATCTTGCTGGCATCCACCATGGCCGGCGCTTCCGCCGCCGACAGCACGCTGGTGCTCTACACCAGCCAGCCGAACACCGACGCCCAGCAGACGGTCGACGCCTTCATGGCGAAGAACCCGGGTGTCAAGGTCGACTGGGTGCGCGACGGCACGCCGAAAATCCTGGCCAAGCTGCATGCCGAGATCGAGGCCGGCCAGCCGCAGGCCGACGTGCTTCTGATCGCCGATATCGTGACCATGGAAGGCCTGAAGAAGGAAGGCCGGCTGCTTGCCTATCCGGAGGCGAAGATCGACGGCCTCGACGCCGCGCTCTACGACAAGGACAGGACCTATTTCTCGACCAAGCTGATCACCACCGGCATCGTCTACAACACCAAGGCGCCTTTCGTGCCGACCAGCTGGGAAGATTTGAAGAAGCCGGAAGCCAAGGGCCTCATTGCGATGCCCAGCCCGCTAACCTCGGGCGCGGCGATGATCCATACGGTGACGCTGACGGGCAACCTGCCGGAGGGCTGGGACTATTACGGCGCGCTGGCCAAGAACGGCGCCCAGGCCAGCGGCGGCAATGGCGACGTGCTGAAGGCCGTCAGCGGCGGTGACAAGCTGTTCGGCATGATCGTCGACTACATGCCGATCCGCGAGAAGGCCAAGGGCGCGCCGGTCGAGTTCGTCTTCCCGAAGGAAGGCGTGTCGGCCGTTACCGAGCCGGTCGCTATCCTCTCCACCGCCAAGAACAAGGACGCCGCCAAGGCCTTCGTCGATTTCCTCTTGTCGAAGGATGGGCAGGAAGTGGCCGCAAAGATGGGCTACATCCCGGCGCGCGCCGACGTCGCGCTGCCGGCCGGCTATCCGGACCGTGCCTCGATCAAGGTGCTCGATTATGATGCGGCGGCCGCGCTCGCAAACGATGCCCAGAACAAGGAAAAGTTCAGCGCGGTGATGAGCCAGTAAGCGGCCTGGGAGGCAATTTTGGCCTCCGCGGAAAATCGCGCCGTTCGGTCCAGCCTGGCGTTGCCGCGGTCCGGCGGCTCAGCGCCGTCAGGCCCGATATTCGGCCAGCGCATGTCGGCGCTGGCGGTTCTGCTGGTCATCGCCGTGCTCAGCCTGTTGCCGACGGCGCGTCTCGTGCTTGCGGCGATCGCGCCTGGCGGAGAGACCGATTTCGGCGCCTTCGCCGGGCGGCTTGCCAGCCCCGCCGCGCTCAAGGCGATGTGGCACACGCTGGACACGGCTTTTTTCGGCGCGCTGCTGGCGCTTTGCCTCGGCGTTCCGTTCGCCATCGCGGTGACGATGACCGATCTGCCGGGACGAAAGATCCTCGGCTTCCTTCTGCTGTTGCCGCTGATGATCGCGCCGCAGGTCACGGCGCTCGCCTGGCTGCATCTCTTCGGCCCGTCGAGCACGCTGCTCGGCATGCTTGGGCTGGCCCCTCCGCCCGGCAGCGGCAATCCGATGCTTGGCCGTGCCGGCATTATCCTTCTCTATGGCGTGCAGCACGCGCCGATCGTCTTCATCACCATGCGGGCGGGGCTGTCGCGCGTGCCGCGCGATCTGGTCGAGGCGGCTCGCTCCTGTGGCGCGCGGCCGCTCGCTGTGCTGCGAACCATCGTGCTGCCCGTCATGCGCCCCTATGTGGTGGCCGCCGCCGCGCTCGCGTTCGTCTCGGGTGTCGGCAATTTCGGCATACCGGCGCTGCTTGGCTTGCCGGTCAACTACCTCACGCTGCCAACCCTGATCTATCAGGACCTGTCGAGCTTCGGTCCGAGCGTCTTGCCGCAGATCGCGGCGCTGTCGGTGCTGGTCGGCGCCCTGGCGCTGGCCGGCATGGTCTTCCAGTCGCTGGCGTTGCGCGGAGCCGGGCATCGCATCGTCGCCGGCGCGCCGGTGCAATTCGAGCTCGGCCGCTCCTGCGCGCCGCTCGCCTGCGCCGGCTGGCTGGTCATCGGCCTGCTCCTCATTCTTCCGGCCTGCGCGTTGCTGGCGACGTCGCTGGTGCCGTCTTTCGGCGTGCCGCTCGGCCCGCGGACGGCAACGATCTCCAACTATACGGAAGTGCTTGTCCGGCAGGCGTCCACGGTGCGCGCTTTCCGCAATTCGCTGCTCTTTGCCGGCGGCGTTGCAGTGGTCCTTGCCCTTGGCGTCATTCCGACGGCCGCGCGGCTCGAGCGTTTCGATAAGCGCTGGCGGCGTGTACTCGGCGGTATCGTCGACCTGCCTTATACGATCCCCGGCGTGGTGCTGGCGATCGCCTGCATCCTTCTGTTCCTGCGGCCGCTGCCGCTGATCGGCAGCCTCTACGCGACCGCCTCGATCATCCTGGTCGCGTACGCGATGCGCTTCCTGACGCTGGCGATGAAACCGGTGACTACAGCGGTCGGGCAGATCCCGCGCGATCTCGAAGAGGCGGCGGCAGTGTCGGGCGCCGGCCCGTTCCGGCGGCTGTGGACCATCACCGCGCCGCTTGCGGCGCCCGCGGCCGTGGCGGGCGGTTTGCTGGTCTTCATGAGCGCCTTCAACGAACTGACGGTCTCGGCGCTGCTGTGGTCGAGCGGCAAGGAGACACTCGGCGTCGTGCTGTTCAGCCTGGAAGAGGCAGGGCTCGGCACGCAAGCGGCGGCGATCGCGGTGTCCACGATCGTCGTCGTGATCGTGCTGCTTCTGGCGCTCGACCGGTTCGGCCGCCGCCTGCCGGCAGGGGTTTTGCCCTGGCGGTAATCAGGCGCCCGGCACCACCCAGGCATCGGACACCGCGACATGCACGCGCTGGCCCACCGTCAGTGCCTCGGTGCTGTCGACCAGCAGATGCTGTCCGGGCTCGGCGAGCGCGAGCCGCACCTCGTGCACCGGGCCGCGATAGACGCTGTCCAGCACGGTTGCCGGCAGCCCTTCGGCCGCGATGCGCAAGGCTTCCGGGCGCAACAGGACCTTGACCGTGCCGGCCGGTTTGTCACGGCTGCGCGCAGCAAGCCGGTGGCCGGCGATATCGATGATCGAGGTCCGATCCCAATGGTCGACGGTGTTGCCCGAGATCAGGTTGCCGCGGCCGACGAAACCGGCAACCGCAACGTCGGCGGGAGAGCGATAGATTTCCTGCGGCGGCGCCGCCTGCAGCAGCCTGCCTTTGCTCATCACAACGACGCGGTCGGCCAGCGCCAGCGCCTCGGTCTGGTCATGCGTGACATAGACGATGGTCACGCCGGTGCGGCGATGGATATCGCGGAAGACATCGACCATTGCCGCGCGCAGATGCATGTCGAGATTGGCGAGCGGCTCGTCGAACAGGATAACGCCGGCCTCGGCGACCAGACAGCGGGCAAGCGCCACGCGCTGCCTCTGGCCACCCGACAGCTCGTCGATGCGGCGCTTTGCGAAGCCGCCGAGCCCGACGATATCGAGCACCGCCGCAACGCGGGCAGGGATGCCGGCAGAGGCCACGCGCCTCGCTTTCAGCGGATAGGCGACGTTTTCGGCGACATCCATGTGCGGCCACAGCGCATAGGATTGGAAAACGACGCCGATATTGCGAGCCTCCGGCGGCAGTTGGCGTTTCGGGTCGGCGACAAGCGCGTCGCCAAGGAACACACGGCCTTCGCTCGGCGCCTCGAAGCCCGCGATCAGCCGCAGCATCGTCGTCTTGCCGCAACCCGAGGGGCCGAGCAGCGCCGTGAAAGACCCCTCCGGAAAGTCCAGAGAAACGCCGTCCAGCGCGGTCGTGTCGCCATAGCGCTTGATGAGGGACTCGACCCGGATTTCGCTCATGCTTTGTCCACGACAGCTGCGCCGGCCCGGCAATACGTTGGAAATCCGGCATTGGCAATGCGCATCGAGGCGGCGCAGCGGGGCGCCGATCTGCCGCACCGCGGGGGTGTCGGTTCACCGCACTGAGGTCACATTCGTGCGCCAGAAGGCCGCCAAAGCAACTTTTCACATCGAACGGCGTTGCTAGGGCTACGCCAGTTCGGGAGACAGGGAATGGACAGACTGCAATTCGAGGTGCCGGTACGTATCATGCCGGCGCCCGGCCTGCCGGTCGAGGAAATCTACAGCGTCGAGCAGGCGCTCGATTTCCTGCAGGATTGGCCGAAGCGTCGCCAAGGCAAAGTCTATGACACTGCCTTCAATGCCTGCTTCGGGGCGACGGTCGATGTGGCCAGCACCGAGGAAGCCTGCCGGGCCTTCGCGGCCTTCTGCCGCATTAGCGGATTGCTGGCGAGGGATGCGATGTTTCCCGGTAAGCGTGGCAACGGCTTCAAAGCCTATCGTGAGGCCAGACTCTAAATCAGCGGCCCGGTTCAGCCGCCGAACGACACGCCCCGGTAGCGCATCCCTACCTGCACGCCGCGCACGATCACGCGCGACAGGATTTCCATGTCCAGCGGCATCTTCGGACGCCAGACGTCGAGGAGAAGAGCGACGCGCGGCTGATCCGAGTTGTTCATGACTTCGTGCTCGAAAGTGTCGTCCCACAGCATGCATTCGCCGTCGGCAATGCGCCTTTCCTCGTGGTTGACCATCATGATCGTTGCCGGGCGGCCATCCGCCTGTTTCGGGATGGCCAAGCCGAGATGGAACCGCATGATGCCGCGAAAGGGTCCGCGATGGGCGGGGATATGTTTGCGCGGGGCGAGAAACGAGACGGCCGCAGATTTGACCTCGGGACACTCCGTGAGCAGCCGGCTCAGCACCGGCATCCTCGCGAGGTTCTCCGGGATCGTCATGTCGTAGGCCTTGAGCACGAACATGCGCCAATCGAGACCGTCATTGGCTGAGATTTCGGCTTGCTCGGGCATGATGTCGTGGAAGCGCGGAACCTTGTTCAGCTTTACCGCGAGCGCCTCGTCGCGGATGCTCTGCCAGGCGGCGGCGAACTTCGCCGCATTGGGAAAATGCGTGCCGGTATCGAGAATCGCCGGTGCATCTATGCGCTTTTCATAGATACGGCGGACCAGACCGGTTCCTAGATCGTAGGCGCTCGACATCTCATTACCTCGACGACGCTGTTATATAGTGGGATATTGCTTGCGGCGATGGCTCACGGAGATTTGTTTGAGCCGTCAACGGCCGCTTGCTGGGTCTCCGATGCCAGCCGCGGGCCGGTGCCGACATCGATGATTTCGGGCCCGGTGGTGTCGATCGCGCCGTCCCAGCCGCCGCCAAGCGCCTTGTTGAGGGCGATATAGTCGGTGGCGATCGACACGCGGCTTTGCAGCAGCGAGTCCTCGGCCGAGTAGGCCGAACGCTCGGCATCCAGGACATCGAGAAGGCTTGCCTCGCCGGCCTTGTAGAGAGTGCGCTCCAGTTGCGCCGCGTCCGTGTAGGATTTCGTGGAGGACGCAAGTTTGCCATTCCTGATCCGCTCCTGCGCCAGCGACACGAGCGCGTTCTCGACATCCTCCAGCGCGGTCAGGACCGAAGCCTTGTAGGCAATGAAATACTGATCCCGCTGGGCGCGGGCGACATCGACGGCCGCCTCCAATCGCCCGGCGTTGAACAACGGCACGCTGAGCGACGGTCCGAACGACCAGCCGATGGTGGAGTTCTTGCCGAGATCGCCAAGCTTGAGGGCAGTGGTGCTGATGTCGCCGGTCAGGCTGACGCCCGGATAGCGCGCCGCCTCGGCCTGGCCGATCTTGGCGGTGTATTGCGCATATTGCCGCTCGGCCATGCGCACGTCCGGGCGAGTGAGCAGGATGTCGGCCGGAATGCCGGTCGGGATCGGCAGGCGCGGCGTCGGGATCGGCATAACTCGCTTCAACCGCTCGGCAAGGGCGGCCGGCGGCCGGCCGGTCAGCACCGAAAGCCGGTGCACGGCTTCGGCATAGTTCGCTTCCAGCGTCGGGATCTCCGCTTCGGTGCCGCTTGCCTGTCCCATGGCCTTGGCGACATCCGCCGCCGTCGCGGTGCCGGCCAGAGCCATCGTACGGGTAAGTTCGGCGGTCTGCCTTTGCGACGCGGCCGAACGCCGGGCGAGCGCGATGCGGGTCTGATAGCCACGCGCCTGGGCGTAGTTTGAGCCGACATCGCCGACCAAAGTCAAAAGGGTCTGGCGCAGGTTTTCCTCGGAAGCGTCCAGGCCGTAGCTGGCCGCCTCCACGCCCCTGCGGTTGGCACCGAAGAGGTCGAGTTCCCAACTGGCATCGAAGCCCGCCTGATACTGGCCATAGGTCTCGCTGGCTGAGGTGCCCGAGCTGCTTGCCGCGACCCTGTTGCGGGTGGCCGAGGCCGAACCGTCGGCGGACGGGAGCAATGTCGCGACCGACTGGCGATAGCTCGCCCGCGCTTCGCGGATCTTGGCCCTGGCGGTGGCAACGTCGAGATTGCCGGCAACCGCTTCGTCCACAAGCGCGTTCAGTTCGGGATCGCGCAGCCGCAGCCACCATTTCGACAATTGCGCCGACTTCGCCGCCTTCTGTCCGCTCCAACTCGCCGGCATCGCCAGCAGAGGCCTCTGGTAATCCGGACCGACGACGCATCCCGAAAGCAGGACAGCGGCAAACGCGGGCAAAAGCAATCCCGTCGCGGTCGCGAGACCGCGTTCAAAACCAATCATTTGAGAGAAACCTTTATTCCTGAGTGGCTGTGGCTTGCGTCCCGCCCGTATTCTCGTTGGCTGCCTTGCCCTTGAAGATGCGGCGCACCGTGACGAACAGAAGCGGCACCAGGAAGACGCCGATCACGGTCGCCGCGATCATGCCGCCCATGACACCGATGCCGACCGAGTTCTGCGCGCCGGAGCCCGCGCCGCTTGCGATCGCAAGCGGCGTGACGCCGAGGATGAAGGCCAGCGACGTCATCAGGATCGGCCGCAGGCGTTGTCGCGCGGCTTCAAGCGTCGCTTCGACCAATCCCATTCCGGCCGTCTGCCGCTCGATCGCGAACTCGACGATGAGGATGGCGTTCTTGGCGGCGAGACCGATCGTGGTCAGCAGCCCGACCTTGAAGTAGACGTCGTTGGTCTGCCCGAACAGGCTCGCCGCCGCCAGCGCGCCGAAGATGCCGATCGGCACCGACAGCATCACCGCGAACGGGATCGACCAGCTCTCATAGAGCGCGGCAAGGCAGAGGAAGACGACCAGCGCCGAAATCGCGTAGAGCGACATCGCCTGATTGCCCGAAAGCCTCTCCTGGTGCGACAGCCCTGTCCATTCATGCGAATACCCGGCGGGCAGTTGCGCGACCAGCCTGTCCATCTCGTCCATGGCCGCGCCCGAGCTTTGGCCTGCGGCCGCGGCACCCTGGATCTCGACCGCCGCCGATCCGTTATAGCGTTCGAGGCGGGGCGATCCGTACGTCCAGTGACTGGAGGCGAAGGCCGAGAACGGCACCATGGCGCCGCCAGAGTTGCGGACCTGCCATTTGTCCAGATCTTCCGGCTGCATGCGGAAGTCCGCGTCCGACTGCAGATAGACCGGCTTCACCCGCCCGCGATCGATGAAGTCGTTGACGTAGTCGCTGCCCCAGGCGGTCGAAAGCGTGTTGTTGATGTCGGCAAGGCTGATGCCCAGCGCGCTCGCCTTCTCCTGGTCGATATCGACCGAGAATTGCGGCTGGTCCTCCTGGCCATTGGGGCGGGTGTTGGCAAGCAGCTTGCTCTGCGCGGCCAGGCCGAGAAGCTGGTTGCGCGTCTGGATCAGCGCATCATGGCCGGCGCCGTTGACGTCCTGCAGGTAGAAGTCGAAGCCGTTGGTGTTGCCGAAGCCCTGGATGGCGGGCGGGGCGAGCGCGAAGACCTGCGCGTCCCTGATCTTGGAGAAGGCGCCCATGGCGCGGCCGGCGACCGCTTGCGCGGCTAAAGCCGGCGATTTGCGCTGGTCGAAATCCTTCATCCGCACGAAGGCGATGCCGACATTCTGTCCGGCGCCGCCAAAGCCGAAGCCGGAAGCGGTGAACACACCTTCGACCGCGTCTTTCTCTTCGTTCAGATAGTGGTCGGTCACCTCAGCCAGCACGCGCTCGGTGCGGTCCTGCGTCGCGCCAACGGGCAGCGATGCGCTGGTGATGAGAATGCCTTGGTCCTCGTCCGGCAGGAACGAGCTCGGCAGGCGGGCAAACATCCAGCCCATGGCGATGACGATGGCCAGGAACACGACGAGGAAGCGCCAGGACCGGTTGATGATGCCGTGCGAGCCGTCGCGGTAGGCGATCGTGCCGCGATCGAAGACGCGGTTGAACCAGCCGAACGGACCTTTCTGCGTCGCATGGTCCTTGGCCGGGCGCAGGATCGTGGCGCAGAGCGCCGGCGTCAGCACCAGCGCCACCAGCACCGAGAGCACCATCGCCGAGACGATGGTGACCGAGAATTGTCGGTAGATGATGCCGGTGGAACCGCCGAAGAAGGCCATCGGCACAAACACGGCCGACAGCACGGTGGCTATGCCGATCAGCGCGCCGGTGATCTCGTTCATCGATTTGCGCGTCGCCTCTTTCGGCGGCAGGCCTTCCTCCTGCATCACGCGTTCGACATTCTCGACCACGACGATGGCGTCGTCGACGAGCAGACCGATGGCCAGCACCATGGCGAACATGGTCAGCGTGTTGATCGAATAGCCGAAGAAAGAGAGCACGCCGAATGTGCCGAGCAGAACCACCGGCACGGCGATCGTCGGGATGATGGTGGCGCGCAGGTTCTGCAGGAACAGAAACATCACCAGAAACACCAGTACGATCGCTTCGGCGAGCGTCTTCACCACTTCCTCGATCGACAGGCGCACGAACGGCGAGGTGTCATACGGGTAGACGACCTCGACGCCCTGCGGGAAGGTCGAGCTCAGGCGATTGATCGTCGCGCGCACTGCCTCGGCGGTGCTGATGGCGTTGGCGCCTGTCGCCAGGTTGATGGCGACGCCGGCGGCCGGCTTGCCGTTGTAGTGGGCCGATGTGGTGTAGCTTTCAGCACCGATCTCGACCTTGGCGACATCGTTCAGCCGTACCAGCGAGCCGTCGGTGTTGCTTTTGAGGATGATGTTGCGGAACTGCTCGGCGGTCTGCAGCCGGCTCTTGGCCGTCACGGTGGCATTGAGCTGCTGGCCCTTGCGAGCCGGCAGGCCGCCGAGCTGGCCGGCCGAAACCTGCGTGTTCTGCGCCTCGATCGCCGTTGCGACATCGCTCGGCATCAGCGCATATTGCGCCAGCTTGTCGGGGTCGAGCCAGATGCGCATGGCGTAGCCCGAGCCGAAGAGCTGGGTCGAGCCGACGCCTTCGACGCGCTTCAGCGTGTCGTTGACTGTGCTGTCGACATAGTCGGCGAGGTCGGTCGAGTTCATCTTGCCGTCGCTGGAGACGAAGCCGATGACCATCAGGAAGCCGGTCGAGGATTTGGAAACGGTGATGCCGTTGCTTTGGACGACCTGCGGCAGTTGCGACTGCACCAACTGCAGCTTGTTCTGCGTCTGCACCTGGGCAGTGTCGGGATTGGCGGCGCTGGTGAAGGTCAGCGTGATCGTGGCCGAACCGGTCGAGGTCGACGTCGCCGTCATGTAATCGAGATTGTCGATACCGGTCATGCCCTGTTCGATGACCTTGGTCACCGAGTTTTCGACAGTCTGGGCATCGGCGCCGGGGTAGCTGGCGCTGATGTTGACGGTGGTGGGCGCGATCTGCGGATATTGCGAGATCGGCAGCGATTGCAGCGCCAGCAGCCCGCCCAGCATGATCACGATGGCGATCACCCAGGCGAAGATCGGCCGGTTGATGAAGAAACCCGACATCGCTTCAGTTCCCGGTTGCGCCAGAGGCTGGTTGCTTTGCGGCGCCGGTGGCGCTGCCGCCGGCGGGTGCTGTCGAGGCGGAGTTCTGCTCGCGGTCCTTGATCTCGCCTGTCGTCTCGTCGATCGTCACCTCAGCAGCGGTTGCGTCGCCGCCGGCGCGCACCAGTTGCAGGCCCTCGACGATGACGCGGTCGCCGTCGTTGACGCCGGAATCGACCAGCCAGTTGCTGCCGACGCTGTTGCGCACGCTGAGCACGCGCTGCTCGACCTTGCCCTGGCCATTGACCACCATGGCCGTCGCCTGGCCTTTTGGGTCGCGGGTGACGCCGCGCTGCGGCACAAGGAAGCTGTTCTGCGCGACGCCTTCCTCGACGATGGCGCGCACATACATGCCGGGCAGCAGCAGGCGGTCGGGATTGGGGAACTGGGCTCTCAGCGCGAAGGTGCCGGTGGACTGGTCGACATTGGCGCCGGCGAATTCCATCTTGCCGTTCTGCGCATAGATAGTGCCGTTGTCGAGCTTCAGCTTGACGCTGACGTTGGGGCCGCTGAACTTCAGCCGGCCCTCATTGATCGCCTGGCGCAAATTGAGCAGGTTGGTGCTCGACTGCGTGACATCGACATTGATCGGATCGAGCGAGCGAATGGTGGTCAGCACCGTTTCCTGGTTGGCTGTGACCAGCGCTCCGGGCGTCAATGTCGATTTGTCGATCCGGCCGGCAATCGGCGCGGTGATCGAGGTGCGGTTGAGGCTGATGCGCGCGGTCTCGGCGCTGGCGTTGGCCGATGCGACATCGGCTTGAGCCTGCGCCAGCGTCGCGGCGGCATCGTCGTAATCCTGCTTCGAGACCACGTTCTGCTTCAGCAGCCCGGAATAACGATCGAACTTCGCCTGGGCGGTCGGCACCGCGGCTTCCGCCTTTTGCTGCGCGGCGACGGCGCTGTCATAGGCGGCCTGATAGCTTGCCGGATCGATGAGATAGAGCGGCTGCCCCGCCACGACCTCGGCGCCTTCCTGGAACAGGCGCTGTTGGATGATGCCGTCGACCTGCGGGCGCACCTCGGCGATGAGCGAGGCCGCCGTGCGGCCAGGCAGCTCAGCGGTGATGGCGACCGACTGCGGATGCAGCGTGACCACGCCGACCTCAGGCCGGCCGACGCCTCCCATGCCTGGCGGAACCTGGCTCTTCTCCTGCGAACAGGCAGCCAGAAGCAAGGCACCCAATACCGCCAGGGTCGCTTGACGGCGTGTCGGCAGGAAAGGCTGGCAGGTTGGAATGTGCATGGTCGGGATCATCTTTCGCTGGAGTTGCTGTGGCAGCCTGATGGCCGACGGGGGGACCCATTGCTGCGCTATCCGGCGCCGCACCCCGGTCGGACAAATGTTGGACAAGCAGGGAAGGACGAGGAAAGCGGCCGTTGATCGCGGCCGCGACAGGCCACCGCTTCTGGACGACGGAGTGCCGCGGCTGGGCATCGAGCAACGCGTCGAAGCGGCTCATGTCTCGCTCCTTCTCCCCAGCCGATCGGCAATCGACAACGGGATCGAATGCCGGGCCGCGATGCCCACGGGTATCAGTATGCCGATCCACGGCAATAAGCCAAGGGTCTTGCTTGCCGCCGGCGCGCCTTCCGTACCGCCAATCGACATGAGGGTTCCTCCATGAAAACCCAAACTTATGCGATTTTCTGATCATGTTTTTTCGAGGTTTGCCGACAGGGCCGGGAGTGAACCCGGCCGGCCCTTGAACGGGTGGGTCAGCGGGCCGGCCGGCGCAGCCGGTCAGAGTTGCTCGCCACCCCGGGGTAGGGGTGGAGGGAGCTGTCCGCCGTGATCGGGCAGACTTCCGGGGCCGGCTGCATCCGGCGGATCACCCCATGGACCGGGGGGCGGGCCGTGCGGCCGATCCGCCGAAGCAAGGATTTCGAGCTGCTCGGGCGTCAGCTTGGCGCGCAGCACGGCGATGGCGTCCTTGAGCTTCGCGGCCGAGGCGGCGCGTTTGGTCACCTCGTCGGCCAGCCTTTCCTGGAAGGCGAAGGGGTCATGCTTTGCCTGATCGGGCTTGCCGCCGGCATCCGCGTCGTCCGGCGCGCGGCCGGCTGGGCCGAAATCGGGCCGCGGTGGCGGCGCCAGCACCGCTTGCAGCGCGCTGGTATAGTCGCGCCAGGCGTCGAGCTGTTCGGAGCGGATGCCGATCCGGGTCTCGAGCGCGGCGAGCCGGGCCGCTAGAAACTCCGGCGGCGGACCCATGCGGCGAGGGCCGAAGTCCTCGGGGCCGTGCCGCATCGCCCAGCGCGGGCCATGCCACGGCATGGGGCCGGGGCCGGCATCGTCCTGCCGGCCGATTGCCGGCGGCTCGTCGCCGGGCGCGGCGCCGGGCTCGGGCTGCGCGGCGAACACGGGATGGATGGCCGCGACCGAGAACAGCCCGAGCGCTAAAAGTCTGCTTCGCATGACGTGATCCTTTTTCCTGCATGCTTCGGATGCGCTGGAGGATAGGAAGCGTCTTTTGCCGCTTTGCTTCGGCGCGTTGCTGAAGGTTTCCGAAAAAAGGAGATTTGTTTCCGAATGTTTCCGGCGGCTTTGCGGAAACGTTCCGTTGCAATTTTCCATGCCGCTCAGCGGCGTCGCTGCCTATATTCACAATCGAAAAGACAAGCAGGCGAGGCGGGCGGGCGAAGAGTGCAGGCACAATCCCATATACTTGTCGTCGATGACGACCGCGAGATCAGGACCCTGCTCGGGCGTTATCTGGACGGCCAGGGATTTCGCGTCTCGGTGGCGGCGGACCGGCGCGAATGCGAGCATAAGCTCGGCTCCGGTCAGTTCGACCTGATCGTGCTCGACGTCATGCTGCCGGATGGTTCGGGGCTCGACATCTGCCGCTCGCTGCGCGATCGCAAGCCGCATATCCCGGTCATCCTGCTGACCGCACTGAAGGAAGATGTCGACCGCATCATTGGTCTCGAGCTTGGCGCCGACGACTATCTCGGCAAGCCGTTCAATCCGCGCGAGCTCTCGGCCCGCATCCGCGCGGTGCTCAGGCGCTCGGCGCCGGAGCAAGCCGCTCCGCCCAAGGTGCGCGTCTACCGTTTCGCCGGCTACCGGCTTGAGCCGGACACGCGCAAGGTGATCGATGCAGACGGCTCAACGATCGATCTCACCGGCGCCGAGTTCGACCTTCTGCAGGTTTTTCTCGATCGGCCGGGGCGGCTGTTGTCACGCGACCAGTTGCTCGACCTGACGCAAGGGCGCGAACGCGATCCGCTTGAGCGTTCCGTCGATGTCCTGATGAGCCGGCTGCGAAAGAAGTTTGCCGAGGCGGGCGAAGCGGCTCTCTTCAAGACCGTGCGCAACGGTGGCTACCAGCTCACCGCGCGCGTCGAGACGGCGGAGGCCGAGACATGACCTCGCTGCGCCGGCGGCTGATCATCCTGCTCGTCGTTTCGATCCTCGGCGTTGTCGGCCTCGCGACGTTCGTTGCGGTCAAGGTGCTTGGCGGTCCGTCGCCCGAGCTGATCATGGGTCCGCTCGCGCATCAGATCCAGTATATGGTGCAACTGGTTCCCGGCCGCGCGCAGACCGCGGGCGACGCCCTGATCACCGTCAGGGACAGTCCGGCCCCCGGCATCGAGGACGGCAAGCACACGCGCGTGCTGAACGAAATCCTCCAGCAAGACGGCCTCGATGTTTCGGCTGTCGTGACTCGCAATGCCGGCCGGCCTGGCATGGTCGCTTCCGTCGCATTGCCCGGCAATCGCTGGATGATCGTCGACGTTCCCGATTTCGGCCCACCGCGCGATGTCTGGTACGGGCTGGTGGGCTGGATGGCGCTGATCGTGCTCGGCGCTACTCCGGTGTCGATCTATTTCACCGGCGTGCTGGTGCGGCCGCTCGAAATGCTCGAGACCGCTGTCAGCAAGATCGGATCGGACGGCATGCTGGCGGGTGTTCCAGAAAAAGGGCCGGCAGAAGTCAGGGCGACGGCGCGCGCGCTCAATGAGCTTTCGGAGAGGCTGAAGACCGCGATGGAGAGCCGCATGCGCCTGGTCGCCGCCGCCGGCCATGACCTGCGGACGCCGATGACCAGGATGCGGCTCAGGGCCGAATTTCTCGACGAAGACCGCGAGAAATGGCTGAGCGATCTCGACGAACTCGACCGCATCGCCGACAGCGCCATCCGCCTGGTGCGCGAGGAGGTCAACCAGGATGCGGTCGAGCCGCTGAAGCTGGACAGGCTGGTCCGCGATATCGAGGCCGAGATGGTTTCGCTCGGTCACGCGGTCTCGATCGATCATCTGGACAAGGTTTCGGTCAAAGCCGGCGCGCTGGGCCTGCGGCGCGCGCTGCGCAACCTGATCGTCAATGCGGCGACGCATGGCAAGGGCTGCACGGTTTCGCTCGCCACGCAGGGCGGCCGGGCGGTTCTCACCATCGCTGATCGCGGGCCCGGCATCCCGCCGGATCTTCTGAACAAGGCATTCGAGCCGTTCTTCCGCGTCGATCCCGCCCGTACGCAGTTCATCCCGGGCGCCGGTCTCGGCCTCGCCATCGCCAAGGAAATCATCGAACGCTATGGCGGAACGATCACGCTGGAGAACAGGCCGGGAGGAGGGCTGCAGCAGACCGTGGTTTTTGCAATAGCTTAGTGGCGGCCAACCCCGTTCGTCCTCTTGTGAGTGTGGCCGATGTCGCTCGCTGCATCGTGACAGCGCGACCGTTGCGAAACGGCGTCGCAAGATGCGAATTTGCGATGCAATGGTTTGCGAGGATGCCACCATGCCCATAGGCAAGATTGTGTTTTGCGCGTCAGCGATGGTCGTCGCTGCTACAAATTTCGCCAATGCCCGGCCGGACACGCGCAAGATGAGCTGCGCGCAGACCCAGGCCCTGATCCAGAGCCAGCATGCCGCGGTGCTGAGCACCGGGCCGAACACCTATGATCGCTATGTCCGCCAGTTCGGCAATGAGTGCGATGCCCCTTATGTCCCGATGGTTGACTATGTCCCCGCAAGTGACGGCCCGTGCGTCGTCTACCGATGCGATGAGCCGTCGCCTCAAGTTCCGCCTTGATAAGGTGAGAAGCGATGCACGCTCGCAGCTGCCGAATCTGGGCCGCTGCGTGCTGTTCGCGGCACGGTCCGGTCAATGCCGGTCACTTGACCTTCTTAATCTCCGGAGCCGGCGTCTGGTCCGCGGGCGGAGCCGGTGTGCAGTCCGGACCCTTGCAGTCGAGCACGTGGTCTTCGGCCGGGGGCAGGCAATTTTGCCCCTCGCAGTGAATGGCCGGCTGCTGTTGCGTTGCGTCGCCGTTCGACTGAGCCGGCTGATCCTCGGCGCGGACGGGCTGCAGCCCCGCCAGTCCGGTTATTGCCGCGCATAAGAGCGCTGTGCGAAGCAAGTTCATTCTCGCCTCCACGGCTGGGAGCAAAGAAGAACTTTATACTTTCGGGTCGAAGCCGACATCCCGTCAACCGCGAACGACGTTAACAGCGCGTTTCTGCTCACGCCTGATTGGACAGCCCAGATATCAAGGCGAGACTTATTTGAACCAGCTCATGATGCGATCGATCCTTCCCGGAGAAGTGGTGGAGCAAACGACCCTGAAACTTGTGGCCTGATCGCTCGTAAATGCCTCCGCAAGCGGACGCGAGTAGATGGCCGTCTTCCCGTCCTCGGAGATGGTTCCGCTGGTTTTGACAATGCGAGGCGCCGTGACAGCGCCGATTGACCATCTTCGCCAACAGGAGGGTCTCCATAGTCTCAGCCATCGGATCATTCCATAAGCGTCGTAAAGCAGGGATGAAAGCGTTCAATGCTTAAGCATATCCCGGTTGAAGGTGATGCTAGGTGGCCTCCACCCACCACTTCCCGGCATAGCCAAGGATGCCTCACGGAAACTCCGCTCGGCCGTGGCGGTATAGATGCCGTCATTGGCGAAGCGGTCCCAGAGAATGAAGCCAATGATCAGCGCGATCACGACAAGAGGCCAACGCATCGGCACCTCCCTCAAGAGTACCGAGCGATATTATCTGCCTGCGGCCAGCAAAATACAAGCTAGTGCTAATATAACGCCGGTGCGAGGCTTATGAGCCCGGCTGCTTCGGCGGCCGGGCTTTTGCAATCAAGGGAACGAGGATCTGGGGTAGCCGGTTAAGTGGATATGCCAAGCAAGGTCAAAGAACCACAACCGAAGCCGAACCAGAGGAAGCCGCCACCTGCCGGTCGTCCAGGCAAGGAAACATCACCAGAGCCCGACCATGTCGACCCGCCACCGCGAGACGTGAGAGAGGCACCGGCACCAAATCCTAACGGCGATAAGAAGTCCTGAGCGAGCGATGTCCTTTTCGTAAGGGTCAAACGTACTCGCCATTCCCTCCCCCAAGTGCGCGACCTCACGTCCAAAATGCCGTTTGAAATCGTTGGAGTGGTCAGGTGACCTGGTACGCCCAAGGGGAATCGAACCCCTGTTACCGCCGTGAAAGGGCGGTGTCCTAACCGCTAGACGATGGGCGCGCTCAGACGAAGCGGCTTATAATTGCGTTGTTGCCAACCGGCAACCCGTCCGCAGCCACATGCGACAACTTTTTTCGCGGTGCCGTGAAACGTGTGCGTGTCGTGGGCGAAATCAGCCGTCCTCGCCACCGCCGCTGCGACGGCGGCAGCGCCAGTTCCAGTCGCGCTCGGGGCCGACGTCGACATGGACGGATTCGGTGTGGCAGTAGGTGCCGACGCCGCCGCGGCCGGGCATCGCGCGGACGTAGCTCGCCAGGTCCCATTTGGAGACGCCGGGCACCTGGATGTCGGCGGCGGCGCAATACATGTGCAGCGAGTTCTTGGCGCCGTTGGCGCGCCGGTTGCGCGAGGGATCGCGATAGCCGGAGGTGACGATCATCTTGCGGCCGAAATGACCTTCGATCGTCTTCAGCACCCGCACCAGTGACGGCTTGAGGCAGGCGACGTCGACGCTTTCGTTCTGCTTCAAAAGGCCGTTGGGCGCGAGCCTGGCCATGCCGGCGGCCGATGCAACCTGGTAGGAACCACCGCCGCCCTCATCCTCGTTGAGGTCGACGTCACTCTCGTCGTCGATGCCGGACTTGCGCTTGATCTCGAACAGCGCGGTCTGGCGCACGCCGGGAAGGGCGTCGGCCCCGGTGATGTGATTGCTTGGATTGTCGAGCGAGGCCAGTTGCACAGGCTTTTCGCCCGGCGTCGCCGAGGCCAGCGTCACGATCGGCTTGGCCGGCGGCGGCGGGGTCTTGGCCTGCGCGGCGGGCTGGTCGCCGGAGCGCGCGTTGTTGATCAGCGGT
Organism: Mesorhizobium montanum; assembly: GCF_033977145.1. Classification (NCBI taxonomy): domain Bacteria; kingdom Pseudomonadati; phylum Pseudomonadota; class Alphaproteobacteria; order Hyphomicrobiales; family Phyllobacteriaceae; genus Mesorhizobium; species Mesorhizobium montanum. Next base: position 42,012 of record NZ_JAVIJF010000003.1, on the reverse strand, counting down.
GCTGGCGCGGCAGAAGCGGGGGCGGTGCTGAACAGCGAGGCGAACAGGCCCTTTTTCGGGGCGGCGATCTGAGGCTGTGTCGGATCACCCGCGGTCACATAGACGCCGTTGCTCATGGCTTGCGTGGTCGCCTGCGCCTTCGATGCAACGGCGGCGGCATCGCCGGCGGCGACCTGCTGGGCGACGGTTTGCGTCTGTTCGGCCCTCTGCGCCTGCTGAACCAGCGGTTGCGGCGTGTTACCGGCGATCGTGGCGGCGCCCGCGGGCACGGCGACGGCGGGGAAGGCGGCTTGCGGCCGCGTTTCCGGCACATAGGCAATCTTTTCGGGCAAAGGCGTGTCGCCTTCGCTCATCACGGTCGATGCCGCATCGGCGGTTGCGGACGCTGCCTGAATCGACGAATCGGCCGCCGTTGCGGTCTTGGCGCTGGATGTCGCGCTCATTTCGCCGGCGGTTGAATTGTAGGCGGGCGAAACGACCGACATCGTCGGGTCGCCGGTCGACGTGCAGGAGGCCAGAAGCACGGAGAAAAGCGCCGCCGCAATGCTGCGACTTTCCCTTCGTGCAAGACGCCAACCTACTGATTTCAAAACAAATTCCCCCTCGATATCCGGTCGGTTCGTTATCGCCGCGCCACTCCAGAATCGCGCCGCGATAATCCTCCTGTTCCCCAACCGGAAACGGGACTGTGTCGAATCTGCAAGCCTCGGAATTATTCCGCGTCGGAAGGTAATTTGAGGCCGCCAAACGATTGACGCCACCATTTCGCCCTGTTTTGGCGGCCCGTCAACTCACCAGACATTACAGTCCGTTACACACGCACCTTGACATAGGTGCCCGGCGCATCTCCCAAGGTTTTCATACGCTTGCCGGGTTTGCGGGCAGGTACGTGGATGTTGTCCTGGTTCTCGATCCAGTGCTGCCAGTGCGTCCACCAGGAGCCTGGATGCTCGTGCGCCGCGGCAAGCCAGGCGTTGAAGTCGCCCACCGGCTTGCCGCCGGTCCAATACTGATATTTCTTGGCCGCGGGCGGGTTGACGACGCCTGCGATGTGGCCGGAACCCGCCATCACATACTCGACGTCACCGCCGAAAAACTGCGATCCCAGGAACACCGAAAGCGCCGGCGCGATGTGGTCCTCTTTCGTGGCAAGGTTGTAGACCGGGATGGTGATGTCGGCCAGCGAGACGATGCGCCCGGCAAGCTCCATGACCCCGCGCGAAAGATTGTTCTCGAGATAGCAATTGCGCAGGTAGAAGGAGTGGTTGGCCGCCGCCATGCGCGTGGAATCGGAATTCCAGTAGAGCAGGTCGAAGGGCAGGGGCTCCTTGCCGCGCATGTAGTTGTTGACCACGTACGGCCAGATCAGGTCGCCGGAGCGCAGCATGTTGAAGGCGGTCGCCATCTTGGTGCCGTCGAGATAGCCCTTTTCGCTCATCGAGCGCTCTACGGCGGCGACCTGGTCCTCGTCGACGAACACCTTGAGGTCGCCGGCATAGGTGAAGTCGACCTGCGTGGTGAAGAAGGTGGCCGATTTTATACGGTGGTCGCCTTCCTGAGCCAAAAGCGCGAGCGCGGCGCCGAGCAGCGTGCCGCCGACGCAATAGCCGATGGCGTTGACTTCTTTTTCGCCTGTCGCCTTCTCCACCATGTCGAGGCCAAATTGCAGGCCTTCGCGGATATAGGCCTCCCAGCCCTTGGCGCCGTGGCGCTCGTCCGGGTTGATCCAGGAGATGACGAAGACGGAATGGCCCTGCTCGATCGCCCAGCGGATGAAGGATTTTTGCGGGTTGAGGTCGAGAATATAGAATTTATTGATCCATGGCGGGCAGATCAGCAGCGGGCGCTTGAGCACCGTTTCCGTCACCGGATCGTATTGGATGATCTCGGCGACGTCGCTGCGGCCGATCACCTTGCCGGGCGTCGTGGCGATGTTCTTGCCGATTTCGAAGGGCGTGTAGTCCGCCTGGCGCAGCTTCAGGTCGCCCCGGCCGGCGGCGATGTCCTCGGCCAGCATCTTCATGCCGCGCACCAGATTCTCGCCATTCGACGCCACTGTCTCGCGGAACAGCTCCGGATTGGTCAGGATGAAGTTCGACGGCGCGATCGCGTTCGACACCTGCTTGACGTAGAAGCTCGCCTTGTGGCGCGTGTGCTCATCGAGGCCCTCGGCATGCTCGACAAGCTCGTTCGCCCAGCGCGAGGTGACGAGATAGGCCTGTTTCAGGAAGTCGAAGAAGGCATTGCGGCCCCATTCCGGGTCTTGGAAGCGCTTGTCGCCGCGCTCCGGCATGACGGCATCGTCGGAAGCTTCAGCGTTGGGCGTGACCTTCTGGATGGCGTTCGCCCAGACGGTCATATAGCCGGCGAAAAGCCGCGTCTGTGCTTCCAACGCGCGCTGCGGGTCGCCCAGCCAGTACTCCGAGAGCTTGGAGAAGGTCTTGACCATGTCAACGACGGGTTCGGCGACGTGATCGCGCAACTCACCCTTCTCGCGCGGCTCGGCCCAGGCGGAAGCAGCCTTGCCTGCCTGCTCGACCATACGCGCCATGTTCAAGGCAAAGCGCTCGGGGTCCTTCACCAGATATTGCTCGATGGCCGAAGGTCCGCCATTTTCCGCTTTGTCCGAATCGTCAGGTTTGGACATGGTTCGCGGGGTTCCTCCCGGAGCGTTTTCTTGACATATTACCATGGGACAACTGACCGGGTCCAATTCGCTGTAACCCGGCTGCCAGGAAAACAATATGACGATTAATGTTGGCGGGACTTTTTTTCTCGGCGCGGGTTGCCGCATGGCGATCGTGGCGGGACTGGCCGGTGTGCTGTTGCCCGCGGGCGGCTGCACGAGCACCACCACGAACAATGCGGCGCCGACGGCCTTGACCGAGGGCCCGAAGGACACCGGCTCCTATCCGAACCTCAACATCCCGCCACAAGTGGCCGCCAAGCAGTTCACCAAGGAAGAGACCGCCGCCAACCTCGCCCAGCTCAAGGCCCAGCAGCAGGCGCAGCTTGCCAAGGGCCGCGGCGCCAAGGCACCGGCGAATTCGGCGGCGCTCAACACTTTAGCCAAGACGCATGGCGCCGACACGCTGAAGCAGATCGAGGGCAAATGCGACCCGACCCTCGACCCTAACTGCAATTAGGTCTATATCGCGCGCCGAAACTCTGATGGTCTGGAACTGAAATGGAAGAATTTCACAAGGTCCGCCGGCTTCCGCCTTACGTCTTCGAGCAGGTCAACCGGCTGAAGGCCAGCGCCCGTTCGCGCGGCGCCGACATCATCGACCTTGGCATGGGCAATCCGGACCTGCCGACGCCGAAAGCCATCGTCGACAAATTGTGCGAGGTGGTGCGCGATCCGCGCACGCATCGCTATTCGTCCTCGCGCGGCATTCCGGGTCTGCGCCGCGCGCAAGCCAACTATTACCAGCGCCGCTTCGGCGTGAAGCTCAACCCCGACACGCAAGTGGTGGCGACGCTCGGCTCGAAGGAAGGCTTCGCCAACATGGCACAGGCCATCACCGCGCCTGGCGATGTCATCTTGTGCCCCAATCCGACCTATCCGATCCATGCCTTCGGCTTCATCATGTCGGGCGGCGTCATCCGCTCGCTGCAGGTCGAGCCCGACGACGGTTTCATCCCCGCGCTCGAGCGCGGCGTCCGCCATTCGATCCCGAAGCCGCTGGCGCTGATTCTCAACTATCCGTCGAACCCGACGGCGCTCGTCGCCTCGCTCGACTTCTACAAGGACGTGGTCGCCTTCGCGAAGAAGAACGACATCATCATCCTGTCGGATCTTGCCTATTCGGAAATCTATTTCGACGGCAATCCGCCGCCTTCGGTGCTGCAGGTGCCGGGCGCGATGGATGTCTGCGTCGAGTTCACCTCAATGTCGAAGACCTTTTCCATGCCCGGCTGGCGCATGGGCTTCGCCGTCGGCAACGAGCGGCTGATCGCGGCGCTGACGCGCGTCAAGTCCTATCTCGATTATGGCGCGTTCACGCCGATCCAGGTGGCGGCCGCGTATGCGCTCAATGGCGACGGCGCCGACATCGCCGAGGTGCGCGAGGTCTATCTCAAGCGCCGCGACGTGATGGTCGATTCTTTCAGCCGCGCCGGCTGGACCATTCCGGCACCCGCGGCCTCGATGTTCGCCTGGGCGCCGATCCCCGAACAGTTCCGCCATCTCGGCTCGCTCGAATTCTCGAAACTGCTCATCGAGCACGCGGATGTCGCGGTGGCACCGGGTGTCGGCTTCGGCGAGCATGGCGACGACTATGTGCGCGTGGCGCTGGTCGAGAACGAGCACCGGATCCGCCAGGCCGCCCGCAACATCAAGCGCTTCCTGACCGTGACCGCCAAGCAGTCCAACAATGTGGTGCCGCTCGCCGCTCGGCGTTGAGTTTGCCTTATATTTATAGAATTTTGAGGGGCGTCGCCGGACATGGCTGAAGCGTTGCGTGTTGGAATTGCCGGCCTCGGCACGGTTGGCGCCTCGGTGGCGCGCGTACTGCGCGACAAAGCGGACGTGCTCACCCGCCAGTGTGGCCGCGACATCGTCGTGACAGCCGTTTCGGCCCGCGATCCGAAGCGCGACCGCGGCATCGATCTGAGCGCCGCGAAATGGTTCGACGATCCGGTCAAGATGGCCGAAAAGGCCGATATCGACGTCTTCGTCGAGCTGATCGGCGGCGACGAGGGGCCGGCGCGGCTGTCGGTGAAGGCGGCGCTCGAGGCGGGGCGCCATGTCGTCACCGCCAACAAAGCGCTGCTTGCCAAGCACGGCGTGCAACTGGCCGAGATCGCCGAGAAGAAGGGCGTGCTGCTCAACTACGAGGCTGCGGTGGCCGGCGGCATCCCGGTCATCAAGACGATGCGCGAGGCGATGGCCGGCAACGCGGTGACGCGTGTTTTCGGCATCCTGAACGGCACCTGCAACTACGTCCTGACCCGCATGGAGGCAGAAGGCATCTCCTTCGACGCCTGCCTGAAGGACGCGCAGCGGCTCGGCTATGCCGAAGCCGATCCGACCTTCGATATCGAGGGCCACGACACGGCGCACAAATTGTCGATCCTGACCAGCCTTGCCTTCGGCACCAAGATCGCCGCCAACGACATCTATATGGAAGGCATCTCCAACATCACCCAGGCCGACATCCGCGCGGCCGGCGACCTCGGCTATCGCATCAAACTGCTCGGCGTCGCGCAGCGGACCGACAGCGGCATCGAGCAGCGCGTGCACCCGACCATGGTCCCGACGGCCTCCGTCATCGCGCAGGTGCATGGCGTCATCAATGCCGTGGCGATCGAGACCGACATTCTGGGCGAGCTTTTGCTTTCCGGTCCGGGCGCCGGCGGCAACGCCACCGCCTCGGCGGTGATCGGCGACATCGCCGATATCGCCAAGAGCCGACCTGGCTTCCAGCACGCGCCGGTGTTCGGCTGGCCGGCGAAGGAACTGAAGCCTTACAAGAGGGCGCGGATGCGCAGCCATGCCGGCGGCTACTTTATCCGCCTTACCGTGCATGACCGCACCGGTGTCTTCGCAGCCATCGCCAAGCGCATGGCCGACAACGACATCTCGCTGGAATCGATCGTCCAGCAGGCGGCCGGCGCGGAAACGCAGGCGCAGAAGACGGTGATCCTCGTCACTCACGAGACGACGGAAGCGGCGGTGCGCAAGGCGGTCGAAGGCATCACCAAGGATGGTCATCTGACCGACAAGCCGCAGGTGATCCGCATCGAGCGGGCGGAATAGCTCGGGGCGCAATCTGCCTTCAATCGATTGATTTTGCTGCCATTTCAAAAAGTGACGGGGCAAGTCTTGCCGTTGTCATGGAGCTTTGCCAGAAGAAGCGCGCCTCTGGAGGGAGGCGGGAGCAATTCCTGGAAAAGCGCCTGGCGGCTTTCCGTCCGGAATTGCGCGAAGCAACAGTCAACGAGGAATGCGTAATCCATGAACATGGCCCAGAACATCGCCGCCGGCCTCGACCGGATCCTTACCATGGAAGTCGTGCGCGTAACCGAGCGGGCCGCGGTCGCCGCCGCCAGGCTGCGCGGGCGCGGCGATGAGAAAGCCGCCGATCAGGTGGCGGTCGATGCGATGCGCGAGGAGCTCAACCGGCTGGCCATCAAGGGCACGGTGGTGATCGGCGAGGGCGAGCGCGACGAGGCGCCGATGCTCTATATTGGCGAGGAGGTCGGCACCGGCAAAGGTCCCGCTGTCGACATCGCGCTCGATCCGCTCGAGGGCACGACGATCTGCGCCAAGAACCTGCCCAATGCGCTTGCCGTGATCGCAATCGCGGAAAAGGGCAGCCTGTTGTTCGCGCCCGACGTCTACATGGACAAGATCGCGATCGGCCCAGGCTATCCGGAAGGCCTGATCGACATCGACGCCTCGCCGGCCGAGAACCTCGCCAATCTGGCAAAGGCCAAGGGCGTTGCCGTCTCCGACATCACCGCCTGCATCCTCGACCGGCCGCGTCACGCCGAGCTGATCGACGCCGTACGCGCCACGGGCGCCGCGATCCGGCTGATTGGCGACGGCGACGTCGCCGGCGTCATCCACACCACCGATCCGGATGAGACCGGCATCGACATCTATCTCGGCACCGGCGGCGCGCCGGAGGGCGTGCTGGCCGCGGCTGCACTGCGCTGCACCGGAGGGCAGATGCTGGGCCGGCTGATCCTCGATACGCCGGAGAAGGTGGCGCGGGCGCAGAAGATGGGCATTTCCGACCCGAAGCGGGTCTATCGCGTCCAGGACATGGCGCGCGGCGACGTGCTGTTCGCGGCGACCGGCGTCACCGACGGCAATCTGCTCGAAGGGGTGAAGTTCGGCCGCACCTTCATCACCACGCACACCATCGTTTTACGCTCATCCTCGCGCACCGTGCGCGAGATCAAGGCGCGTCACCAGGATCTGGATAAGTTTTGATTTCGTCTCGCCCGGACGCTTTCGCGGCAATTCGAGGAAAACCGTTCCACACTTTTCCCCGGATTGCTCGCTTCCCTGGAATTGCTCCGGCGCCCGCATATTGATATCTGCCCAATGATGATGTGCAGACGGCGCGTCGCATGACGGGCGAGAAACGGCTCTTCCTCGATGTCAGGCAGTCGGCGACCGGTGTTTCCTGGGAACACCGGCTGACCGAGCGGCAGGACATGGCCGCTTTGGCGATAGCGCAAGGCCATGGCGTGCCCGACATCGTGGCGCGGGTGCTTGCCGGGCGCGGCGTCGGCGTGGAGCAGACCGAGCGTTTCCTCGATCCGACCATTCGCGAACTTCTGCCAAATCCGGCATCGCTGACCGATATGGAGAAAGCGGCTGCAAGGCTGGCGGACGCGATCGTCGCCGGCGAAAAAGTGGCGATCTTCGGCGATTACGATGTCGACGGCGCTGCCTCGTCGGCGCTGATCAAGCGCTTTCTGACGCATTTTTCGGTGCCGTCCGAAATTTATATCCCGGACCGCATCTTCGAGGGCTACGGACCCAATCCGGAAGCGATGCGAGAGCTGATCTCGCGGGGCGCGAAGCTGATCGTCACCGTCGACTGCGGCACCAACAGCGCGACCTCGATCGAGGCGGCCAAGCAGGCCGGAGCCGACGTCGTGGTGCTCGACCATCATCAGGTTGGCGGTCCGCTGCCGGCGGCCGACGCCGTGGTCAATCCCAATCGCGAGGACGATTTGTCGGGACAGGGGCATCTCTGCGCCGCCGGCGTCGTTTTCCTGTGCCTTGTCCAGACGGCGAAGGTGCTGCGCGAAAAGCTGCCGAATGCCGCGCCGCCGGATCTGCTTTCGCTGCTCGATCTCGTCGCGCTGGCGACGGTCTGCGACGTGGTGCCGCTCACCGGCGTCAACCGCGCCTTCGTGGTCAAGGGGCTGCAGGTGGTTCGCCAGCTGAAGAACGAAGGGCTGGCGGCGCTGGCGCGGGTTTCGCGCATCGGCGAGCCGATCAACACCTTCCATCTTGCCTTCCTGATCGGACCACGCATCAATGCCGGCGGCCGCATCGGCGATGCAGCACTCGGCAGCCGGCTTTTAGCCACCGACGATCCCGTCGAGGCGGCAAGCATCGCCGAGACGCTCGACCGGCTGAACCAGGAACGGCAGCAGATGGAGCAGGACATGCTGGCGCAGGCGCGCGCCGAGGCCGACGCGGAGCTTGCCGGCGGCAATGGTCCCGCCGTCATCGTCACCGCCAGCAACAACTGGCATCCCGGCATCGTCGGGCTGATCGCTTCTCGGCTCAAGGACTATGCGCGCCGGCCGGCCTTTGCCATCGCCTTCAATTCGACCGGCATCGGCACCGGCTCCGGGCGTTCGGTGACCGGCTTCGATCTCGGCCGGATGGTGCGCGAGGCGGCGGATGCCGGGCTGATCGTCAAGGGCGGCGGCCATGCGATGGCCGCCGGCATCACCGTCGAGCGCGCCAAGCTCGGCGAACTGCGCGCCTTCTTCGAGGAGCGGGCCGCGGCCGACGTGTTCCGACTGCAGAACGAGGAAAGCCTGGCGGTCGACGGCGCTTTGGCCGCGGAGGGCGCCACGATCGCGCTGCTCGACGCGCTGGAGAAGGCCGGGCCGTTCGGCGCCGGGCACATCGCGCCGGTGTTCGTGCTGCCGCGCCACCGGCTCACCGACGCGCGCGCGATCGGCACCAATCACATTCGCGTGGACCTGCAGTCGCAAAGCGGCGGCAACATCCAGGCGATCGCGTTCCGTGCCGTCGACACGGCGCTTGGCGAATTCCTGTTCAGGAACAGGGGCAGGACCGTGCACATCGCCGGTTCGCTGTCGGGCAATTACTGGAACGGCAACCGCACGGTGCAGTTCCGCATCAGCGATGCGGCGTTGGCGTAAGGACGAAGTCGGGAAATTTACACGAGAACGGACTGCAGCCGGATCAGTTCGGCGATCTGCGACTTCGTTGCCTGGTAACCAATGTCGATCGCCTCGTCGGCGCGGTGGAATTCCGTCAGGCCGATATGGCTGAGTTTCGGCTGCAGCGACATATCCGGCGGGTCGCCGGCAAGCCTGGCGCGCGAAATCCGATCCTGGATGATGTTGAAGGCCTCGACCATCACGCCGGTGATGCCGAGGCGTGTATGCTGGGCCTGGTGCTCAGGCTGGCCGGGTCTCGGCGCGTCATTCTCTACGATGAGTTCACCGGCGCTGTGTTTTATCACCGCGGCGCGGCCGAACAGGTCATAGTGAAGATTGACGGCGACCACGAGCGGCTGCTCGTAGGCGCGGCAGACCGAGACCGGCACCGGATTGACCAGCGCGCCATCGACCAGGATGCGACCGTTGCAGTTCACCGGCTCGAAAACGCCGGGCAGCGCGTAGGACGCGCGCATTGCCGTGATAAGCGAGCCGTTCGACAGCCAGATCTCATGGCCGGTGCGGATTTCCGAGGTGACGGCGACGAAGGGTTTCGACAGGTCATCGAAGCGGACACCGGCCAGATCCTGGCGCAGCCGCGCGTCGAGCTTCATGCCGCCGAACAGACCGCTGCCGCGCAGATTGAGATCGAGAAGGCCGAAAATGCGCCGCTTGGTAAGGCTCCTGGCGAACTCTTCCAACTCGTCGAGCTTGCCGGCCAGATAGCAGCCGCCGACCAGGGCGCCGATCGAGGTGCCGGCGATCATCGACACTTCGATGCCGGCCTCGTCAAGCGCACGCAGGACACCGATATGCGCCCAGCCCCTGGCGCAACCGCCGCCGAGCGCCAGCGAAATGCCGGTTTTCTTCTGAGGCTTTGGATCAGACGCGCCGCCGGACGATGCGGGGCCGTTGGCCTCCCGAACGTCAGGTTTGCTGCGCAATGACGCCCATTCGAGCATCATGATCTCCCTTGTCCCATATCCCTTCTACCGCAAGGATATTTGAGAATAGTGAATATGAGTGGTTTGTGAATATTGAATGGTTCACACCGGCTTCCGATACGTCTTGTCTGTATCGAACAGCGGCCTGCTGCCGTCGCCGGCAAGCGTCGCCTTGCCGTCATTCAGCCCCACCGTCCGATAAAAGCAGGAACGCCGTCCGGTGTGACAGGTTGCGTCGTGGCCCAACACTTTCACGCTCAACCATATCGCGTCCTGGTCACAATCCGTGCGCATCTCGACGACGTGCTGGAAATTCCCCGAGGTCTCGCCCTTCTTCCACAGTGCGTTGCGCGAGCGCGACCAGTAGTGGGCAATGCCGGTCTCGAGCGTGAGCGCCAGTGCCTCGGCATTCATATGCGCGACCATCAGCAGCATGCCGTCGCCGGCATCGGTGACGACGACGGTGACGAGGCCCGCGGCATCGAAGCGCGGAGAAAGAACGGTGCCTTCCTCCAGCGCTTTCTTGTCTGATGGAGCTTTTGGAAATTCGACTGCCGACATCGCTGGTCCATCTTTCTGTTTGACCATGATCTTATCCGAAAACCGGTCTCCACTTTTTCGCTGACGCGGTCCTTCGGTTCGGGATCATGGTTTGATGGGCCGGCGACGGCCGGCAAATCAGCCGGCGCGCACCATGGTGACGAAGCGGATCTGCTCCTCGGGCGTGTCCTTGAAGACGCCAGTGAAGGTCGAGGTCAGCGTGGTCGAGCCCTGCTTGCGGATGCCGCGCATGGCCATGCACATATGCTCGGCCTCAAGCATAACGGCGACGCCACGCGGGTTGAGCACGTCCTGGATGACGCCGGCGATCTGCGCCGTCATCGCTTCCTGCGTCTGCAGGCGATGGGCGAAGATGTCGACCACACGCGCGATCTTCGACAGGCCGACGACCTTGCCGTCCGGCAGATAGCCGACATGCGCCTTGCCGATGATCGGCACCATGTGATGCTCGCAATGCGAATGGAAGTTTATGTCCTTGACGATGACGAGATCGTCATAGCCGGCGACTTCCTCGAAGGTGCGGCCAAGCTCGTCGGCCGGGCACATGTCATAGCCGTTGAACATTTCGCGGAAGGCTTTGGTGACACGCTTCGGCGTGTCGATCAGGCCTTCTCGCTCGGGATTGTCGCCGGTCCAGCGCAAAAGCGTGCGCACGGCGGCTTCGACTTCGGCTTCGCTGGGCCGGTCGGTGACGGGCTTTTCCATATAGTCGGACGGGGGCATGATTTTCTTGATTACGGCATCCATAAAGGCGTCTCCCGTAGTCCCACTCAAAGGTGGAACGAGTTGAACGGACCACGACCTTTTGGGTGAAAATCGCCCATTTCCATCCCGCAAGCGGCGTGAACATATGAGCATGGACAACGGCTTCCTGTCGCCTTGTCGATGCCCGACTGCCACCATTATATATGGTTCCAGCAGAGCGAAAGGAAGACGCGAGAGCGGCAAAGCCTGTTCGCTGGGCGGCGACGGATTGGAAAAATATGATCGACGACGTCTACAATGCGAAAATTCTCGGCTTCGCCGGAAACATAGGGCGGATCGGCCGGCTCGCCGACGCCGACGCGACGGCCAGGGCGCATTCCAAATTATGCGGCTCGACCGTCACCGTCGACCTCAAGATGGACGGCGACGTGGTGACCGATTTCGCCCACGACGTGAAGGCCTGTGCGCTCGGCCAGGCCTCGTCGTCGATCATGGCCCGGCATGTGGTCGGCGCCAACGCCGACGAATTGCGCGCCGTGCGCGAAACCATGCTGAAGATGCTCAAGGAAAACGGCGCGCCGCCGGAAGGCCGCTTCGCCGATCTTAAATATCTGGAGCCGGTGCGCGACTACAAGGCGCGCCATGCCTCGACCATGCTGACCTTCGACGCGGTGGTCGATGCGATCGGCCAGATCGAGAAGAAGCGCGCCGAACAGGCGGCTTAAGGATAGGCGGCTAAGCTGCTTCCCTGGTCTCGGCGAATTCGCTTCGGATCCAGTCGGCGAAAGCCCTGGCCGGCTCCGGCAGATCCCGCAAGCTCCTGGCCACCAGCCAGTAGGCGCCGGAAGCGACATCGATATCGAACGGTTTGATCAAAGTGCCTGACGTGAGCTCCTCACCGATCTGCAAGAGATCGCCGAGCGCTACGCCGTGGCCGAGCAGCGCAGCCTGTTTCGAAAGCGAGACGTCGGCCAGCATCGGGCCACGCGCGGGTACCGCGTCAGCGGGCACGCCGGCTGCCTGGAACCAGCGCGCCCAACCCTGGCGGTTTTCCTCGTGCAGCAGCGTGTAATGGCGAAGGTCGATCGGCTTTTCCAAGGGAGGGCCAGATGCCAGCAACCCCGGCGACAGAACCGGTGAATCGACAGTCGAGGCCAGGCGCTCGGCTTCGCTGCGCGGCCATGACGTGGCGTGCGCGCTGAAACGCAAGGCGAGTTCGGGCTGATCGCTGCGGAACTCAATCGGCCGTGGATCGACTTCGAGGGACACGTCGATGTCGGGCCGCAATTGGCGAAAGCGATTGAGCCGCGGCACCAGCCACACGGCGGCCAGCGATGGTTCGACGCTGACGCGGACCACCGATTGCGCCGGCGACGCCACCAATTCCGAAAGCACCCGGTCGATGTCGTCGAAGCTTCTGACCAGCTGCGCGAGGAGACGATGCCCCGTATCCGTCAGTTCGACGCGCCGATGGAGGCGGAGAAACAGCGGCTTGCGCAGGAAGGTCTCGAGCTCGCGGATCTGCCGGCTGATCGCGGCCTGCGAAACGTAAAGCTCCTCGGCCGCCCGGCTGAAGCTCAAATGCCGCCCGGCTGTCTCGAAGCTCCTGAGCGCCGTCAGCGGCAGCCGTCCTCGCTTCATTCGCATAACCCCAGGTTATCCGATGGGGAAATTATACTCGTTTGAGAGGGAAGGCCAGCGGCAGTCTAATCGGCGCTCAAAGGAGCACTGCCATGAACCAGTTCCTGGCCATTTTGAACGACGTTATGCGGATCGCCACCTTTCAATGGCATGGCGAGGTCCTGCGAGGCGGCAGTTGCCACGGATATCGAGATGCTTCCTGCCACCACGTTCCGCCAGCCGACAGGTATCCCATCCGGCGCTGCAGGTCTTGAGGGCGAAAGCATTGCGTTTCAGCGTCGAAGCTCACATCTATCGCGCAGCGAAACAGGCTGCGGAGACAGATGGGCGACCGTCACGGACATACGCACGGCGCCCGGCCGATCCAGCGCGGGCGCAACTGGCCGGGACCGTGGCGCAAGACACCGGGCCGTATCCTCGGCACGTCGTTCGTGCGCCTCTATCAGCTGACGCTTTCCGGCTTTGTCGGCAACAGCTGCCGGCACCTGCCGACCTGTTCCGAATATGCGCATGAGGCAATCGCCCGCCACGGCCTGTGGGCCGGCGGCTGGATGGGACTGTTCCGGGTCTTGCGCTGCGGGCCGTTCGGAACGCATGGCATCGACCGCGTGCCGGAGACGCTCGCCCGGCGCTATGTCTGGTTCATGCCCTGGCGTTACTGGCGCATCGGCAAGAAACGCGGCCAACCTGAAATCTGATTGCTCGGGCGGTCGCGACGATCGAATTTTACGATCTGGTAGGGTTAACGCGAAGCTGCACAAACACTGCCAATTTGAGACAAAATCGAGACAAGACGCCCGGTTAAGCCGCTGCCTGTAATCCCGTTCAGGAGTGAGCTTTGCTATGCGCCAGATGGACCGCTATCCCTTCATTTTTGCCGTCGTCCTTTTCCTCCTGGCCTGGATGCTGGGCTTGCCGGTGCGGGCGCAATCGGCGCCGCTCGACGACATCCGCTGTACGCTGATCCAGGATCAGCAGAGCGGCGCCACGCTTTACCAGGATGGCGTATGCGACCGGCGCGTCAGCCCGGCTTCCACCTTCAAGGTGCCCCTGGCGCTGATCGGCTACGATTCCGGCATCCTGAGCGACCAGCATACGCCGAGCTGGGACTACAAGCCTGAGTTCAAGGGGCCAAAGCGCGACCGGAAGACCGTCGATCCGACGACCTGGGAACGCGATTCCATCGTCTGGTACTCGCGCGAGATCACGCGGCGGCTCGGCGCTGAAAAGTTTGCCGGCTATATGTCGAAATTCGCCTATGGCAACAAAGATGTGTCGGGCGATGCCGGCAAGGACAATGGGCTCACGCAATCCTGGATAAATTCCTCACTCGAAATATCGCCGGTCGAGCAGACGGCGTTCCTGCGCCAGATGCTCGCCGGCAAAATGCCGGTGTCGGCCAAAGCGCATGAGATGACCAAGGCGATCGTCCCGACCTTCGCGGCAGGGGACTGGACCGTGCAAGGCAAGACCGGCAGCACCAAGCTCGGCCAAGACGGCAAGCGCTCGCTCGGCTGGTTCGTCGGCTGGGCGGAGAGGGACGGACGCCGCATCATCTTTGCGAGGCTCGTCGTGGATGCCAAGCGTACCGGCGAGCCGAAGGGCGTCGCAACGCGGGCGGCGTTCCTGAAGGATCTTCCCGGCCTCATCAAATAGAATGGGGTGCGGCTTTACGGCGGCGGAAACTCCCCATAAAAGACTGCCGCCGGCCATGGTCCATGCGATTGGCGCCTCCGGCTAACCCTCTGCATGACGCACCTATATGTTCGACATGCGTTTCACCACCCGCGCTCGTTTGCGGGACTGGATAGGAGAACCTTGATGCCGAATTCCGTTTCCCTGACGTTTCCCGATGGTTCGGTCCGCGACTACGACGCGGCGATGACCGGCGCCGGTCTGGCCGAGTCGATCTCGAAGTCGCTGGCCAAGAAGGCCGTCGCCTACAGCCTCGACGGCACCGTTCGCGATCTTTCCGATCCGCTCGGCAAGTCGGGCAAGGTCGAGATCATCACCCGCGAGGACCCGCGCGCGCTGGAACTCATCCGCCACGATACGGCGCATGTGCTGGCCGAGGCCGTGCAAGAGCTGTGGCCGGGAACGCAGGTGACCATAGGTCCGGTGATCGAGAACGGGTTCTATTACGACTTCGCGCGCAACGAGCCGTTCACGCCGGACGATTTCCCGGTGATCGAAAAGAGGATGCGCGAGATCATCGCCCGAAACAAGCCGTTCACGAAGGAAGTGTGGTCGCGCGAGAGGGCGAAGAAGGTCTTCGCCGACAAGGGCGAGCGCTACAAGCTCGAGCTGATCGACGCCATTCCCGAAGACCAGGACCTCAAGATCTATGCGCAGGGCGACTGGTTCGACCTTTGCCGCGGTCCGCACATGGCTTCGACCGGGCAGATCGGCAACGCCTTCAAGCTGATGAAGGTCGCGGGCGCCTATTGGCGCGGCGATTCCAGAAATCCGATGCTGACGCGCATCTACGGCACGGCCTTTGCCGACCTGGCGCAGCTCGAGGCCTACCAGACGCTGCTGGAAGAGGCCGAAAAGCGCGACCACCGCAAGCTCGGCCGCGAGATGGATTTGTTCCATTTCCAGGAAGAGGGACCGGGCGTCGTCTTCTGGCACGCCAACGGCTGGAGGATGGTGCAGAACCTGATCAACTACATGCGTCGCCGCCTCGACGAGCACGGCTACCAGGAAGTCAACGCGCCGCAGGTGCTGGACAAGAGCCTGTGGGAGACGTCGGGACACTGGGGCTGGTATCGCGACGCGATGTTCAAGGTCACGGTCGCCGGCGATGACACCGATGACGACCGCGTCTTCGCGCTGAAGCCGATGAACTGTCCCGGACATGTGCAGATCTTCAAGCATGGGTTGAAGTCTTATCGCGAACTGCCCGTAAAACTTGCGGAGTTCGGCAATGTGCATCGCTATGAGCCGTCCGGCGCGCTGCACGGGCTGATGCGCGTGCGCGGCTTCACGCAGGACGACGCGCATATCTTCTGCACCGAGGAACAGCTCGCCGCCGAATGCCTGCGCATCAACGATCTGATCCTGTCGACGTATGCCGATTTCGGCTTCGACGAGGTCAGCGTGAAATTGTCGACGCGGCCGGACAAGCGAGTCGGCACCGACGAGGCCTGGGATCATGCCGAGGCGATCATGAGCAATGTGCTGGAGACGATCCGCGCGCGCTCCGGCAACCGCATCAAGACCTCGATCAATCCGGGCGAGGGCGCCTTCTACGGGCCGAAGTTCGAATATGTGCTGAAGGATGCCATCGGCCGCGAATGGCAGTGCGGCACCACGCAGGTCGACTTCAACCTGCCGGAGCGCTTCGGCGCCTTCTATATCGGCTCGGATTCGGAGAAGAAACAGCCGGTTATGGTGCACCGAGCTGTGTGCGGCTCGATGGAGCGGTTCCTCGGCATCCTGATCGAAAACTATTCCGGCCATTTCCCGCTGTGGTTCGCGCCGCTGCAGGTGGTGGTGGCGACGATCACCTCGGATGCGGACGATTATGCAAGGAAGGTTGTCGAGCGGCTGAAGGCGGCGGGGCTGCTGGCCGAGGCCGATCTGCGCAACGAGAAGATCAACTACAAGGTGCGCGAGCATTCCCTGGCCAAGGTGCCGGTCATCCTCGTCTGCGGCAAGCGCGAGGCGGAAGAAGAAACCGTCAATATCCGCCGGCTGGGCTCTCGCGACCAGGAATCGCTGAAGCTCGACGATGCGGTGAAGCAGCTTTCCGACGAGGCGGTCTCGCCTGACCGCAAGCGTCGCGCCGCCTGATATGCCAGATGAATGGCGGTGGTGCGTCCACCGCCATTTTCATACCCCTGTCACGCCAGCCCTGTAACGAGCCGCCATGCTCAAGTTGAAACTGCGGGAAAGACGTTTTCCCGAGCTCTCCTATGCCAACGCGCATCAACCGGTGCTGACGCGCTGGTTCATCCATTCCGTCGAGGGCTTGTCGGGTCGCGACCGGTTCGCCGTGCTCTATGATTTCTGGCGCCGCCAAGTGGTGCCGACCGGCGATCGCGTGTTCAGCCAGATGCTGGAATTGATCGACGTCAAGGTTCGCAACGCCGTTCAGTGGCCGCCGGCCGCGCTGCCGGACACGCCGCTGGTCATCGTCGCCAACCACCCTTTCGGTATCGGCGACGGCATTGCGGTGCTGTCGCTCGTCGAGCAACTGGGCCGACCGTTCCGGGTCATGATCCACAAGGATCTGCTCAGGATCCGCGAGATGGAACCCTATTCACTGCCGATCGATTTTTCCGATACCAAGGAAGCGCTGAAGAACAATATGGCGGTGCGCCACGAAGCGGTGCGGTTGCTGAAGGAAGGCGTCACCATCGTCGTCTTTCCGGCCGGCGGCGTCGCCACGGCGCCGAAGGGCTTTGGCCGCGCCATCGACCTGCCGTGGAAGATGTTCCCGGCCAAGCTCATTCAGGACGCCAAGGCTTCGGTCATTCCGATGCATTTCTCCGGCCAGAACGGCCGCCTGTTCCATCTCGTCAGCGGCCCGATGAACATGGCAGAGCGCGACAACCGTGTGGCGAAGTTCATCGGCAAGGCATCGCTGACGCTGCGCACCTCCTTGCTCATCCGCGAGTTCGCCCGGTTGTCGGGCAAGGTGATCGAGGTGCGTATCGGCGAAGTGCTGAGATGGAGCGACCTTGAACCCTTGCGCGATCGCAAAGTGCTGCTCGATCGGCTCTACCGCTCGGTGTTCGACCTGGCGGCCCCGGCCGCGCAACGTGGCCGTGTGCCGTTTCTGCAAAAGCGGATGCGCAAGGCAGCCTGACGGCTAAACGGCTAAGATGTTTAGTCCGCGCCTTCCTCGGGGTCGATGGCCGACGATTCATTGGCAAGAACCTCGATTTCCTGGTTCTGGCCGGCAACGACCGCAAAGTCCTTCTGGTAGATGCGGTCGCGGTTCTTGGCGATGATGGTGTACTGGCCCTCGGCCAGCACCATCGAGGCGAAGGCGCCGACCGCTTCCTTGATCGGGTCGCCGCTCTCGTTGAGCAGCGACCAGGATGTGTCGGCGATGGCTTCGCCGCCGGGCTCGCGCACCAGCTTCATCGTCATCTCGGCGGCGCGGTGCTCGACGGTTGCCTCGGTCAGCTTGCCGGCCTCGACACGGATGTCGGAGCGGATCACGGCGTTGACCGCGCCATAGGTGGAGACGACATGGTAGGTACCGGCGTTGAGCCGCACCACGGTATTCGGTGCGACGTCGGGGGCGATCAGCGCGCGGTCGCCATTGGCCGCGGCCACGCCTTCATAGATCGAGAAACGCAGTTTCTTCGACTGGATGGGCGCGCCGCCGGATGTCACCGCGTCGAGCTTCAGGCCGCCGGCGTCGAGCACAAGGCTTTCACGCCTGGCCTCCTTGCCGACGGTGATGCGCTTGGTGGCGCCCGCGCGCCCGTAGGAGGCATGGACGAGATAGCTGCCGGGGTCGAGCTGGAACACCGCCGTGCCGCCATGGGCGGACGCCACCATGGGCAGCTTGCCGTCGCTTGCGGGCTCCGGCTTGAAGACCCGCCAGACGATGCCGCGAGTGATGTCGGCGCCCTTGTCGGTCAACTGCGCCGACAGCGTGACGGCGCCGCCATTGCCGAGCGCCAGCGGTGCTCCGGTCTTCGGGTTCGCGTAGCTCGAAATGCCCGGAAGCTTGATGTCGCCGACATCGTTGGCATTCTGGGCCAGAGCGAAGGAAACCGGCACCGCGAACAACGCAGCGACGAGTGCGATCACGAAAAGGCGCAGGATCCCCTCAAACATGCCTTGCGTTGAAGCCCAAGGCGGTGGCAATTTCAAGGCCTAGGAGTGCGTTGCTTCCTCAAGCGGCTCCTTATCCGGCGCAAAACGCCAACGCCCGAGCCGCCCGACCTCCCGATGGCGTGCTTCAGCTCAAAATCGAATGCTTTCCAGGAGACTTGCGCCCATGGCGTCGCCGATCATCGACTTCCTGCTCACCCGCAATTCCGCGCCGATCCCGGACCTCAAGGAGCCGCCGCCGAGCGACGCCGAGATCGCGACGATGATCGCGGCCGCCTCGCGCGTTCCCGACCACGGCAGGCTCGAGCCCTGGCGCTTCATCCTTTATCGCGGCGAGGCGCGCATCGAGATCGGCAGGAAGCTGGCAGCGCTTGCCGAGCAGCGCGAAGGACCGCTGCCGGAAGGCCGGCGCAACCAGGAACTGGCGCGCTTTTCGCGGGCGCCGCTGGTGATCGGCGTCGTGTCGGTGCCGAAGGAGAACCCGAAGATCCCGCAATGGGAGATGTTCCTGTCGGGCGGCATGGCGGCCATGAACCTGATGATCGCGGCCAATGCGCTAGGCTACGGCACCAACATGATCAGCAACTGGTATTCCGACGTCGCCGAGGGCAGGGCGATCCTCGGGCTCTCGCCGCGGGAGCGCGTCGTCGGCTTCGTCCATATCGGCTCCTATCAGGGACCGGCGCCGGAACGGCCGCGACCCGATCCGGCGAAGCTTTATGCCGATTACACCGGTCCCTGGGCCGGTTAGTCACGCCCTGCGCGCTTGGAAGCCGCGGCCGTCGTGGCAGGATTACCGCGGCGCGCGGTCATGACGGCACGCACGTAGCCGGGCTCACCGATCCGGATGCTGCCGTCGGGGAGCCCTAGAATGCGATCGAGCGCGATCTCGTAGAGCCTGACGCGCCTCTCCAGGGTTTCGATCGCGATGTCCATGTCGGCATCGCCGCCGCCGGCGAATGCCCTGGCAATCACATCATGCGTGGCCAGGCCGAATTGCATGACGATATCGGCGACACCCTCCGGGTCAAAAGTCCGGAACGTCTTGTCTTCGACACCTTGCCGGATGATCTCGACCAGTATCGGCGAGAAAGACTTGCTCGCGGCCAGATTGATGCGGTGGAATAGCACCAGGTTTTCCGGGCGAAACAGCGTCTCGAAGAGCGCCCATGCTTCCGGCGCGGTCTCGATCTGGCGCGACTGCGCGAGCAGGGCGTTCAGGCGTCCAAGCGGATCGAGGTTCGGATCGTCGACGATCTTCTGGACGCCGGCCAGCGCCTGTCTGGCGAAACGCTCCGCCAATGCCTCCAGCAGGGCCTCCTTGGAAGCGAAGTAGTGGTAGAAGGCGCCTTTTGAGACGCCGGCGGCCGCGATGACGTCGTTGAGGCTCGCTCTGTCGTAGCCATGCGTCAGGAACAGGGCCTGGGCATGGTCCAGCAGTTGTTCGCGCCTGAGTTCCGGGTGCCTGATGATGCGGGGCATTGGCGAAACCTTGTGCACGCGGCGGCCGTTCCCGTCCAGAGCGCGGAGGGACTTGAGAGATAGACCGCCGGTCGGTATGATAGACTACTGGTCGGATTCGACCAAATCGCGGCGGGCAAACGTCATGGAGAGTTGGTCATGATATCGAGGTTGGTGGTCCAGACATTCCTGTGGTTCGGCCTAATGGGGGCGCTGCTTTTCGTGTCGGCCGGCACGCTGCGCTGGCCGGGAGCCTGGGTCTATCTGGTGCTGATGGTCGGGCTCAGCCTTACCTTAGGCGTCGCCATGGCGCAGCGCGACCCCGGCCTGATGAATGAGCGGCTGAGCCCTCCCATCCAGAAGAACCAGACCGCGGCCGACAAGATTCTGCTTTCCATCCTGCTCATCGGCATTTTTGCCTGGCAGGTCCTGATGGGGCTCGACTTCCGCTTCGATTGGTCCGCCGTTCCGTTATGGCTGCAGGTGGCCGGCGCGATCGTCCTGCTGCTCGGCATCTGGGTCAGCTACCTGACGATGATGGAAAACAGCTTCGCCGCGCCTGTCGTGAAGATCCAGGACGAGCGCGGGCAAAAAGTGATCACCACCGGGCCGTACGCTTATGTCCGTCATCCGATGTATGCCGGCGCCATTTTCTTCTTCGCCGGCACGGCGCTGCTGCTTGGTTCCTGGTGGGGACTGGCATCCGTGCTCGTCTTCATCGTCCTGCTCGGCATCCGCACCTTCATCGAGGAAAAGACCTTGCGGACCGGCCTGCAGGGCTATGACGATTATGCCGCGCGCGTCCGCTACAAACTGATCCCGATGGTCTGGTAGCGGTCAGGCTGAACCGCCTGCCGCCCTGGCGCGGGCCAGCAACCGCTCGGCCAGCCGCAGATGCGGGCGGTCGTACATCTTGCCGCCGATACCGACGACGCCCGGGTTTCCCGCTGCCGCGAAAGCGTCGACGATCGCCTGCGAGCGCTCGACCGCTTCGGCGGACGGCGTGAAGGCTGCGTTGATGACCGGCACTTGCGCCGGATGGATCGCCATCTTGCCGGTGAAGCCGTCTCGTTCGGCTTGCCGGCACTCGGCCTCGAAACCGGCCATGTCGCGAAAATCCGGAAAGACGGTATCGATTGCCGCGACTTCCGCCGCTCCTGCCGCCAGAATGGTCATGGCGCGGGCCAGGCGAAACACGTCGGTGTAGCGGCCGTTCTCGTCGCGGGCCGTGCGCGCGCCGATCGCCGCCGACAAATCCTCCGCGCCCCATGTCAGGCCGGCAAGCCGCGCGCTTGCCCCCGCATAGCTTGCCGCCGCCAGCACGCCCGCCGCAGTCTCGGTGATGATCGGCAGGATTCTTATGCCGCCGTCCGGCAACCCGCTTTGGGCCTCATGCACCCGAAGCTTCGCCGCCAGTTGCTGGACGTCCTGTCCACTGTTCGACTTGGGCAGCATGATGCCGTCGGGCTTCACCGGGACAAGAGCCGCGAGGTCGTCGTCTGTCAGGCCGGTGGAAAGGTCGTTGACCCGCACATACACGGCGGAACTTGTCCGGTGCCTCTGGCTCGAGATGAAACCGGCCGCGGTCGCGCGCGCCGCAACCTTGTTGGCGGCGGCCACGGAATCCTCGAGATCGACGATGATTATGTCGGCGCCGGCCCCGAATGCTTTTTCCAGCTTTCGCTCGGAATCGCCGGGCACGAAAAGCAGCGAGCGCATCAGGCCGCCTTCTTCAGCATCATCGCCTGCCTGGTGCATTTGGCGACAAGAAAGTCATTTTGATTGTAGGCGCGGTGCTCGAACTCAACGATGCCGCGATCTGGCTTCGATTTGGACTCGCGCACGGAGACGACCGTCGTCTCGACCCGGATGGTGTCGCCGTGAAAAACGGGATGCGGGAAGGTGGTTTCCTTCATGCCGAGATTGGCGACAGTGGTGCCGACGGTGATGTCGTTCACCGAAATGCCGATCATCAGGCCGAGCGTGAACAGCGAATTGACCAACGGCTTGCCCCATTCGGTTTTCGCGGCGAAGTCGAAATCGATGTGCAAAGGCTGCGGGTTCAGCGTCATCACCGAAAATAGCATGTTGTCGCTTTCGGTCACCGTCTTGCGCAGCGTGTGATGGAAGACATGGCCGACGACAAACTCTTCCAGATAAAGCCCGGCCATGGTCGATCTCCTCCAATTTCCCTGCTTGATAGGCGTTGGTTGCGACGCCATCAAGCCGGTTAAGAAACATGGTGAACCGTTCGTAAACCATTTCCAGCCTAACGTTCACAACGGGGCCGGGACCGTTCCGGCAAGGGCGTAGCTGGTCGGTATGGTTGTTTCGCACTTTCTAAAATGGATTGATACGGCAAGGGTTTGCGAGCGCGCAGCCGCCGCGAGCGCGCTGGCGCGTGCCTATATCAATTCCGATCTGCCATTCGAGGATCGCTGCGCCGCCGAGGCGGCGCTCACGCTGCTCCTGGACGACGCTTCCTCCAAGGTGCGCTTTGCGCTTGCCGAGGCGCTGTCGATGAGCCATCACGCACCGCCGCAGGTGATCAGCGCCTTGGCCGCCGACCAGCCGGAAGTGGCTGCGCTGGTGCTGGCGCGTTCGCCGCTGCTTACCGATGCCGATCTCGTCGAACGCGTCGCCTGCGGCCAGAAGGCGACGCAGAAGCTGATCGCCAACCGCCCGGTCGTCTCGATGTCGCTGGCGGCGGCGATCGCCGAGATCGGCGAACCGGAAGCCTGTGCCGCGCTTGTCGGCAACAGCGGCGCCGAGATTGCTTCGTTGAGCTTTCGCCGCATGGCCGAGCGGCATGGTCATCTGCCACTGGTGCGCGAGGCGTTGATTGCCGATCAGCGTCTGCCGGCCGACTGCCGTCACATGCTGCTGGTCAAGCTCGGCGAGACGCTGAAAGGTTCGCCGCTGGTGCTGGCGATGATGGGGGCCGCGCGTGCCGATCGCGTGATGCGCGACGCCTGCGTGAAAGCCTCGGTGACGTTGATCGAGGGGACGCGCATGGAAGAGCATGCCGCGCTGATCGAGCATCTGAGGCTGCGCGGCGACCTCACCGCTGGCTTCATCATCCGCACCATCGCACATGGCAAGGTCGACTTCTTTGGCTCGACACTGGTCGCGCTCGCCCGACAGTCCGAGCAGCGGGTGACGGCGCTTCTCGCCGGCGGGCATGACATAGTGCTGCAGGCGCTGTTCCGCAGCGCCGGGCTTGCACCTGCCACACATGCCATCATCCTGCGCGCGCTCAAGATCTGGCGCGAGGTCGCCAATGGCCGGCGTGTCGCCGGCGTGCAGGAAGTGAGTTGGCTGATGCTGAAGGAACTCGGCGGCCAATCCGCCGAGGGCGATCTTGCCGGGTTGGTGAAGTCGATCCATCTCGAAGCGTTGCGCGAAAACGCGCGCGGGCACGCACTGGCGATCGCGGCCGCTTGAGGCTTCAGCCTCGGCTCCTCGCAAAGAAATCCGGGTAATCTTCCATCGCCGCGGCAATGATGCGCAGCGAGGCGGCGATCTGCAGCACTTCGAGCCGATCGCTACGTTTGGCGATGCTGGCCGCATATTGCCGCGCCACCGCGATCGTCGCGGTCTGTGGCTCACCGGGTCGTCTAAACAGCAATTCGCGCGCCAGGCCGCGCAGGAAGTTGCCGATCGACTCGACCGTTTCGTGCGGGACGGCGGAGTTCAGTTGCGCGTGGCGCAGCCGCAGCACCTCCAGCCCCACGGTGACGGCGGCGATGCTTCCGCCAAGAACGGGGTCGCCCTTGCGGCCCGTCTGCTGCGCCTGCGGCATCAGCTGGTTGATCCGGTCATAGGCAAGGCTCTCGAAGGCGGAACGCCGGGGTATCCGCTCATGCAGGCAAAGCCGTGCCAGGTCCTCGCGCATCGCCTGCGAGATCCGCTCCAGAGTGGCCCAGGGATCGGCAGGCAGCACGACGATGAAGACGCCGATGGCAATCAGGATGCCGACCAGGATCGAGGCCGAGCCGGCGAAGAACGGCCCGGGATCGTAGATCATCTGCTGATGCGGGCTGAGGAAGGCGAGGAAGTTGATGGCGAAGGCGGTGGCGACGCCGACATGGCGCGGATTGGCCATGCCGAGCGCCGCAGGCACTAGGATCGGCACGACGAAGAGCGCGAACCAGCCGAAGCCGGGTAGTGCCGGAAGCGCGATCTGGCCGACCAGAAAGGCAAAAGGCAGTGCCATCAGCGTCCCGGTGAAGAAACCCCAGGCGGATTGCACGGGATCGGGGCGCGCCGCGAACAGGCTGGAGACGACGGCAACGAGGATGACGGTGCCGGCTGCTTCCGACCATTTGGTCGTCAGCCAGAAGATTGCCACCAGCAACGTGGCGAGCGCGGCGCGCACGGCGTTGCGCCATGCGGCCTGGTAGTCGCGGTGGACGACCAGCGCCGGTTGACCTCGCTCGTTCGATTTCCGGGCGACGGGCGAGCGAAGCGCGTCCAGCCCGCGCATGACCTGCTTCAGCGCCTCGGCGAAATCGCCGGCAATGGTGAGGCGGGTGATGGTGCCGACCTTGTCTTCGCTGGTATCGTTTGGGCCGCTATCGGTGGGCAGGCTTGGCATCTCCCGGGCCTTGCCTGTGATCGCGTCGAGCCGGGCGACCCAGGGGCCCGTGTCATCGAGCGCACCGGGTGTCGCCGCGAGTTCGCCGACGAAAGTTTTTAAATCTCGCCGCATCGGGATCAGCGCTGCATTCTTCGGCGCGCGATGGCCATGCAGCGCGCGCGCCGCCGAAAGCGCCCACAGAAGCTGACCGATCGTGCGCCGCACCGGATGGGCGCGAGTGCCGAAGCTCGGCGCTTCCAGCCGCGCATAGGTGCGCATCTCGGCGAGCGTCTGGGCGTCGGCGATCAGCTTGCGCTGGAGCGCGGCAAGGCTCGCCGGATCGCCGCCGGAAAAAGCGCCTGACGCATATTCGGCGAGGTCGAGGATGCTGCGCTTCAGCCGGGAGATGATGGCGTCGGCCGCGAGCTTCGGCAGGATCAGCCGGCTGGTGACGCCGGCGCAGACGATGCCAAGCACGATCTCGGCGCAACGCGCGACAGCGAGGTCGACGACGACGTGCGGCTGTCCGAGGGCCGGCAGGCTGATGATCATCGCCGTATAGCCGGCAAGAGCGGCGCCATAGGCTTCCGGGTTGCGCAGCAATGACGAGACGAGCGTGCAGACGCCGATCCAGAGCGCCAACACCGTGACCAGCAGCCAGGGATTGGCGCCGAACAGGGATGTAATACCGACCGCAGCGAGGCCGCCCGCCAGCGTGCCGAGCAGCCGGTAGAAGCCTTTTGCCAGCACCATGCCGGCCACCGGTTGCGCGACGATGAACACCGTCATCATCGCCCATT
Source organism: Mesorhizobium montanum (assembly GCF_033977145.1). NCBI lineage: Bacteria > Pseudomonadati > Pseudomonadota > Alphaproteobacteria > Hyphomicrobiales > Phyllobacteriaceae > Mesorhizobium > Mesorhizobium montanum. The sequence goes on along the minus strand of NZ_JAVIJF010000003.1, from coordinate 16,636 downwards.
GCGGATGGTCGAGCTTCAGCGCGTAGGCAACAAGCAGCGCGATCAACCCCGCCGAAACGGTGCGCAGGGCAAAAATCCAGTCCGATCGGGTCGGCTGCGTCAGACCGCCTAACGGTGTCTCGACAAGCTCTTTCAGCCGCGTCCAGGTCACATCGGTTCTCCGTGCCGGAGACTTTTATGGACCAGCAGGCGATCAGATATCCAGCACGTCCGCCTCGGCGAATTCGGCGCGCTCCTGAATGAAGCGGAAGCGCGCCTCGGGCTTGGTGCCCATCAACGCGTCGACGGCATCCTTGGTCGCCTGCTCGGCCTCGCTGACGTCGACCCTGAGAAGCGTGCGCTTCCTCGGATCCATCGTGGTCTCCTTGAGCTGCGAGGCCATCATCTCGCCCAGGCCCTTGAAGCGGCCGATCTCGACCTTGCCGCGCCCGGTGAATTCGGTACGCAGGAGCTCATCCTTGTGCGCGTCGTCGCGCGCGTAAGCGACCTTGCCGCCCTGCCTGATCGAATAAAGCGGCGGCACGGCCATGTAGAGATGGCCGCCGCGGATCAGGTTCGGCATCTCCTGGTAGAAAAAGGTTATCAGCAGCGAAGCGATATGCGCGCCGTCGACGTCGGCGTCGGTCATGACGATGACGCGGTCGTAACGCAGATCCTCGTCACGGTATTTCGAGCGCGTGCCGCAGCCGAGCGCCTGGACCAGGTCGGATATCTGCTGGTTGGCGGCAAGCTTGTCGTTGCCGGCGCTGGCCACGTTGAGGATCTTGCCGCGCAGCGGCAGCACCGCCTGGCTGGCGCGGTCGCGCGCCTGCTTGGCCGAGCCGCCGGCCGAGTCGCCCTCGACGATGAAAAGCTCGGCGCCGGCGGCGGCATTCTGCGTGCAGTCGGCGAGCTTGCCCGGAAGGCGCAGCTTGCGCACCGCGCTCTTGCGCGAGACTTCCTTTTCCTGGCGGCGGCGCACGCGTTCGTCGGCGCGCGCGATAACCCACTCCAGAAGCTTCGAGGCTTCCTGCGGATTGTCGGCCAGCCAGTGGTCGAACGGGTCGCGCAGGGCATTTTCGACGATGCGCATCGCCTCGATGGTCGCCAGCCTGTCCTTGGTCTGGCCGACGAATTCCGGCTCCCGGATGAACACGGACAGCATGCCGGCGGCCGAGATCATCACGTCCTCGGTGGTGATGACCGAGGCGCGCTTGTTGCCGATCAGGTCGGCATAGGCGCGCAATCCGCGCGTCAGTACATTGCGGAAACCGGCCTCATGCGTGCCGCCTTCGGCGGTCGGAATGGTGTTGCAGTAGGAATTGAGGAAACCATCGCCGCCGAACCATGTCACCGCCCATTCGAGCGAACCGTGGCCGCCCTGCTTGTCGCTCTTTCCGGCGAAAACCTCGCGCGTGACCTGGAACTCGTCGCCCAGCGTCGCCTTGAGATAATCCTTCAGGCCGCCGGGGAAATGGAACTCGGCCTTGGCTGGCGTCTTGTCCTTCTCCTTGATCAGCGACGGATCGCAGGTCCAGCGGATCTCGACGCCGCCGAACAGATATGCCTTCGAGCGCGTCATGCGGTAAAGGCGCGCCGGTTCGAAGGCTGCACCTTTGCCGAAAATCTGCTCGTCCGGGTGGAAGCGGGTCTTCGTGCCGCGGCGGTTGTGGACCTCGCCGAGATGCTCAAGACCGCTGACCGGGACGCCGCGGGAAAAACGCTGGCGGTAGAGCTGACGGCCGCGCGCGACTTCGACCTCGAGGTGGTCGGACAGCGCATTGACAACCGAGACACCGACGCCATGCAGGCCGCCGGAGGTCTCGTAAACCTTGGAGTCGAACTTGCCGCCCGAATGCAGCGTCGTCATGATGACTTCGAGCGCCGGCTTCTTGTATTTCGGATGCGGATCGACTGGAATGCCGCGGCCGTTGTCGGTGACGGTCAGGAAGCCGTCGGCGGAGAGTTCGACGTCGATGAAGGTGGCGTGGCCGGCCACAGCCTCGTCCATCGAATTGTCGATGACCTCGGCAAACAGGTGATGCATCGCCTTGTCGTCGGTGCCGCCGATATACATGCCGGGCCTCCGGCGCACTGGCTCGAGTCCTTCGAGCACCTCGATATCGGCGGCGTTGTAGCCTTCGCTGCCGTCGCGGGCGGCGGTCGAACGCTTCGCGGCCTGCACGAGCGGATCGGCGGCTCGCGACGGCGAGCGCACCGGCTGTGCCGGCTTTTCCACCTTGCCGAAGAGGTCGTTGCTGTCGTCCATGCTGGGGCCTAGCGTCCGGTAATGCGAATCATTTCGCGATACTGCCACGCTTTTGGCGGGCGAACGAGTTCCTGTTCCGTTCAGGGATCAAACTGTCTCATATTCTAAAACCATTCGATAACCAAGCCGGCCGAAATAGGGCGATCCGCGCGCCCCGCTATTCCCGTTTCTTTAACAATGATGCCTAGCGTGGGGCAAACCAACAAAAGACCACGGGCGTCAGGGGTTTCGTTGTGAGGGGCAGGGCCATAACCATGATCGGCATCGCCGCCGTCTTCGGCGCGATCTCGATCTTTGCGGCGGACTTCTGGGTCAAGAGCCAGGCAAAGGCCCAGCCCGAGGTCAAGGTCGTCTCCGTCGAGGCGCCGCAGCAACCCAAGATCGAGTTCAAGACCATCGTTGTGGCTCAAGCGCCGCTGCGCTACGGCATGGAGCTCGGACGACCGCAACTTGCCGAGATCCCGTGGCCGCAGGATTCCCTGCCGCAAGGGGCTTTCCCCACGATCGACAAGCTGCTTGCCGACGGCAGCCGGGTCGTGCTGTCGCCGATCGAGGTCAACGAACCGGTGCTGCTGACCAAGCTGTCGGGCCCGAACGGTCGCGCCACCCTTTCCAACATGCTGTCGCCTGGAATGCGGGCCGTCACCATCCGCACCGACGAGATCGCCGGTGTCGGCGGCTTCATCACGCCGGGAGACCGGGTCGACGTCGTGCTGACGCGTGACGCGGGAGACATCCAGGAAGTGTCCAAGAATGCTCAAGGCGCGGCCGGCTCGACGGTCACGTCCGAGGTCGTCGTCTCCGATGCCAAGGTGCTTTCGGTCGGGCAGGGCGCCGACGAGCGCAAGACCGAGCCGCAGATCGCCAACTCGGTGACCATCGAGGTGACCAACGAGGGGGCGCAGAAGGTGGCGCTTGCCCGCACCGTCGGCACCTTGTCGCTGTCCTTGCGCTCGGCGGCCGACGCCAGCGCCAGCAAAGACGGGCTTACGACAATCTCGTCCTTCGGCGGCTCGGTTGCCGCAAGCGCGCAGGCGAGCGCCGCCTCGCTCGTCAATGCGGTGACGAAGGAGCCCGAGCCGAAATTCAAGACGGTGATCGTGACGCGTGGCGACAAGGTCGAGGAATACAAGGTTCCTTCACGGGAACCGCCGCAGGAACTGCAGCAATAGCCGGTGGGGACCGGCGGGACGGGGTAAGATGTTTGGGTTTGATGCATTTCGGACGACCGGGGGATGGCGCCTGCTTGGCGCGATCGCGCTGGCGGCGGCAATGCTTGGCGTTACCGCGCCGGCAAGGGCGGACAATGACGTCGTCTATGTCTCGGCGAACAAGAACGCCTCGATCAAGGTCGCCAAGGGCAAACCGAAGACGATCATGACGAGCGCCGCCTTCTATCAGATCGTCATCGGCGATCCGGAGATCGCCAACGTCAACCCGCTGACCGACAAATCTTTCTATGTGCTGGGCAACAATCTCGGCACCACCGGTATCGCGCTGTTCGACCAGAACAAGCAGCTTGTCGGCACCATCGACATCGAGGTGACGCTGGACACCGACCAACTGGCCAGCACCATCCGCGCCAGCGTGCCCGACGCCAAGATCAAGGTCGGTTCGGCAAACGGCCGCGTCGTGCTGTCGGGCGAGGCCGACGATGCGGTCGCCGCCGACAAGGCCAGCAAGATCGCGTCGCGTTTTTCCGGCAACGAAGAAGTCATCAACTCGGTCAACATCTCGTCTTCGCAGCAGGTGCAGCTCAACGTCCGTTTCGTCGAGATCAACCGTCAGGCCGGTCAGGATCTGGGCGCCAAATACGCCGCCAATTTCGCCTATGGCATCGGCAATCGCAAAGTCGTGCTGAACCCGGACGGGGGAAACGTGCCGGCTGCCGGAACAGGTGAAATCATCGGTAGCCTGCTGTCGAACGGCGTTTCAATCGACATCGCCATCAAGGCGCTCGAGGAACGCGGTCTGGCGCGGCGGCTTGCGGAACCGAACCTGATTGCACGTTCGGGCCAGACGGCGAGCTTCCTTGCCGGCGGCGAATTCCCGATCCCGGTTTCGGAAGACAATGGCAAGATCAGCGTCACCTACAAGAAGTACGGCGTCGGCCTGGATTTCACGCCGACGGTGCTGAAGGACGGATTGGTAAGCCTCGACATCGCGCCGGAAGTGTCCTCGATCGACCCGTCTGCTTCCATCCAGGTCAGCAGCGGCATTTCCATCCCAGCCTTCATCGTGCGCCGCGCCAGGACATCGGTCGACCTCAAGAACGGCCAGAGCTTCATGATTGCAGGTCTTCTGCAGTCGCAGAACGATATCACGACATCGCGGGTGCCGGGGATAGGCAAGCTGCCGGTGCTCGGTTCGCTGTTCTCCTCGAAATCCTATCAGCGGCGCGAGACCGACCTGGTGATCATCGTCACGCCTTACCTGGTCAAGCCGGTCGATCCGTCGAAGAAGATGGTCGAACCGACCGATGGCACCCAGCCGCCAAGTTCCGCCGACTATTTTCTGAACAACACCGAGGAAGTGGACGCCTCGGCGTCGAAGCGTCCGGTGAGCCTGGCCGACGGCAGCGCCGCCCGCCCGGTGGCCGCCGCCACGTCCGGCCACTTCCTCGACCTGCCGAAGGACTAAGGCCATGCGCACCCCCCTTTGCATCGCTCTGCTTTTGGCCGGTTTCGTTAGCGGTTGCACCAGCGACGACTGTGTGCGCGCCGAAGGGGTGACGCTGGCCGCTGGCAACGCGCAGGCATCCAACACGGCCATGCAAATGGTCGATCCCTGGAAATATGGCGTCCAGAACACCAGGCTCCTGGTGCCGGCTCAACGTCCGGGTTCCGAGACCATTGCCGTCGGTGCGAAGGCCGGTTCCGGGTCGGCATCGACGACATCATCATCAACGACATCGAACTGATGGGCTGACGACGATGGCATCTGGTACCAAGACCAAGAAGATCCTGCTGGTTTCGACGGACAGGACGTTTTTGCAGGACACGCGGACGGCCTTTGCCTCCTCCGAGGTCATCGAGCTTCTGACCGTCGAAAAGAGCGTCAAGGAATTGCGCGGCGAGGTGCAGGATGCCGATTTCGGCGTTGTCATTGTCGACATGGACGCCGCCAAGCTCGAGGAAATCGAGTCCCTGCAGCGCATCATGCGCCGGCTGGAGGGGCGCGTCCCGGTTGTCGTCGTCACCCAGGAATTCAACGCGGCGGCGGTGCGCATCCTGGTGCAGCTCAAGGTCGCCGATTTCCTGGTCAAGCCGATTACGACTGCCGACCTCGTGCGTTCCGTCATCCGTGCCTTGCAGGGGCCGGGGCGGGAAGAGAACACCGAATCGCACATCTATACGTTCATGCCGGCCGCCGGCGGCGTCGGCACCACCACGCTCGCCCTGCAGACAGCCTTCCAGCTGCATCACTCTGTGATGCGCGGCGCCTCGACCTGCGTCGTCGACCTCAATTTCCAGCAGGGCGCCTGCGCCGAATATCTCGACCTCGAACCGCGTTTCGATATCACCGAAATCGAGAACCAGCCGGAGCGCCTCGACCGGCAATTGCTTGATGTGATGCTGTCCAAGCATGCGAGCGGGCTGTGCGTGCTTGCCGCGCCGACGCGCCCCTCGGATATGCGCTCGTTCAAGACCGATGTCGTGGTGCGCATGCTCGACCTCGTGGCGGCTTATTTCGACAATGTCGTCATCGACTTGCCGCGCACCTGGTTCCCCTGGACCGAGACGGTGCTGCTGGGTTCCAACAAGCTCTACATCGTCGCCGAGATGACGGTGCCTTGCCTGCGCCACACGCAGCGTCTCATCCAGGCCGTCTATGAGACCGCCGGCAAGGAAGTGAAGCCCAACGTCATCGTCAACCGCTTCGAGCAGAAGATGTTCGACAGCGGCATCAAGCAGGCCGATGTCCAGGACATACTCGGCGAGCATTTCGTCGGCGGCATCTCCAACAACTACCGACTGGTGCGCGAGGCCGTCGACCGCGGCGTGCCGCTGCACGCCATCGACCCCAACGCCAATGTCGTCAACGACCTGAAGAAGATCATCCTGCCGGAGGAGGCCGTCCAGACCACGGTCAAGTCGAAGTCACTGTTCGGCCTGGGCAAGGGCTTGCTGAAAAGGAAGGCAGGATGACCAGCCGCTTTTCCAACCTGCAGAGCCGTGACGTCCGCCCGCAGCGGGCGCCCGAATCTGCGCCCGTCGCACACAATGCAGTGATCATTCCGACGACCCGCAGGCCGACGCCGCCGAAGCCCGAAGCCGCGCCTGCAAAAAGCGCCAACAAGGTGCTCGATGCGCGCGTGCGCATCCATCGCATGCTGCTCGAAGAGATCAACCTCGTGGCGCTTGAGCGGCTGCCCAAGGATGAAATGCGCCGGCAGGTGCACGAATTCGTTTCCGAAAAGACGCGCAACGAGCGGATGGCGATCAATAACGCCGAGCTAGACTCCCTGGTCGACGACATCGTCGACGAGATGGTCGGTCTCGGGCCCCTGGAGCCGCTGCTCAAGGACCCCGAGATCAACGATATCCTGATCAACGGCCATCAGAACTGCTTCGTCGAAAAGCGCGGCAAGCTGCAGCAGGTCCACATCCCGTTCAAGGATGAAGCGCATCTGCTTCGAATCATTAACAAAATCGTCGCGGCGGTCGGCCGTCGCGTCGATGAATCGCAGCCGATGGTCGACGCCCGAATGCTCGACGGCTCGCGCTTCAACGCGGCGATCCGCCCGGTCGGCGTCGACGGGCCGCTGGTCTCGATCCGCAAATTTTCCAAGAACAAGCTCGGCCTGCACAAGCTGGTCGAATTCGGCGCCATCACCCAGAACATGGCCGAGGTGCTGGCGGCGGCGGTGCATGCCCGCAAGACCACGATCATCTCCGGCGGCACCGGCACCGGCAAGACGACGATGCTCAATGCCCTGTCGGCTTTCATTCCGGAAGACGAACGCCTGATCACCATCGAGGACGCGGCCGAGCTGCAATTGCAGCAGCCGCATGTCGCGCGCATGGAAACACGCCCGGCCAACATCGAGGGCCACGGCGAATTGAAGCAGCGCGACCTCGTCAAGAATGCGCTGCGCATGCGCCCCGACCGCGTCATCCTCGGCGAGTGCCGCGGCGAGGAAGCCTTCGACATGCTGCAGGCGATGAACACCGGCCATGAAGGCTCGATGGCCACCATCCACGCCAACACGCCGCGCGACGCCATCTCACGTCTGGAACAGATGCTCGGCATGACCGGCATGCCGATGACGGTGCAGTCGATCCGCAGCCAGATCTCCAGTGCCATCGACATCATCGTCCAGCTGACGCGCCTTTCCGACGGCAAGCGCAAGGTGACCAGCGTCGCCGAGGTGACCGGCATGGAAGGCGACGTCATCCAGATGCAGGAGATTTTCCGCTTCGTGCGCACCGGCATGGAGGCGGACGGCAAGATCCTAGGCCACTTCGAGGCGACGGGCATCCGTCCGCGCTTCCTCGAGGATCTGCGCAACATGGGCATCGAATTCCCGGGCAAGTATTTTGAACCCGGCCGGCCGCAGGACTAAGGCCGATGCTGGATGGCTTCAGCCCGATCTACGCCGTGTACGCAGCGGCGGCGCTCACCGGCATCATGATCGCCGAGGGCTGCTATCTGCTCTATGCCGGGCGCAGCGACAAGCGCACGGCAATCAACCGCCGCATGAAGCTTGCGGAGAACAAGATCAGCCAGGAGCAGGTGCTGATCCAGCTGCGCAAGGAGCGCGGGATCGACGGCGCCACATCCATCTTTTCCCTCGACCGCTTCCGCGCCTTGCGAACGCAGTCCGGCATGACCACACCGCTGCCGAAATTCCTGATGATCACCTCGGGTGTGGCCGCGGCACTGGCGCTCGTGGCGATCTGGAAGGGCTTGCCGCTCTTGTTCGGCCTGGTCCTTTTTCTCATGTTGCTGCCAGTTCTGCCTGTGATGGCAATGCGCTGGATGCGCAAGCGCCGGCTCAAGCGGTTCGGGATACAACTGCCTGAGGCGCTGGAACTCATTACGCGCGGCCTGAAGGCTGGTCATCCGGTGCCGGTGGCTGTTGCCATGGTGTCGCGCGAAATGGCCGATCCGATCGGCACCGAGTTCGGTGTCGTCGCCGACGAGGTGACCTATGGCTCCGACCTGGTCTCGGCGCTGAACAACCTGTTCGATCGGGTGGGTCACGAAGACTTGCCGCTGTTCGTCACGGCGGTGTCGATCCAAAGCAGTTCGGGCGGCAATCTGCGCGAGATCCTCGACGGTCTGTCCGCGACGATCCGCGATCGCGGCAAGCTGCGCCGCAAGGTCCGCGCCATTTCGACGGAAGGGCGCATGTCGGCTTACATCCTGACCGCGGTGCCGGTGCTTCTGTTCACCGCCATCATGGTGTTGATGCCGCAGTTTTACCAAGATGTCTGGGACGTGCCGAAGACCTGGTACATGCTGAGCGGCTCCATCATCTGGCTGCTGCTCGGCAACGCCATCATGTTCAAGATGTCGAATTTCAGGTTCTGAGATGGAAGACATCATTCGCTTCCTCGCTTCGCTGGCGCCGACTTCGCTGATGCCCGTGGCCATATTGCTGCTGGCGCTGGGCGGCGGCGCGGTGGCCTGGCCGCTCGTGCTTGCCAAGGGCGATCGCAGCGATATCAAGCGCCGGCTGAAAGTCGAGCTGGCGCTGCCGGTCGAACACGTGGAGCCCGCGCCCAAGAAGAATACGAATGTCGTGCGCGAGAAGGCGGTGCGGCGGGCGCAGGAGTTCTACGCCAAGAGCGATCCGGAAAACGTCGCGCGGCTGCGCATGAAGCTCATCCAGGCCGGCTACATGGAGCCGCGCGCCGTCGGCACGTTCTTCCTGGTCCGTTTCGCCACCCTGGTCGGCGCAGCGCTCGGCGCGTTCCTGGTCAACCACTGGGCGGCAAGTGCCGAGTCGACCATGACCAGCCGCTGGACCTTCATCATCCTGTCGGGCGCCGGCGGCTATTTCCTGCCCGGCCTGATATTGACGCAGAAGGTGCGGGAAAAGATGCGCGAATACCGCAACGGCTTTCCAGATTTCATGGATCTGATGATCGTCTGCTCCGATGCCGGCATGAGCATGGAGGCTGGCATCGAACGCGTTTCCAAGGAGCTTGCCCGAACCTATCCATCGCTCAGCCAGAACCTGATGCTGGTGTCGCTGGAATTGCGCGCCGGCCGCAGCCTCGACGATGCGCTGAAGGCGCTTGCCGACCGCCTCAGCCTCGATGAGGTGCGTTCTTTCGCGACGCTGCTGCAGCAATCCAAGGAGCTCGGCACCAGCCTGTCGGGCTCGCTGCGTGTCTTCTCCGACGAAATGCGGCACAAGCGCATGTCGCTGGCCGAGGAGAAAGCGCATGCCTTGCCGGCCAAGATGTCGGTTCCGGTGACGGTCTGCATCCTGCCGGTGGTGCTGATGATCGCCATAATACCGATCATCGTGAAGCTGACCGCCCACCACTAGAGCGTTTCACGGAAACCCGCGAACCGCTCTATCTCTTTGTTTTGACGCAATTCCGGACGGAAGGCTACGGCGAAGTCGGCGAGCCTAAACCGCTCACACTTTTCCTGGAATTGCTCTAAATCCAGGCGCCGGCGCTGGTTAACGCATCGTTTGCAGGCTACCAAAACTTAGCTGCATTTCGGCACCGAAGCTTAATCGCTCCCCTGTATGGTCTTTACCTGAAGAACGACCCGGCAAATCGGGCGATGGGGCAGGGGCATGCGTCAGAGATTTCCCAGGGCAGCGGCGGCGTTGGCGGCCGTCTTGATGATCACCGGCTGCACGACGAACAACAACGTCGACACGACCAAGACCACGGCAATCCAGCCGGTGGCCAAGGATGTCAGCGCCAACGACCTCGTTGAAGGCAAAGCGCAGTTCCGGGAGGCGAATTTCGGCCTTGCCGAACAGCATTTCCGCAAGGCGGTCGAACTCAAATCCGACGATGCCGAGGCCTGGATGGGGCTTGCCGCGTCCTATGACGAGCTTGGCCGTTTCGACTTCGCCGACCGTGCCTATGCGCAGCTGGTGAAGGTCGCCGGGCGCAAACCTCAGATCGTCAACAATATGGGCTATTCGCAGCTCCTGCGCGGCAACAAGAAAAAGGCGCGCGTGCTGCTGCTCGAGGCCAAGGCCGGCATGGCCGACCAGACGGTGGTCAACGCCAATCTGGCGCTGCTCGACAAAGGCTGATCAAGTTTCTATTACATCCGTCCTGCCAATGGCTTTCTCTCTGAAAGTCGACGCTTTGTAAACCTTGTATCGAAGTCAAGTCGAGGTGACAGTCGAAAACGGTTTTCGACGAGCCGCGACGATCTACAATCAGGCGAGCGGCGACTTCCCGAGGGCAGGTGATTCACAGATGTTGGATTTCAGTTCGCTCCTGCTTGCGGCGGCACTGTCGGGCACATGCCTCAGCATCACCATGTTTGCGATCTGGCTCACCACGCCGAGGACGCGCTTCGTGCTCACGGTCGCCTGCGGCATCTTGGTGCTCGTAGCCCATGTCGTCGCGTTCTGGCGTTACACCAAGGATGCCGATCCCTGGCTGTGCCAGGTCGTGCTCGCGCTGCTCACCCTGGGTTTCCTGGTCATCTGCCTGTCGGCCATGCAGTATCTTGGTTTTCGCGACTACCGCCGCGGCATCGTACCGACATTTGCAGCCATGGCCGCCTGCACCGCTTTCACCTATTTCGGTTTCGATGGCATCGGCTTCCAGATCACTTACGCGACCGTGACGGCGCTGCTCGCCGCGATCGGGACGATGTTCTGGATGAAAGGCGATCATGACCGCCGCATCCTTCTGGTCGTCTCCTTCCTGAGCGGAGCCTGCGGCATATCCTTCGCGCTGTGCGGCCTGGTGCTGCTTGTCGAGGGCCAATGGGTGCTTGGCGCCGCGCCCGACAACTGGGCGGAGCGTTTGAACTCCGTCATCGCGGTCGCCTGCATGACCGGCCTCGGCGCGCTGACGCTTTCGCTGCACCACCTGCAGGCGCAGATCGAGCTCAAGGCCGAGACAATGACCGATCCGTTGACCGGCCTGATGAACCGCAGGGCGCTGAACGAGCTTTACGGCGATCGCAGCTTCGGTCCGTTCATGGCGATCGCGATGTTCGACCTCGATCATTTCAAGACGACCAACGACGTCTTCGGCCATCCGGTCGGCGATCAGGTTCTTTGCCGCTTCGCGGCGGTGATCAACAAGTACGGCAGGGCAGGGGTCGACGCCTTCCGGCTGGGCGGCGAGGAATTCGCGCTCGTCATGTCGCGCGTGACGCCGGAAAAGGCGCATGACATGGCAAGCCGGATCGGTGTCGCGTTCGGCACCGAGATCGTTCCGACCCATCGCGGTCCGCTGCGCAGCAGCGTCAGCGGAGGCATGGGATTCGGCTCGGCCGCGGGCGCCCCCCTGGACGAGGTGCTGGCGCAAGCCGACGCGGCGCTCTATGCGGCCAAGCGTGCCGGGCGCAACCGCGTCGTCACGCAGCAGGACGGAGCGGGCCAGCCCGATGCCGGGCCGGCCCTGAAAACCGCCTGAACAAACCGTCTACTCCGCGGCGCCGAGATATTCCGACAGCGGTGGGCACGAGCAGACCAGATTGCGGTCGCCGGCGACGTTGTCGATGCGCGACACCGGCGGCCAGTATTTTGCCGAAAGATCCGCGTCGCCCGCCGGATAGGCGGCCTCCAACCGCGAATAGGGATGGGTCCATGCGCCTGCCAGCGCCTCCGCGGCGGTATGCGGGGCGTTGACTAGCGGATTGTCGTTGGACGGCCACTCGCCTTTCGCCACTTTCGCCGCTTCGCCGGCGATGGCGATCATCGCCTCGCAGAAGCGGTCGAGCTCGCGCTTGGGCTCGGACTCGGTCGGCTCGACCATCAGTGTGCCGGCAACCGGGAACGACATGGTCGGCGCATGAAAGCCGTAGTCGATCAGGCGTTTGGCGATGTCGTCTACGCTGATGCCGGCGCTTTCCTTGAGCACGCGGGTGTCGAGAATGCACTCATGGGCGATGCGATCGCTCCGGCCCTTGTAGAGGAGCGGGAAATGCGGCGCGAGCCGCGTCGCCACGTAGTTGGCGGAAACGATCGCCGTCTCGGTCGCCTGCTTCAGGCCGGAGCCGCCCATCATGCGGATATACATCCAGGTGATCGGCAGGATGGAAGCGCTGCCGAAGGGAGCGGCCGCCACGGCATGCGCCGAGCCTTCGGTGACATGGCCCGGCAGATAGGGTTTGAGATGCGCCCTGACGCCGATCGGACCGACGCCCGGGCCGCCGCCGCCATGCGGGATGCAGAAGGTCTTGTGCAGGTTCATGTGGCAGACGTCGGCGCCGATATCGCCGGGACGGGCGAGGCCGACCAGGGCGTTGAGGTTGGCGCCGTCGAAATAGACCTGGCCGCCATGCTCGTGGATCAGCGCGCAGAGATGGCGCGCGCCTTCCTCGTAGACGCCATGCGTCGAGGGGTAGGTGAACATGAGCGCCGCGAGGTCCTTGGAGTGCTCGTTGGCCTTGGCGCGCAGATCGTCCATGTCGATATTGCCGTCGTCCAGGCAACGCACGACGACGACGCTCATGCCGGCCATCGCGGCGCTCGCCGGATTGGTGCCGTGCGCGGAAGACGGGATCAGGCAGACGGTGCGGTGGCCTTCGCCGCGCGCGCGGTGGTAGGCGCGGATGGCAAGCAGGCCGGCATACTCGCCCTGGCTGCCGGCATTGGGCTGCAAGGTCACCGCGTCGAAGCCGGTGATCTCCGACAACCAGGCTTCGAGCTCGCCGGCCATGGCGCGGTAGCCCGCCGAGTGGCTGGCCGGCGCGAAGGGATGCAAATTGGCGACGCTCGGCCAGCTCACCGGCATCATTTCGGCCGCGGCATTGAGCTTCATGGTGCAGGATCCGAGCGGGATCATGGTGCGGTCGAGCGCCAGATCCTTGTCGGCCAGCCGGCGCAGGAAGCGCATCATCTCGGTTTCCGAGCGGTTCTCGTGGAAGACCGGCTGGGTCAGGAACTCCTTGCCCCGCGGCTTGCCCGGCATCGAACCGCGTCCCGCGCCCGGCTTGGCGCCGAAGAGGCCGGCGATCGCCTCGAGATCGTCTTCCGTCGAGGTCTCGTCGAAAGCGATGCTGACATGGTCGGCATCGATGACGCGCAGCAGCCGGCCGGTCTTTTCGGCGGCTTGCGCGATCGAAGCCGCCTTGCCCTCCACATCGGCCGTCACCGTGTCGAAGCGGCTCGCGCCGAGCACGGAAACGCCTGCTGCCTTGAGGCCGGAGGCAAGGCGGTCGGCCAGGTTATGAACATGGCCGGCAATCGCCTGCAGGCCGGCTGGGCCGTGCCAGATCGCATAGGCCGTCGCCATGTTGGCGAGCAGCGCCTGCGCCGTGCAGATGTTGGAGGTGGCCTTGTCGCGGCGGATATGCTGCTCGCGCGTCTGCAGCGCCAGCCGATAGCCGGGACGGCCCTTGGTGTCTGTCGACTGACCGACGAGACGGCCGGGCATAAGACGGGTCAATTTGTCGGACACGGCGCAATAGGCGGCATGCGGGCCGCCAAAGCCCATCGGCACGCCGAAGCGCTGCATGGGACCGACGGCGATGTCGGCGCCGAGCTTTGCCGGCGCGTCCGTCAGCGTGAGCGCCAGCGGGTCGGCGATGAAGACGACCAGCGCGCCGGCGGCGCGGGCCTTTTCGATCGCCGCCTTGTGGTCGCCATAGACGCCGAAGGTGTCGGGCCAGGATACGAGCAAGGCCGCGGTGTTGTCGTCGATCGTCTCACCGTCGACCTCGATGCCGAGCGGCTCGGCGCGGGTGCGCACGACATCCAGCGTCTGCGGATGCGGCGTGCCGGCAAGCGCCACCTTGGTGCGCTTGTCGCGGTGGTGGCGCAGCGCAATGCCGACAGCTTCGGCGACGGCGGTGGCTTCATCGAGCAGCGAGGCCGAAGCCACCGGCAGGCCGGTGAGCTCGGCGACCAAAGTCTGGAAGTTGAACAGCATTTCCAGCCGGCCCTGGCTGATCTCGGCCTGGTAGGGCGTGTAGGCCGTGTACCAGGCCGGATTCTCGAACAGGTTGCGTTGGATGACCGGCGGCACGAAGACGCCATGATAGCCGGCGCCGATGAAGCTCTTCAGCACCGTGTTCTTCGCCATGATCGCCGACAATTCGGCCAGCGCTTCCGCTTCGCTCGCCGGAGCGGGCAGGTTGAGCGGCAAGTCGAGGCGAATCGATCTCGGCACAGCCTGGCTGATCAGCGTTTCGACGGATGGAACGCCGATGGTGGCGAGCATTGCCCTGACGTCGCTGACGCCGGGGCCGATATGGCGGGCCGAGAAGGGAATAGGTGCTGCGGTCATTTCCAGAATCCTGCTATCAGCCGATATGGGCTTTGTAGGCGGTCTCATCCATCAGGCTGTCGAGCTGGCTTTCGTTGGCAAGCTTCATCTTCCAGAGCCAGCCGTCGCCGATCGCCGCCGAATTGACCAGCGAGGGGTCGGCGGACAGTGAGGCGTTGGCTTCGGTGATCTCGCCGTCGACCGGCGCGTAGACGTCCGATGCCGCCTTGACGGATTCGACGACGACGGCGGTGTCGCCCTTGATGAGCTTGCGGCCGACTTCCGGCAGCTCGACGAAAACGAGATCTCCGAGCTGTTCCTGCGCATAGTCGGTGATGCCGACGGTGGCGACGCCACCTTCGACGCGAAGCCATTCATGATCTTGCGTGAAATAGGTCTTTGCCATCGGGAACTTATCCTTTGCGGTAGCGATGTGGGGTGAAGGGCAGGGCGGCGATGTCGACAGGGATTTTGGTCCCACGGACATCGGCGAAGAGCTTCGTGCCGGGTTTTGCCAGCGCCGCATTTACGTGGCCCATGGCGACCGGATGCCCGGCCGAAGGGCCGAAGCCGCCGGAGGTGACGTGGCCGGCCGGATGGCCGTCGGCATCGACGAGCGCCGCACCCGCGCGCACCGGCTGGCGTCCGTCGGGCTTCAGGCCAACGCGCTTCTGCGACGGCCCGCGCTCGAGAATCGAGCGCAGTGCGTCGGCGCCGATGAAATGGCCGGCGGCGCGAACCTCCTTGGGGATTGCCCACATCAATCCGGCGCTTGCCGGATCGATCTCGGGCGTCAGGTCCTGACCGTGTAGGCAGAGACCTGCCTCGAGGCGCAGGCTGTCGCGGGCGGCAAGGCCGATCCACTGCACGCGCTCGTCTTCCAGGAGCTTGGCGACGAGATCGCGGGCTTCCGCTTCCGGCAGCCCGATTTCGAAGCCGTCCTCGCCGGTGTAGCCGGAACGGCTCATGAACCAGTTTTGCCGCGGCTCGATGCCGTGCATGAAGAGCAGCGAGCCGGTCTCGATGCCCGCGCGGGACAGAGCAGCCCATGCCTCGGGACCCTGGATGGCCAGGAAAACCCGGTCGAGCGGTTCCACGCTGACGTCGAAATCCGCGGCCAGCGCGTAAAGATGCTTTTCGTCCTCGACGGCGTTGCCGGCGTTGGCCACCACCATGAATCGGTCGTTGCCGAGGCGCGTGACGATCAGGTCGTCGATGATGCCTGCCGCCTCGTTGAGGAAGAAGGTGTATTTGGACTGCGAGATTTCCAGCGCGCGGGCATCGAAAGGGCAGGCGCGGTTCAGCAGCGCCGCGGCGCCCGGGCCGCTGACCTCGAAAAGCTTCATATGCGAGATGTCGAACAGCCCGGCATGGTCGCGCGTGTGAAGATGCTCCTTCATCACGCCGGGCGGGTAGGTGAGCGGCATCGACCAGCCGGCGAAGGCGCCGAAACGCGCGCCCGCGGCCTGGTGCAAATCCTCGAGGGGGAGGTGGGTGGTGTCTTCGCCTGTGGTGTCTTGGCCTGTCATGTCTTCTCCAGAGTCGCACGCCAATCGACCGCCGTTGGCGGCCTGTTCGTGCCCCTCTGTCTGAAGCCTGAGAGACTCGCGCCCCGTAACTCTGTCGGCAGCGCTTACACCTTCGGCGCGGGAAGATTCCCGACTTTCCAGAGTTGTCTTTCCCGTTTACGGTTCTTTTGCCTGAGAGATTTCGGGCGATTTCCCCTTCGGCGACAGCTTGCGCTGCTCTCTCCCGCAAACAGGAAGGACTCAGTCGCCTGAGCCCTCGACGCGCCATCCATAGCTCGTCGGCGACACCTTGTCACCTCCCAGCGACATCTAAGGTGCACCGATATTCAGGTGAGGCCGGTCTGCAAATGGCGGCTTCCTGCGCTTCCGGTGCTCATATGTGGACGGCCCCCTGCTTGCAAGGCTTTGGCTGGAGATGATTTGATCGGATCGCTTGCGCTCATATGTCCGGCCTTTTGCGCGCGGATATGTGAGCGCTGGCC
>NZ_JAVIJF010000039.1:0-27309 GCF_033977145.1 Mesorhizobium montanum | reverse complement strand
AAAACTTCTCTGATCCGGCGCATCGACAATCTCTGGGTTGGCATCAGGCTTCCTCGTTTGAACGAGGCACCCTGTAGCTGAGTTGTCGGCCGAAGCGTCCCGCACCTCCGAAAAGGTGCTCACGATCATCTGAAATCGTTGCTCACGATCGTCTGAAATCGTTGCTCATGATCTCGTGAAATCCGTGCTCACGATCGCCTGAAATACGCAATCGTGTGCTTGATCTGTCGTGGCTGCGCGGCGAGGTCGCGGATCTCTATAGCGACGACAACGGCCGCCCTGGAATAGACCCTGAGGTTGCGGTCCGTCTAATGCTTGCGGGTTTCCTGCTTGGGATCGTCCACGACCGCCGGTTGATGCGCGAGGCCCAGGTCAACATCGCGATCCGGTGGTTCGTCGGCTATGGTCTGCATCAAGCACTTCCCGATCATTCTTCCCTGACACGCATCCGCCAGCGCTGGCGCGAAGAACGGTTTCGCCGGATCTTTCAGCGCACGGTGCAGGCCTGTATCGCCGCCAAGATCGCCAAGGGCGAGATCGTCCATGTCGATGCTTCGCTGATCCGGGCCGACGTGAGCTGGGACAGCCTGGCGATTCGTCACATGGAGGCGGTGAGTGCGGCGAACGAGGATGCGGAGGCGAGGAAGAGCCGCAAAACCAACAAGTTCAAGAAGGTCTGCGTCGCCGACCCGGATGTGCCACCATGGCGACAAACGCCCGCAATCGCCGGCTTGAGCCGGCCTACAAACAGCATGCTGTTGTCGATGATCTGCGCGGCGTGGTTCTCGATGTCGTGGTGACTACCGGCGAGATCAACGAGGGGCAGATGTTCGTGGAGCGGATCGATGCCGCCGAGAGGACGACGGGCTTGGCCGTGCGAACCGTCACTGCCGATGCCGGCTATGCCTATGCGAAGGTGTTCGCCGCTTTCGAGAACCGCGGCATTGATGCGTTGATCCCCGCCAAGGCGGAGTCGATCCGCAGCCCGGTTCCGCTGCGTCGTTTCCGCTACGATGCCAAGCACGACATCCTGAAGTGCCTTCGAGGCAAGGTCCTGCGGTCCTGCACCCCAAGCGGCCCTTGAAGTATGGGCGCTTCTTTTACTCGCGCGCCAGAGATTGCGCAGGCTGCGACCTTGCCTCCATCTTCCTATCCAAAGGGCGCGCCAACAAGGCGGTTGTTGTGGGGAATGACTATCCGGCATTGCTGAGAGCTCGCAGACGATCCAGGCCTACCTCACGGCCGCGGCGGTGAACCTCAAACGGCTGGCGGCCGCTTTATTGGCCCATTTGCTCGGGTTGGTGCTGCTGACGCTCAATATGGCGCCGATCGAGGAACCCTGAGACGGAATCCCGAAGTTCTCACGGCAAGGACCTCGTTATCTCGCACCATGCATGGGGAAGTCGACTTTCTCAACAGCCCCGCGCGGCAGCGCTGCCAAGTGGCGCATAGCACATAGGTGACGGCCGCCTTGAGGCCTTCATGTGCGTCTGAGACGACAAGCTTGACGCCGCGCAGGCCGCGGCGGGTCAGCTTGCGCAGGAACTCGGTCCAGATCGGCTCGGCCTCCGAGGCACCGATCTCCATGCCAAGCACCTCGCGCCGGCCGTCTGCGAAAGGCGCAGGTGTTGACTTGCGCAGAACTAGTTGTGCCATACTGGAGCCCGGCCCACACTGTTACCCGAGGCCCGGTCCCACCCACGCCGGCACCTCCAGACGACATTGTTGGGGGGTAATTCTGTGGATGGCTTTGAAGCATTTGGAGAAATGAGAAGCTGAAATGAAGCCGCACGCGATGGCTATATCCACCAGAGGCATCCTTGTCCCCTGGATCAGCCGCTTGGCGTGATCTACCCTGATTTTCATGTAATGCTTTGCAGGCGAGACGCCGACATGTTCAAGGAAGAGGCGCTCCAGTTGCCGCCGCGAGACTCCGGCACGAATAGCGACCGTGTCTATTGATAGCAAATTGTCGAGATGGGCTTCCATCGTTTGGATAGCGAGCACCAGCTTTGCGCTGACATTTGCATAGGAAATACCGGACGGGGCAGTCTGGCGGTTTGAGCCGGCACGCTGCCCATCTACGATGGCGTGCCGGCAAACTTCCTGGGCAACAGTTGCGCCGGCATGGTTTGCAATGAGGTCCACCGCCAGATCGAAGGCGGCGAGTTCGCCAGCGCAGGTCGAGTACTGTCCATCCTTGACAAAGATTGTTTCCCGCACATGCGGCTTGCGAAATACTTCGGTAAAGGCAGGTAGCGTCGACCAATGGATCGTGCAGAGGCTATCGGTCAGCAGGCCCGTTTCGGCGAGCAGCCAAGTGGCGGTGCCAAGAGCCGTAATCGAGATGCCTTGCCTTGCGACACGTCGCAAGAACGCATGCAATTGGGGTGTTAACTGCTGCTGAACCTGCTCGCCGGCGATGACCACAAGCTGGTTGATGCGAAGATTTGTGCCACTGAGTTCGTCAGCGGCAATGTCGACGGAAATCGAGATGCCGTTCGCACCCGAAACAGCCGTCTTGTGCATCCCCACAACCTGCCAGCCAAACAGCGTTGCCTTCGACAAAGCATTCGCCATGCGGAGCGGCTCGATATAAGCATGCAAAGACAGATGCGAAAATCCCGGCAACACCAGTACACCGACGTGCAGCGCCTCATCGAGCGAAACGTCATTTGGCCGCTCGACGGGCTTAAGCGCGAGAAGAATGGTAGCCGGAGCGTTCATCAGCGACCGTAGTAGGTGGCGAGCGGGGCGCCTAACTTGCCCAGCTCTGGTTTGACCCCCAACCCGGGGCGTTGCGGGACTTCGATATGGCCATTTCTGATGACTATCGGATTTTCAGGATCGTAGTGACCCTCGATATACTCCTGAGCGATCCAGGCACCTTCGAAGCGCCTCGGTTCCACGGTGGAGGCGAGATGCACGCAAGCCGCCGCGATCACATCGCCGCCCCACGCGTCATCGCAGGTATGGGGCAGGGACCTGATAGCGCACATGTCGCGAACGATGGTCATCTTGCTGAGGCCGCCTAGGCGCGTGACCTTCAACCCAAAGCCATCAGCAATATTCAACGAGATTGCGCGGAGGACGGCATTCAGGTCTTCCGTGTTCTCATCGAGATAGATCGGGTGTGTCAGCCTACCGTTCAGGGTGGCGACCTCATCCATTGTGTTGCAAGGTTGTTCAAAGGCGAAGGGAATGGTTTCGCAAAGCCGGTCGAGATGGATGGCGGCGGCGACAGTCAGGCCCCTGTTGCCGTCCACGGCTATCCTGGCCTTATAGCCGACAGCCTCCCAAACCTTGTGAACCGTCGTCACGTCCTGTTCGAGACCGCGACCGCCGATTTTGATCTGCAGCCTTGGGTATCCTGCTTTCACCTTATCGGCAGCAATGCGGGCCGTTTCCTCGGGCGTGCCGACTATTGTCGAATAATAGGAAGGGACTCGGTCCGTGAGGGCTCCGCCCAATAGTGTCGAAACCGGCACATCGAGCTTCTGGCCAAGCAGGTCGAGAATGGCCATGTCGAATGCCGCCTTGGCATAGCCGTGCCCATTCAACCGGTCGTCCATAACCTTGGCGAGACGCCGGATCGAGGACACCTCTTGCCCGATCAGGCCGGGTGCGACCTCGGCGATCGCAGCCCGGGCGCCAAGAGTATGGTGGGGTTGATAAACGGGCCCGATAGGGCAGGTCTCCCCCCATCCTATGAACCCTTGGTCGGTGACGACTTCCAAGAGCGTACTGTCAAGCAACTGGACGTTATCGCTGGCCATGCGGTAGCCAGTGCCGCCCTTGACAGGCAGCAGACAGCTGTAAACGTTGATTGCTTCTATTCGCATCTTCAGCCTCAGTATTCGTCGTTGAGAGCGTCCACCGCAGGAATTTCGCGAGAGCGGCGATCGATATATGCCCGAAGCTCTTCGTCTTTTGCGAGATCCAGCGTGGGCTCCCGGTACTCTGCCAAAAGGAACCTGGCCTGATCGAGCGCGCGCTGTTTGATGTCTTTCGAGCCATCCGCGTACCACTGCTCGATTGAGTTGTTGTCGAACAGCTTCGGGATGAAGAACGCCCGTTCGAAATTGGCCTGCGTATGCGGATGGCCAAGGTAATGGCCGCCCGGCCCGACATCGCGCACGGCGGCCAGGGCCTCGTCGAAATCGTCCCACTGGATGCCTTCCGTCATCCGATAGCCCATGGCGCAGACCTCGGCGTCGACGACGAACTTGGCGATCGAGCAATGCATGCCGGCCTCATTCCAGCCTGCTGAATGCCAGATGTAGTTGGCGCCCGACATCAGCACGGCCATCATGGTCATCGCGCTCTCATAGCCCGCCTGAGCATCGAAGACCTTGGCGCCGCCGAGCAGGTTCGACGTGCGCCAAGGCACGTTGTAGCGGCGCGCCATCTGGCCGATCATGAAATTCATCAGCGAGATTTCCGGCGTTCCCGCCATCGGTGCGCCGGACTGCATAGACACGGTCGAAAGATAGTGTCCGTAGATTGCCGGGCAGCCCTTGCGGATCACCTGGGTATAGGCGAGCGCCGAAAGCGCCTCGGCATTGAGCTGCGCCACCGCCGCCGCGGTGGAGGCCGGCGTGTTGGCGCCGCCGAGGACGAAGGGCGAGCACAGCACCGGCTGGTTGCGGCGGCAGAAGGCGCGCATGGCGCCGAGCATCACCTGGTCCCAGACCAGCGGCGAATTGCCGTTGCAATTGCCTGTCGTGACGGCATGCGTCTCCAGAAAACTCTCGCCGAACAGGATCTCGCACATGTCGAGCACGTCCTCGGCATTCTTCGGCGACGTGGTCATGCCCATGAAGATCTTGTCGGAGTGCTTCATCGACGAATAGGTGATGTGTAGGTGCCGATGTGCGACGACGAGGTCCATCGGCTCGACGATATGATGTGCCGATGAATGCAGCGCCGGCATCATGTGCGCCAGCTTGTGGAAGGTGCCGAGGTCGGCGATCGTCGGGCCACGCCTGACGTCATCGAGGTCGCGCATATAAGGCGCGCCGGTCATCGGAACGAAGATCGACTTCGGCCCGCCGAGCTCGACATTCTTGGCCGGATCACGCGCGAAATATTCGATCCTGGAGGGAATGGTCTTGATGAGCTCCATGACCAGGCCGCGGTCGAGATGAACCCGGTCGTCCGCGCGCACATCCGCTCCGGCCCTCTTCCAGTCCTCGATCGCGATCGGGTCGCGAAAGACCACGCCGACGTCTTCAAGGATCGCGAGCGACGCCTCGTGGATGCGCTCGACCTGCTCGGCATCCATCGGCTCCATCACCGGCAGCCCACGCTTCAGCGTCGGCAGCATGTCGATCTTCGGAGCCGTGCGGATCGTGCGCCGCGCTTCACGCCCGCCTCTACGAGAGACTTGTAGTTGAGCTGTCATGCCGGCCTCCAGACGAATTGTGTTGCAGACCGATCGTGGGCCGCGGGCAACTATTGCCTAATGCGTGGAAATTGACCTAATGCAAAAGTCTCACGCGGCTGTTGACAAAAGGGCCATGGCATTAGTTGAGGCGGCATCGTGAAGAGCTTTTATCGCGTCGCCTGGTTGGTTTAATCCCGCGTCATTCTAATCTGGAAGCCCTTATATCCCTCGGCAGCCACTTCCTCACAGATGCGCTGGTAGGCAGGCAGGCCGCCCACGTATGGCATGAACACGGCAGGTTTTCCGGGAATGTTCATGCCCAGGTACCAGGATTTCGCTTCGGGGTACAACGTTCCTTGCGCCGCCTCCCTGACTTGCCGCATCCAAGTCTCTTCAGCCAGCGCAGTTGCGTCTATGTAGTCGGCGTTCGTCTCCACCAAATGCGCGATGCATTTGGATATCCACTCAACGTTGTCCTCGATAGCAACCACGACATTGGTCAAGACTGACGGACTGCCCGGACCTGTGATAATAAACAAGTTCGGGAAGCCAGAACTCATCATGCCCAGAAGGGTATTTGGACCGTACTGCCACTTTTCCGCAAGCTTGCGTCCGTAACGCCCGACGATGTTGATCTTGTTGAGTGCTCCCGTAATGGCATCAAAGCCTGTCGCCAAGACCAGACTATCCAGTCCAAAAAAGTCGGTGCCCGCCGTGACTCCACCTGGCGACAGACCGCTGATCGGATTGGCGCGTAGATCGACCAATGTCACATTTTCACGATTGAACGTCTCGA
Source organism: Mesorhizobium montanum (assembly GCF_033977145.1). Taxonomy (NCBI): domain Bacteria; kingdom Pseudomonadati; phylum Pseudomonadota; class Alphaproteobacteria; order Hyphomicrobiales; family Phyllobacteriaceae; genus Mesorhizobium; species Mesorhizobium montanum. The sequence goes on along the minus strand of NZ_JAVIJF010000039.1, from coordinate 21,127 downwards.
AGTACTTGGTATCGGCGCAAATGCGCTTGGCACCGATAGGATGGTCCGTTGGGATCAGGCGCTCGGCCACTGTTGGATCTTCAACCAAGGTGCGGATCTTGGCACGCACGAAGTCAGCAGCGGTCGCATTGGCCTCGGCGTTTCTCAGCAAGTCCGAGAAGGCCGCCGTAAAACCGGTCCCGCCTTCGGTCCACCGCTTCTCGTATTCCTGGCTGCGTTCGTCGGGAGAGACAGCCAAGGCGGACTTCTCGCCAATATCGCACAGGATTCCCGCGGGCATGCTGCGCGCCTTGGCGCGCCGTTCACGGTAATTCTGCTTCCAGGAATTCTCGTACTCAAGGTCGATCGGCCGGTTTCGCGCCGGCACCGTAAAGTTTGGAGTGCGTTGAAAGACGTATAGATGTTTCGCCTGCTCCGCGATCTTCGGTATGACCTGTATGCCGGAAGACCCCGTTCCAATCACTCCTACAACATGACCGGCGAAACTGACGAGCTCCCGAGGCCAGTTGCCAGTGTGGAAAATTCGCCCCTCGAAGGTGTCCAACCCCGGGATCTTCGGAGTTTGGGCAGCCGACAAACACCCCGTCGCCATAACGCACCACTTGGCATTATAGCGTGCGCCTTTGTCAGTCGATATAAGCCATCTGCAGTCTTCTCCCCGATAGATCGCGTCTGTGACCCTGGTATCGAACCTTATGTCTGGCAAAAGGTCGAACTTCTTGGCGACGTAATTCGCATATGCCAAGATCTCCGGCTGCGAAGCATACCGTTCGGTCCAGCGCCACTCTTGTTGCAGTTCGTCTGAAAATGAAAAGGAGTACTGCATACTTTCAACATCGCATCGCGCGCCAGGATAGCGGTTCCAGTACCAGGTTCCGCCAACACCTGACCCCGCCTCTAGAACGAGCGCCGACAGACCGAGCAAACGAACTCGATGCAACATGTACATTCCGGCGAACCCGGCGCCGATGATCATGACGTCGAACGAAGCGCCGTGGGGCGTGTCGAGGAGTCTTGCATTCCCGGCGCCTGCCATTGATCTATCCTCGTTGTGGTTATGCATAGTGTAGACGAGGGTCGGCGACCGATACAGCGATCAGGATCGGAAATAGAATCAACCCGCTCATTACATTTGCGCAGGTTTCTGGCCGGGGAGCAGCTGCCGATTAGACGAGCGGCTTCCGTGTTAACTGGGGCGCGGTTGGCGCTCGCTTGCTGAACTCGGCCGCTGGTCGGATCAAACGCTGGTCAGGGCCGCACCCTTCGCAGCGCAGAAAAAGTAGCTTCTGAGTTGAGTTTATTTCGGTTGCGGTGCGCTGCGTCGGCAAGCTACCTCATGTCACAAGCTGTCAAGGTAAGTTGCGAAGGTCCCAAGGTGCCGATTAATGAGGGGTACGAGCGTCACTCGTTTTCTCTGGTCAGCCTTTGGAGCTAGCGTTCCGGTCGTCAAGGGTAAGTGGCAAATTGCGCTGGCGGTCGATAATCGCATCGCAACTGGCTACGAGCCGGTGTCGACGGGTGTAGGCTCTCAACTTGCCTAACGCTACGTGTAGGAATGCGCTCGTAGGAATGCGCTCTCGGTCGTCCAAATCTATTAGGACCGCCGGTTTGCTTATCTTTTGTTGGCATATCGGAGTTAGCTGTGGCGATGCAGTTGAACGTTGAGCAGAAATTAGAGGCTTACCGGCGGATGCTAAGAATCCGTCGCTTTGAAGAAGAAGGCATGCGTCTCTTCAAGGGCGGCAAGATCCCCGGCAACTTCCATGCCAGCATTGGTCAGGAAGCAGCCATTGTTGGGTCGTGTATCGCCCTTCGCGACGATGACGCGATGACCGGAACGCATCGGTCGCACGGCCATCCAATCGGCAAGGGCGGGCGCTTGGACGTCCTCATGGCCGAGCTGATGGGAAAACAAGGCGGCATCTGCAAGGGGCGCGGGGGCTCGATGCACCTGGCGGACAGGTCGGTCGGCATCATCAGCGAATCGGGCATAGTTGGCGGTGGCATTCCGCTGGCGACCGGATGTGCGTTCAGTGCGAAGGTGCGCGGCGTCGACCAGGTCACGCTCTGCTTCTTCGGCGACGGCGCGGTCAATCAAGGCACCTTTCATGAGAGCCTCAATATGGCTGCGCTCTGGAAGCTGCCTGTGATCTATCTGTGTGAAAACAACGGCTATGCAATCACCACCTCCGTTTTGCAAAGCCACGGCCAGCCTGACATCGCGCTTCGGGCCGAAGGCTACGGCATGCCCGGAGTTGCAGTGGACGGGCAAGATCTCGACGCGGTCTATCTGGCCACGGCAAAAGCAGTCACCCGGGCCCGGTCCGGTGACGGGCCCACACTCATCGTCGCCAACACCTATCGTTTTGATGAGCACAATTTCGGCTTGGCGATTCCGGGCGAGCCCTACCGATCGGTCGAAGAAGTGGAGACCTACAAACGTGATCGCGATCCCATTGTGCTCTATCGTGCGGCGCTGATCGAACAGGGCGTAAAGGAAGAGCGTCTGAACGCGATTGAGGGCGAGGTGGTCGAAGCCGTCAAGCAGGCCATACAATTTGGCCTGGCAAGCCCCATGCCGCCACCCGAGTCTCTGGCCGATTACATGTTTAACACGCCGCTCATCGGCCATAACAGCTTCGCGACTGGGCTGGGAACGAATTGATCGTCATGCACACCAATCTCCAGAAAATCACCGACGAGTCCTTGCCCTCGCATGTTCAGATGACCTATCTTGAGGCCATCACCCAGGCGCAGTTGGAAGAGATGGAGCGTGACGAGCGCGTTGTTCTGCTGGGAGAGGACGTACCAATCTACGGCGGGTACAAACTTATCGAAAGATTTGGCAAGAACCGAGTTTGGAATGTGCCCATTTCCGAAGGTGGCTTCACGGGCCTGGGAATCGGTGCCGCCATCAACGGCTTGCGACCCATCGTGGACCTCACGATCGCGAGCTTCGTCTATCTGGCTTCGGACCAGATCATCAACCAGGCCTCAAAGCTGCAATATATGACTGGCGGTCAGATCGATATCCCGATCGTGTTTCGTTGCTCCATGTACTCGATCGGCTCGAAGGCCGCGCAGCATGCCGACAGACCCTACCCGTTCTTCATGAATGTTCCGGGCCTCAAGATCATTTGCCCGACCAACGCTGCCGACATGAAGGGCCTTATGAAGGCGGCCATTCGCGATGGCGATCCCGTCCTGGTCTTCGAGGATGCCCGGTTCTGGGCGATCAAGGGAGACGTGCCTACTGATCCAGATTATGTCATCCCGATCGGCAAGGCCGATGTGAAGCGGGAAGGAAGAGACGTGACCCTGGTCGCCATAGCCGGCGCGATGCGGCCGACCATGGACGCTGTGGACGCCCTGGCTGCAGAGGGCATCTCTGTGGAGGTCATTGATCCACGCACACTGAAGCCGCTTGATTTTGAAACGGTCAAGGCATCGGTGGCCAAGACCGGGCGGCTTGTGATCGTTGAAAATGCCCACCGCATCTGCAACGTGGGCAGTGAGATTGCTGCCGTGGTTGCGGAAGAGGCCTTCGATCTTCTCAAGCGTCCCATCCTTCGCGTGTGCGCTCCGGACATCCATGTACCTTTCAGTCCGTCGATCGAGAAAGGCTTCTTCCCGACCAAGGATCACATCATCGCGGCCGTGCGTCGGTTGCTCTGACGAGCTAGGTATTTGAAGAGGATGGGTTCAAAGATGACCACCGAAATTGTCCTGCCCTCCAGTGGAATGGGCATCGAGGAAGCTACGATAGTGCGCTGGCTAAAGAGCGTCGGAGACGAAGTTGTGGAGGGCGAGACGATTGTCGAGGCCGAGACGGCCAAGGCGACCGTGGAGATCGAGGCGCCCGCGAGTGGTAAATTGGCGTCGATCATTGCGCCGGAAGGTAAGACCGTCGATATCAATGCCGTCATTGGAACGATTGAAGGCTAATGTCGCGGCCTTATACCGAAATCCCGTTGACGCCGTTGCGGAAAGCCATTGCCGCTCGGATGACGCACTCCAAGCAAACAATTCCACATTTCCGGCTTGTCGCGGATGTGGAAGTTGATGCTCTTTTGCATTGGCGAAAGGTCGCCAATGAGACTAATCCGTCCACTAAGATATCGGTTAACGATTGTTTCATCAAAGCCATTGCGGTGTCGTTGATCGAAAACCCCGCGCTCAACATCCAAATGACAGATACTGCAATACACCGGTTTCACAGTGCCGACATTTCCGTCGTGATCGCCGTCGAAGGGGGGCTTGCAACTCCCGTGGTGCGAGGTGCGGAAGCCAAATCGGTGGTGGAGATAGCCGCAGAAGTGAAGGATTTTGCCGAGCGAGCCAGTCGCAATGCGCTCAAGCTCAGCGAGATTTCAGGCGGCTCGTTTGGCCTATCCAATCTCGGCAGCTACGGAGTCGAGCAGTTCGATGCTATCATTAATCCGCCGCAATGTGCCATTTTGGCCGTTGGATGCGCTGCGCCGAGAGCCGTCCCGGATGCGGAAGGCGGAACGCGAACAGCTACGACCGCTATTTGCACGCTTTCAGTAGACCATCGAGCTATCGACGGGGTTGAAGCGAGCAAGTTCCTGCAGAGTTTGCGGGGTGCCATTCTGAACCCCGACAGATTGCAATGAGCTGAGGCATCACTTGCGGAACGGGCTCGAACAGGTGAATCGGCCATAAGCCTACCAGCATCAATCTGCCGACCGTCCTGATGGCAATATATGGTCACTGTTCTCGACATGATTGCGAATGCGCCGCGCCCGCGGCATCCCGAGAAGGCGCACAGGCCCGACCAGGAGGTGCTGGGCAAGCCCGACTGGATCCGCGTCAAGGCACCGGTTTCCAAGGGCTATGCCGAGACGCGCGAGATCGTGAAGTCGCACAAGCTGGTGACGGTGTGCGAGGAGGCCGGCTGCCCGAATATCGGCGAATGCTGGGACAAGAAGCACGCCACCTTCATGATCATGGGCGAGATCTGCACGCGCGCCTGCGCCTTCTGCAATGTCGCCACCGGCATCCCGACCGCGCTCGATCCGGACGAGCCCGCGCGCGTCGCCCACGCAATCAAGCAGATGGGCCTCAGCCACGTCGTCATCACCTCCGTCGACCGCGACGATCTGGCCGATGGCGGCGCGCAGCATTTCGCCGACGTCATCCACGCCATTCGCGCGGCTACCCCCTCGACGACGATCGAGATCCTGACGCCCGACTTCCTGCGCAAGGACGGCGCGCTGGAGATCGTCGTCGCGGCCAAGCCCGACGTCTTCAACCACAACCTCGAAACCGTGCCGTCGAACTATCTGACCGTCCGCCCCGGAGCGCGTTACTTCCATTCGATCCGGCTGTTGCAGCGCGTCAAGGAACTCGATCCGTCGATTTTCACCAAGTCCGGCATCATGGTCGGCCTCGGCGAGGAGCGGAGCGAGGTGCTGCAACTGATGGACGACCTGCGTTCGGCCAATGTCGATTTCATGACCATCGGCCAGTATCTGCAGCCGTCGAAGAAACACTATCCGGTGACCCGCTTCGTCACGCCGGACGAATTCAAGTCCTATGAGACGATTGGCAAGACGAAGGGTTTTCTCCTAGTAGCGTCGAGCCCGCTGACGCGCTCCTCGCACCATGCCGGCGAGGATTTCGCCAGGCTGCGCGCGGCTCGCGAGGCCAGAACAATCTGAGTAATATCTCGCAGGCGCTTCACCGGCTGGTTCGAACCTCGATCTGCCGAGGGTGGTGCGCACAGTTTGGCTCACCCGGCATATTCAACGGCAGACAGGGGAGCGGCCGTCAAAACAACTGAGCCTGTGCCGATCAAAAAACTCAACCGGGAGGTATTTTTTTTTCTGATCCGTTTTTCTCAGCGGATGCTAAAACGACATAGGGAAGAGGCGCTTCAGAACCGCCGACAGACCTACTGAAAGCGTCCGAGCCGCTCGACTAGCGAAGGTAAGGGTAACGCAAACAAATCGAGACAGGATACTAGTCTGCGATGACGAATCCAGCTGGTGAAAAAAGGCTGTCCTGATGGAAGACGAATGACCAACAATACAAATAGGGAGATTATACCATGAAGTCGTTGCTTTGCTCTATCCTAGTGAGCTCTGTTCTTTCTTCATCTGCGGCTCTGGCTGGTGAAAAGGTTGTCTCAGCGTGGGATGGGATCTCAGAAAACCTCATGCAGACATACATCGTAGACGAGGGGCTCAAGCAGCTGGGCTATGATGTAGCGGAGCCGGTCCAACTCCAGATCCAGTTGGCGTATGTCGCAATGGCCAAGGGCGATGCCACGTTCTTTGCTGCGTCTGCGGAACCGCTTCATGACCAGTACATAAAGGAAAACGGCGGGGAGGCCGTACTATCTCGCCTCGGCCACATCTCTGCCGATAACATACAGGGCTATTTGATCGACAAGAAGACGGCCGACGCTACTGGAATCAAGTATATTGAAGATCTGAAAGATCCAGAGAAGGCAAAGCTGTTCGACATCGACGGCAACGGCAAAGCGGATCTCTATGGTTGCGAGCCAGGTTGGGGCTGTGAATTGATCATTGAACACCACCTAGACGCATATGGACTGCGCGATACGGTCGAAGAAAAGCAAGGTGGCTACTTCGCAATCATTCCTGACGCAATCCAACGCGTCAAGGACGGCAAGCCGACCCTTTACTACACGTGGACTCCCCTTTGGGTGTCGAGCATCCTGCAGCCTGGGAAGGACGTTGTCTTCCTTAACGTGAAGAAGACCGACCTGCCCAAAGGGATGACGGCCGACACCACAGTCCCGGGCCTGGGCAATCTTGGGTTTCCAATGATCCAGCAGCGTATTGTCGCGGCCACATCCTTCGTCAAGAACAACCCATCTGCAAAAAAATTCTTTGAACTCGTGGCTATCCCGATCGAGGATCTTAACGCAGAAGACCTCAGGATCTATAAGGGAGAAAATTCCAACGAGCAAATCAAGCAAGCGGGCTTGGACTGGATCGCCAAAAACAAGACGAAATGGGATCAATGGATCGCGGAAGCCAAAGCCGCCCATTAAGTTTGAACGGCAAGTCCGCCGCAGGAGGAAGATATTGATTGAGAACGGCCTTCTAGATCAAGTCGTCATTTTGACGGGCGCTGCCGGGGGAATCGGCAGCGCTATTGCCCGAACCTTTCATCGGTTGGGAGCCCGCATAGTGCTGGCCGACTACGACGAGCAGAGTGTCACGAAACTGGCATCCTCGCTTGATCCCACCGCTGAACGGGTTGTACCGGTCGCCTATGATGCGAGCAATCCGTCTGACGCTGATGCCGCCGTGGCCAGGTGCGTCGCAAGCTTTGGTCATATCGACCATGTCATCCCGGCCGCGGCAATCTTCGAGGAGCAACCATTTGCCACGATGACCGACGCCCAATGGCGGCGCACCATGGCCATAAACTTGGATGGAGTGTTCTACATTTGCAGACGCTCAATTCCTCACATCAGGCCTGGCGGCACGATCGTCACGATCGCGTCGTCTGCTGCTCATGAAGGCTGCTCGCCGGAGCACGTTCATTATGGCGCTTCAAAAGGGGGCGTGCTGGCTTTCGTCAAATCTCTCGCGAGGGAGCTTTCGCCAAACATACGAGTTAACAACGTGTCTCCTGGGACCATCGACACCCCAATGGTCACGGAACTTTTGAAGCAGAGGGGAGACCAGTTTCTATCGGTTACGCCAGCTGGCCGTTTCGGTACCGGCGAGGAGGTCGGCGACGCGGTGGCGTTCCTATGTAGCGATGCTGCCAGCTATATTGTGGGTCAGACAATTCATGTAAATGGTGGCTCATATATGGGCGGATAGACCCGCAATCGGCTCTGTTCTTTTCCAGGCGTCTTCCAGTTGCGGAGGACGCCAACTGCTGTGAGTTGGCGGCGGGGCCAAATCGTGATTGATATGAGATGGCAAGCAGGCCTCTCACCAGCAAGTATAACCGCCATCGACAATCAGAACCGTGCCTGTGACGTAGCTTGCGGCGTCGCTCGCCAGAAAATGGACTGCGGATGCAATCTCGTGGGGCTGACCAAGGCGGTGCATCGGAGTCTGTTCCGACCAAGCCTTGAGGACTTCCTCCGGGTACTTGTCCGTCATCTCGGTCTGCACGAACCCAGGCGCGACGGCGTTTACGCGTACGCCTGATCTTGCCCACTCGCAGGCAAGTGTCTTCGTCACCATGTTCACTCCGGCCTTGCTCGCATTGTAGGCCGTGACAGCCGATTCTTGGCGTGTGACGATTTCGCTGCACATGGAACTGATATTTACGATGGCGCCGGAGCCGCGCTCCGCCATCAGGCAGCCGAACGCGCGGCTGCAGTAGAAAACGCCATCAAGATTGACGGACATAACAGTTCGCCAATCTTCGTCGGTGGTTCGCCTGGTCGGAGCGGCACGAGATACGCCTGCATTGTTTACCAGCACGTCGGGGCAGATACCGATTTTGGCCGTGAGTTCGGTGACCGCACGCGAGTCGGCAACATTGAGCTGGTGAACTTGAGGCTTGATGGGGAACTGATCTGCGACCTCGTCGGCGCGAAGTCGATCAGCGTCAGTAAGGATAATCGTAGCGCCCGCGTCCTGTAAGGTGAGCGCGATTTCCAGGCCTATGCCGCGTGCTCCACCTGTTATCAAAGCGGTTTTGCCGGATAAGTCGAAATTGCCACGAGAAGGAATGCGTTTCATGTCTGTCTGTCCTGCAGGTGTCGAGGCGAAGGGGAGGATTCTTGCTATCTCACAATCCGGACATGCCGCGTCACTGGGCAAGCGTATTAGCCGCTCAGCCGCGTACTCCAAGCAGGAGATCATTGCGCGAGATCATGCCTACCGGCTGATTGCCGTCCAGCACGGTTATGTCGCCATCATATTGTGCCGCCAAATCGATGATAGCACCGATCTTTTCCGTAACCGCCACGGTGGCGCCGTTGCGAGACATTGTGTTTCGCATAGCCGGGATCGGTTTCATGATTTTTCGAGCCGTGACAAGTTCAAGGCGCGAAATACCCTTCACGAAGTCGGCCACGTATTCGTCCGCCGGTTCTGTGACGATCTCCTCCGGGGTGCCAACCTGGACGAACCTGCCATCCTTCATGATGGCGATATGGGTGCCAAGTCGGATCGCTTCGTCGAGGTCATGAGTGATGAAGATGGTTGTCTTCTTGACGAGCTTTGACAGTTCCAGAAACTGCTGCTGCAGTTGCCTACGGATTAGTGGATCGAGAGCGGAGAAAGGCTCATCCATCAACAGAATTTCTGGATCGGCCGCCATGGCTCGAGCCAATCCGACACGCTGTTTCATGCCGCCCGACAGCTCATCCGGGAATCGTAGGCCCCACTCTTCCAAATCTACAAGCTTCAGCTTTTCCTTCGCGGTGCGCAAGCGCTGGGCTTTACCTATCCCGCGCAATTCGAGGCTTAGAGCGACATTCTCCTGCACGCTGCGGTGCGGCAGCAAAGCCATGTTCTGAAACACCATTCCCACGCTCGTTGAGCGCAGGGCCCGCAGTTCCGAGTTGCTTAACGCATTCACATTGCGGCCAGCCACGATGATCTCGCCGTCGGTGGGTTCCACCAACCGGTTTATGTGCCTGATCAGAGTGGATTTGCCGGATCCGGACAGACCCATTATGCAGAATATTTCGCCTTGGTCGACCGAGAAGGATACATCGGCCACTGCGGTCACAGCACCGTATTGTTTTAGTGCCTCAGACTTCGATAGTCCTTGCTCTCTGATGGCCCGCAGCGCGGGATCCGCCTTATTTCCGAAGATTTTCCAGATACCGGAACATTGAACGACAGGATTGCTCATCGGATGCCTTTGTTACTCGGACGCAGATGCCTGCCGCTGACCGGGAGACGTTCTAAATTGGCGCATCGCATAGCCAATTGTCGCCGCAGGACCATGCGCGAAGATATCTCCTGGGCGCTTTCGAGGCTGCGCAAGGGCCTGTGTTATTCTATCGAGAATGATGGCCAGGGCAACGATACCGAGACCTCCAACGCTTGCGAGGCCAACGTCGAGGCGGCCGATACCGCGAAGCACCATCTGGCCGAGTCCGCCAACAGCAATCATGGAGGCGATCACGACCATGGACAGGGACATCATCAGTGTTTGGTTGACGCCCGCCATGATAGTCGGCAAGGCGAGAGGAAGTTGGGCTTTCCAGAGCAATTGCACATCGGTGGCACCAAAGGCACGCATGGCTTCGTTGACTTCTTCGGGAACCTGAAGAATGCCCAAATACGTCAAGCGGATCACTGGTGCGACGGCGAAGATCACCGTAACAATCACACCCGGGACGTTGCCTATGCCGAAAAGCATGACGACTGGAACCAGATAAACGAAAGCCGGGATCGTTTGCATACCATCAAGGATGGGGCGCAGGATCGCGTACAACAGCTGAGATCGGGTCGACAGGATCCCGAGCGGGATGCCTACGGCCAACGAGAAGACCAAGGCGGTAAGCACGATCGCCAGTGTTGTCATCGTTTCTGGCCAAACGCCGATAAACCCCACGAAGAAGAGGATGGCAGCGAGGGCGGCCGCCAGGCGCCAGTTGGAAAGTTGCCAAGTCAGCAGCATTATAACAGCGATGACAAGTGTGGGCGGTGCCGATGTCATAAAGTGCGTCAGCGACTCCAAAACCGTATCGAAAGGCGCTTTGACGGTTTGGAAGAAAGGTCGATAGTTCTCAACCGTCCAGGTCAATGCGTCGCTTAACCAGGACCCCAGCGGCAGCTTCGCGCAACCAAACGGGTTCAAAAGGCCACATCCGTCCATCGTTGTTCCCCGTTTCATTTTTGAACTGTGCAGTTGTAACGTTAGCACGAGTTGCCTTTGGCAAGGGCGGCAAAAAAATAGCGTGACGGGTGATTTTATTTCGTCGCAGGCCACGCTTAAGGCGCGGGAAGCCGGCAAAACTTCGTACCAGGAGGAGTCCATTTCATCGATGAGGCCAGCGCCGATTCTGGACGGAAGCGCTCGATCGGCGGCCTTGACACTTTGGGATGAGTGCTGACGGTGTATGGGTGATGACAGCCGAGGGGCTGGGCCAAAGGCCCTTAAGTATTCCTCATTTCAAGCGATCGGCAGAGGCAGTTTCTTTGTCCGGCCGCCGTCGACAACGTAGACCTGCCCGGTCACGAAGGCGCTCTCTTCACAAGCAAGCCAGACCGCCAGATTGCCGACATCCCTCGGCTCGCCCAGGCGTCCGACCGGATGCATTGCCAGCAACTCCTTCCGGACGCGGGCGCTGTTGGTCATGCCGTCAATGTAAATCTCGCTAAGAGCGGAATTGATCCAGCCTGGCGCGATCGCGTTGCAGCGGATTCCCTCGTGCCCGTGATCGACGGCTATCGCTGCGGTGAACCCGTGAATTCCTGCCTTCGAGGCGCAATATGCAGCATGTCGAGGATTGGATGCCAGTCCCTCGATCGAGCCGATATTGATGATGGTTCCGCTGCCACGCTTTCGAAAATGCGGCACAGCCTGCTTGGTCAGCAAGAATGGAGCCTTCAAATTAATATTCATCATCTGGTCCCATTCGCTCTCGGTCATTTCGTCGATAGTCTTTTCGAACATGATCCCTGCGTTGTTGACTAGGACATCGAGGCCCCCGAACCGCTCGACGACGGACTGTACGGCCGAAGCAATATTCGCTGAGTTCGAAAGATCGGCCTTCACGTAAGTCACACGCTCGTCGAGCAGGGCATCAGGCGGCGGATTCCTTTGCACAATGGCAACTGTTGCCCCTTCCTCCGCGAAGCGTCTGGTGATTCCGGCGCCGATGCCGCGTCCACCACCGGTGATTATTGCAATTTTTCCTGACAGTCGTTCCGCCATCGAAGTATCCTGCTTTAAGCGCCGTCTCGACGCGGCCGCAAACTTGGATGAAAAGCCAATTGGACCTCCAGAGTAGATCTCGTTTTTGATAGGCCGGCGCTGCAGCAGATGTTTGTCTGCGTCCGACAAAGTCGGCCTCGAAGCGCCTCAGAAAGCCCGCGAGTGCCACAACGGTCACTCACGATATGTACAAAGGTCAGGCAAGCCTCCGCGGTAGGGTTGTTCGTCATCGCTTCCTGCCATCGGTCATTGTCTCAAACTATTCTTCGACGAGCATATATATCCTCGAACCACATGCCAAAGACCAGAGACTCGGCCCCTGCAAAAGTCTCATCCCCGAGTTGATTTTGATGCAGCACGATAAGTCCGGAATGCGTCCTCCTCGACCTGCATTGCAGGTTGACGCCCGCATTATGGATGTGAAGGGATTTCTGGGCCGTGTCATCGCCTGGCAACAGTGCCTCTTGACATCGTTAGCGTTCTGGCCTCAGGCGTTGCCAACGCGTCATGCGTCACGAGTTCTTGGAGCTTATATTAAATGGTTCGTCGCTATTACGACCTGCCGTCATTGACAGCGTTAGCGGTGTTCGAAGCGTCTGCGAGGCACCTGTCGTTCAAGCTCGCGGCTTCGGAACTGAATGTGACGCCTGGCGCAGTCAGTCGGCAAATAAAAGCGATAGAGGAGGAAATCGGCGTCCCCCTATTCGTCCGACTGGGAAGTGGCGTCATGCTCACCAGCGCCGGCGAAGATCTCTATGCGGTATTGGCTAGCGGCTTTTCCAAAGCGTCCGAGGTTGTCAGGACGGTCAAGCGCGGCGATCGGTCCAAAAATGTCACCGTTGCGTGCTCAGATGCATTCGCTTCGATGTGGTTGATCCCGCGCATGCCTGGCTTTTGGACGCGCTACCCGGAAATTGCGGTCGATCACCTTATTTCTGATAACTCTCGCGACTACCGTCGCTCCGAGGTTGATCTGCGCATTCGCTACGGGTTCGGTTCGTGGTCCGATGAAACCACTGAAATGCTTTTTGACGACGTCATCTATCCTGTCGCCGGTCCGGGGTTCGCCCAAGTTCATCGGGACGCCACTGCGGAGTCTCTATCGGAGCTGCCACTTCTGCACGTCAATTGGGTCGACCCCGAATGGGCTGATTGGGATGAAGTGCTGCGTCGCGCAGGCATTCCCCACGGTGCCCCCCGAGGCCGCAGGTTTGGAAAATTTTTCGTGACGCTGCAGGCTGCCCAGGCCGACCAAGGAGTTGCGGTTGGGTGGCACCGGTTGGTTCGGACACTGATAGAGGAAGGCAAACTGGTACGGATCACAGATCTCGAACTGCCCGCTCCTGGAGCATATTATCTGACCTGGAACGACAATCGAATCCTGTCGCCTGCGGCGGAGTTGTTTCGAGCATGGCTACGTGAGGTTTCGGCCGAAGAGCGCGGCAATTGACCTTAAAGTTCGCGCGCCGCGCGCAGGTGCATCGCCCACAATTTCAGTGGTGCGCCGATCGACATTAGTGGCTCAGGATAGAGGCGGGACGGAGCCGGCTCGTTCAGGGCCTCCGCGACCATCGGCTCGTTGCTGCCGGCGGCAAGGTCGGCGACCAGCATTCCGTAAAGGGTGCCCTGCACCGTCCCAAGCCCGTTGCAGCATCCGGCAACAAACACTCGTTCCTCTATTTCTCCAAACGCCGGCGCAGAGTTGAGGGAAAGGCACAGATGTCCTCCCCAACGAAACTCCATCGGTATGTCGCCCAGCATCGGGAAGCGCGCCCGGAATGATCGAACGTGGCCAACGCCGATCTGGGCGACCTGCTTCTCGCTCGTCGACATGTCCGGGTTATAGGTGAAGGTGTTGCGGACGACGATCCGGTCACCGATGCGCCGGATGGTCGATCCCATCGGGTCGGCCGGGATCAGGCCCCAATGCGGCTCGCCGCCCAGAGCCGCCTGCTCGCTTTTGGAGAGCGGCCTTGTCATGCTGGCATAAGTGAAGACATGCAGCAGGCGCTTCTTGAAGAACCCGAAGCTTTCGAGGTGACCGTTGACCGTCAGGATCAGCCGTGGCGCGGCGATCTCGCCTTCGGCGATTTTCACCGTATGCACTTTGCCCGTCTGCACCGATATGACCGGCGAATTCTCGAAGAGTTGCACGCGACCCGACAAGCCTTCGGCGAGGCCGCGGATGAAGCCGGCTGGCTGCGCCATGACCGTTCCCGGGGTGAACGTCCCGCCGATGAAGAAATCCGTTCCCGTGATGCGCTTCAGATCGGCGGCATCGAGGCTTTGGAAGGGCTCCGCCAGGCCGATCAGATGACCTTCGAAGTCGCGCAGGGAACGGAGACCATGTTCCGTTGCGGCTCCATGAAACTTGCCGGCCCGCACGAAGAAGCGCTGCAATCCGTATTCGTCTGCCGCCGAGGCTGAGAATTCAATGGCAGCGCGGTTCATGCGGATGCGTTTGCGGTCATGATCCTGGGCGCCACCATAATTTTCGCCGGCAAGCTGGTGTGGTAGGTCGATCATGAAACCCGAGTTCCGACCAGCCGCACCCCAACCGATACGCTGGGCATCGACCACAACGATGCGGTCTGTAGGAACCAGCTGTGAAAGGCGCCGCGCGGCCGCGAGGCCGGCAAAGCCACCCCCGACAATAACCCAATCGGCCTCGTAGCGGCCGCGCAGCACCTCCGGCGCCTTGGGAGGCGGGAGGAGCGCATACCAGCCGGACATATTGATGTCGGCAGGTATCCTTGTGACGTGAAGCACTCTGACGTCTCTCTCGCTAGTCAACGGAGCGCGCGACCTTCGGGTCGGAAATATCCGCCCAAATGGTCTTGAGCTCGGTGTACTGATCATGTGCGTGAAGCGACTTGTCCCGACCTCCAAAGCCCGAAAGCTTGAAGCCGCCGAATGGGGTCGTGGTGTCGCCCTCGCCGTAGCAGTTGATGGTCACAGTGCCGGCGCGGACGTCGCGCGCGATGCGATGCGCCTTGCCGAGATTGGCGGTGAAGATAGAGGCGGCCAGCCCATATTCTGTATCGTTAGCCACCCGGACCGCCTCGTCTGCGTTGGCCACCTTGATGACCGACAACACCGGCCCAAAGATCTCCTCGCGTGCGATCGTCATTTGCGGCGTGACATCGTCGAAGATCGTCGGTTCGATGAAATAGCCCTTGCCGTGTTTGTAGGCCTTCCCGCCCGTCACGATCCTGGCGCCTTCGTCCCGGCCGATCTTGACGTAGCCCATGATGCGGTCGAACTGTTCTTTCGACACGATGGCACCGAGCCGGTTGCCTGGATCGAGCGGCTCGCCCAAGGGCCATTCCTTGAGTTTGTGAAGCACCGCCTCGACAAGGCTGTCTTTGATCTTTTCGTGAGCGATCAGGCGGGAACTGGACGAGCAGTTCTCACCCATATTCCAGAACACAGCTTGCGTTACGTGCTGGGCGACGACATCAAGGTTCTCGGCGTCGTCGAGCACGATGCACGGATTCTTTCCGCCGCACTCGAGCACGACACGCTTTAGGTTCGACCTGGCGGAATACTCGAGGAATTTCCGGCCGACATCGGTTGAGCCTGTGAAGGCGACCATGTCGATACCTGGATGCATTCCGAGCGCCTTGCCAATGACCCCACCGGGGCCGGTGACCACCTGCAGGACGCCCGGAGGCAATCCAGCCTCATGCGCAAGCTCGGCAATGCGCAAGGTCGACATGTTGGTCTGGCCGGCCGGCTTGACGATCACGGAATTGCCGGTCGCGAGTGCCGGACCGATCTTCCAGGCCAGCATCAGGATGGGAAAATTCCAGGGCAGAACGCAGGCCACCACGCCGAGCGGCTGGCGCACGATCATCGACACGACGTCGTCGCCGGAAGGCGACGTCTGGCCGTAGAGCTTGTCGGTCGCCTCCGCGTGCCATTCGAGACAATGCAGTGCCTCGGGAATGTCTATGGTTGAGACATCGTAGATGGGCTTGCCGCTTTCGAGTGTCTCAAGCACGGCCAGCTCATGGACGTTTCGCTTCATCAGCTTGACCAAGCGCCGCAGCAGGCGCTTGCGCTCGCTCGGATGCGCGCGCGACCACACCCCCGATTCAAACGCCAGCCGCGCCTTCTCGACGGCAAGATCGACGTCGGCCTCGCCGCAGGAAGCGATCCTGGCGATCACCTGCCCCGTCGCGGGATTGATGGTCTCGAAAGTCTCGCCGGATTGTGCCGCCCGCGCCTTGCCGTCGATCACCGCGTTGGTCGGCAGCGGCAGGCTGTCCGCCAGATTCTTGTACTCATCACGCGTTAATAGCGATGACATTCTCGGAAGCCCTCTTCTGGGATTTTGCGGTGATGGAGGCGATGACGGTTTTAAGGGTGCGGATCGTCGTCTCGAGTTCGCGCTTCTGTTCGTCGTCGAGCGCCCGCATCGGTCGGCGCACCGGGCCGGCCGGCAGCCCGGCCAGCTCGCAGCCGAACTTGACGCTCTGCACGAACTTGCCGCCATGCTCGAGGACGCGCATCAAGGGCAGCAGCGCCGACATGATCTGCCGGCCCCTGGTGAAATCCTTTTCGATGACGCAGGCTTGGTAGAGCGCGATATGCTCTGCCGGCAGGCAATTGCCGGCGCCGCAGACCCAGCCTTTGGCGCCCCAGGCGAAGAATTCGAGCGCCTGATCGTCCATGCCGCAGAACAGGTCGATATGCGGATAGTCGCGCGCCAGCGCGTGCAGCTGGTTCATGCTGCCGCTGGACTCCTTGATGGCGCAGAAATTGGTGCTGCGGCCGACACGGTCGAGGAACTCGAGGTCCATCATCGTGCCGGTGCGTCCGGGATAGTTGTAGAGCATCACCGGCATGTCGGCGGCCTTGTCGATCGCCAGCGCGTGATTGGCGAGTTCCAGCTGCGTGGGAACGGCGTAGTATGGCGAGCCGATCAGAATACCGTCATACTTCAGGTCCTTGGCGACCAGCGCGTATTCGATACAGTCCTCGGTGCGGATGGCGCCGACGCCGGCGATCAGCGGCACCTTGCCCTTCACCACGGTCTTGGCAAGCTTCAGCAGGCCGACGCGTTCATCGCGCGATTGCGCGTAGTATTCGCCGGTCGTGCCGCCGATGATGATGCCGTGCACGCCTGACGACACCAGATGCTCGACCATGACGCAGAAGCCGTCGCGGTCGATCGATCCGTCCGCATGAAAGGGCGTGGTGACGGGTGGAATAACGCCTTTGAACGACATCGGCCTGGCTCCAATTTGGCTTCAGGCTCGTTCTTATATGCAAGGTTTGCGCAGCCGGCAGCCGAAATAAAATCACGCGGCAGGATACTTTTTTGCGCAAGCCCCCGCTTCTGGCGACGCATGGTGGCCTCGTGCTCGAGCAGCATGGCAAGCCATTCGCCATGCTCAAGGCCGCGTGCTTTGGATTGTGCGTCGAGCTCCTGGAAGGCGGTGGCCATGCCATGAAGGCCGAGTTCGCGCAGCATGTCGATGGTCGGATGGATGAGCATTGGTGTGTCTCGTCAATGGAAGTAATCAGGGCCACGCAGATTGGCGTGATTGACGATGGCGGTCGGTTCGGTGGAATGCCTTGCGGCCTTGTGATTGGCGATAAGCGAAGCGATGCTCTTGCAGTTCAGCCCACCGATCTCGACGCCGGCTGACACGGCGTCGGCGCGATCGCGTGGGATATTGCGAAACAGGCGAAGGACACCTAGGCATGTCCGAAAGCCTTGCTCGGAATGCGGGCGGCTGGCGAGGATTGCGACAACCAAGCCTTCCGTCTCGGGCCCGACGGATGCGGCCCAGCGACGGAAGCGATCCGGCGTCCACTCGGCATATCGCCGGTGGGAGCTGGGCATATGATCCGGATCCGTCCCATGACGACGGCCGCCATAGCGGCGCTGATGGACGGCAATGCGCTTGCCGCGATGGAGGATCTCGATGGTGCGTGCTGTTGCTCTCAGATCGACTTGCTGGCGAATGAGGCTGGAGGGGCAGTTCCGGCAAGCAGTTGGCCGCCGCATCGCAGTGCTCTTGGGCGAAGCCGGGCCGACAGATGGGATTACATGACGTCGCCAAATAACAGTTCCGCTACCAGGCCATATGCCGAAGCCATAGCGGATGCGTAGCTCGACCTTAGCGAGGAGATAGTCGCGTGGACTGTCGGCAATCACATGTCGACTGTGATATCTGCAAGCTGTGCGCAAAAGCGCGGCATGCACGGTATCAGCCACATCGACGCGAACGCATTTTCGAGGCAATCGTGACATTGAGGGAACGATCGCCACGTTTAATGCCTTCCACTACGTTGGACACATTGGAGAGGCTGTTTGCCAACACGTTATAGAAATCTATCCCAGAGCTGGTAAGCATGACGCAAGTTTCCGACTTCACTATCAGCGGAACCCCGAGCTCGTCCTCAAGGGCGTTGATCTGCTGGCATATCTCTCCTGGTGTCACGTTCAACTCTGAAGCCGCAAGCTTGAATGAAAGGTGGCGGGCCGACGCCTCGAATGCCTCAAGACCAGTCATGGACGGGAGTTCATAATAACGATGAAGCATCGAACGCTCCAATCAGGTCAAAAGTCGCTGTCCAAGTAGCCAACCACGTCGATCTGGTCGAAGGATCGGCTCGAGCATGTACGCGCTAAAGAGTGAGAGCCTGCCTTCGTGACGCATCGAGGTCGTCCGCCGTGACAAAATCATCTAAGCAAGTTGCGTGCCACTTGGCGCATCATTTGAGCTGCACCACTCGCGCATACCGACGGACCGGCCCACGCCTGTGGCGGGACAATTCTGATGAGAAGCCGTTGACTCACCGTGAAATGCTCCCCGACACCGACATTATCCGTTGCCTTATGATCGGCCGATTGCCGGCTCGAACCCATCGTGCCGGGCCGTTGTGTGCCACCAGATCGGCGTCGGCAAAGCCGGGCGGCGGATCCTGCCAGTCGGCGAAGGTGCGGATCGGAATGCTCTGCCGCAGCGCCTGGGGTGGCGCGGGCTGGCGCAGCTTGCCGCCACCTGCGGTCTGGCGGACCGCAGCAGCGCTCGGTCGACGTTGCCGCACTCATCGCCAAAAGCCGCATCCGGATTGCCGGCGCAAGCGGAAGGTGCCCATGACGCTCTCGCCTCAACCAGGACCGGCACCAGCGCCTTCAGCCGCTTCCCGCAGGTCCGGTGCACTATCAGAGCTCCACCAACTGCATTGTCATAAAGCCGCCGCTCCGGCCGCGGCCCCGGATGGCCACCTGCGATTCGTCTCGCAACCGGCGAATGCTTGCGGCGAAAGCTCACCGCCACAAACTCATCGAAAATGCGCGACTTCTCTGCCCGGTCGCTTCGGGCGTAGCGGTCCGTTACCGCTCTCACCAGCTCGTCCCCGTCGCCATGCTAACCTGCCTCATCTAATTGCTGCTGCCACCGAAATGCGGGAGCAAATCAGATTAGGCAATGGTTCAAAATCCCGAACAATTCAGGCGAGGCAATGCGCGCTCGCATCTGTCGCGCCGCACCGGGCGACCGTTTCGTCGGACTTCCGACATTTTGTCCGGTTTGGGACGCAAGGTTTGCAGGATCGACAAACACAGGATCATTCACATTTGATGGACTGACCGGCCTACGAGGAGGTATAAACTGCCCTGTCAGTCGCGCCATGCCGCCCCCTTTTCCTTGCCGAGCTTGGCAGCGCGAGAGGTCAGTCACGAAAGGAACCTGCGTTTGGCGAGAAGATCGGATCTCGGTGCGAGGCACCCGGTGTCGCTGGCCGCGCGCCGTACCCATCCGGTGAAGGCCTCGCCGGAGGCGTAGCGCGCCAGGATCGGCAGGGTTAGCCCTCACCATGCAGGCCGCTTGCAGCAAGCGCCTGCGCACGGTAGTAGTTGCACAGGCTTGGGCCCTAGCCCGCTTATCTCACCGAATCTAGCGCCGGGCTCCGTTGTGACGCGGCGCGGGCACTGGCATGGCTGTGGAGTTTGAGGACGTGCGCGATCAGCGCCGCGGTGGTGCGACGGTCGGGTTCCTCAGCAATGTATCCTGTGTTGTTTGTGAGAAGGGTTCGGGTCCGGCGGCGTCACAGAGCCGCGGCACGTATTCGGGCGTGAGCCAGGGCGAACTCCTCGGCATAGGGACACGCTGAGGCCATCGCCACCTTGATGCGACGAACCGAGACGCGCACCTGTGCGCCGATCTTCAGCAGTTTCAATCTGATCGTGCCGCAGCTGGCGTTGGCGAGCCGGGTATGGGGAAGACCGAGGCGACGCAGGGCGCAGATCAGGACATACGCAAACGAGGCGAACCACAGCCGCAGCTGATTGGCGCGCATGTGAGTTGGCACTGGTACGATCGGCGTAGAGGTCGAGCTGGCATTCCTTGATCCGGTTCTCCATGTCGCCGCGGGCGCAGTAGAGCTCCTCGTAAAGCGCCCGTGCCGCCCAGCGCTCCGGCTTGAGTGAGGTCACGATGAAGCGCGGATTGGCGCCCTGTGTCATCCATTCGGCCTTGGCCACGACCCGCCTGCGGCGCGACCAGCTGTCTTTTGTCGACCACCTGAAGTCGCGGAAGACCCGGGCGGCCTGGCCGCTTTTCCTGGAGACCAGACAGGCTTCCTCGAGGGCCGGGGCGATCTTGGTTTCCAGCCGTTCGTTGCGGGCGAGCCCGAAGACGTAGTCGACGCGGTTGATCTCGCACCAGGCCATCAGTTCCTCGCGCGCAAAGCCGGAATCGGCGCGCAGGATGATGTGGACCCTAGGCCAGGCTTTGCGGATCTGGGTCACGATCCGCTCAACCTCCTCGACCGCTCCTTTGCTGGCATCGATGTTGGAACGCCTGAGCTTTGCCGCCAGCAGGTGCCGGTCGCAGAAGATGTAGAGCGGCAGATAGCAGTAACAGTTGTAGTAGCCGTGGAAGAACCTGCCTTCCTGCCGGCCGTGCAGCGGATCATCGGTGGCGTCGAGATCGAGCACGATCTCGGCCGGCGGCTTGTCGTGGGCTTCCAGGAACAGGTCCACGAACAAGGCCTCCAACGCGACCTTGTCGTAACTGATCTTGTGATAGCGCGTCGGCTCCCCGACCCGGCCGTGCTCCAGCCGGTTCAGCGTCGACTTGCCAGCAAGCACCGCACAATCTTCTCGCTTCGGCGTCAGGCTGCGCATTTCGCTGATTGTGAGCAGCCATTTCACGCGATGGTGAGCGCTCATTTCATTTGATCGTGAGCAGGGATTTCACGCGATCATGAGCGGCCGCTTCGAACCGACCTGTTGATTGATTCAGGT